>CAMNJU010000183.1 GCA_946541595.1 uncultured Planctomycetales bacterium
AAACGGCCGCGGTTCTTAACGCCGCGGCCGTTGTTCTTTTCGCTCAAAGCGCAAAGAGAACGAGCGCCTGCGCGGATACGATTCGAAGGAACATAACGAGCGGATAGACGGTCGCGTACCCGACCGCGGGCCTGTCGTTGCCCGCCGCGTTCACCGAGTACGAAAGCGCCGGCGGATCCGTCATGCTGCCGGCGATCATGCCCGTGAGCGTGAAATAGTCGACTTTAAAGAGGCCGTACGCGAGGAAACCGACGATTAAAAGGGGTATCGCCGTAATCGCAAATCCAATTCCAACCCAGGCAAGTCCGCCGTTGAGCGCCGTCTCCACAAAGACTTCGCCGTTTTTGAGACCGACGCACGCAAGGAACAGGCAGATTCCCAAGTCGCTCGCGAAACTCAGCGCGCTGCGGGAAAGCAGATTCGGGATCTTCGCGCCAATGACGAGCGTGACCACAAGCGGCCCGCCCGCAAGACCGAGCTTCAATGGGCGCGGAACGCCGGGAATATAGATCGGGATATTGCCGACGATCATGCCAAGCGCGATACCCGCAAAGATCCATATCATCGCTTTTGAGATCGGGAGCGGCTTAGCCGCTTCGACGGCCGCGGCGTCGGAGCTCTCCTTACCGAGAAGTTCGTTCTCCTTTTTGACGTCGACGTGGAAAACGAGCCGTATCGCGACGACCGTTCCAATAATCCCGAGCACGCCGAGCGGATACGCCATCGCGTAAGCCGTCGAAAGGAGTTCCGCGTTCCCGCCCGCTGCAGAGACCGCCGCTTGGGCCGCGCCAAGGCCCGGCGTGTTCGTTACCGCGCCCGAAAGGATCCCGACGAGCGTTTCCATATCGAAAAACGCCGCGAAAAAGAGAACGAGCAGAAGATTGAGCGCAACGATCGAGACCGCGAGAAGATTCAATTTCAAGCCGCCCTTCTTAAACGCGCGAACGAAACTCGGGCCCGACTGAAGACCGACCGCAAACACGAAAAGAATGAGACCGAATTCCTGAAGGAAATGAAGCACGTGAGGATCGACAAAATGCGAATCCCCGTCGGAGAACTTCATACCCAAATGCCCCATGACGATCCCGATGAGAAGAACAAAAGCGACCCCAAGCGAGATTCCGCAGATCTTAACGCGCCCAAGCGCCATGCCGGCGGCGACGACGATTCCTAACGTCAAAACGATGTGCGCGATACTGTCGCCTACGAGAAGATCGGTCAACCATTCCATTTTGTAAGTCTTTCCTTTGACTGACGTTTTATATCTATATTCGCTAACTCAAACTGTTTTCTGTTAAACGCGGCAGGCGGAGCGTAAGAAGACGGCGGCGCGGAAATCAGAGACGAAAAAGAAGAAGCGTGCAAAAAGAGCAAGGAAGGAAAAAAGTCTGATAGGGAAGCCGAGTTTCAAAGCCGACGTCTGGCGGGACGCGTCCGGCTCTCCAAAGGAACCCTCTTTATGGGACGACCCCCAAGAGCTCCGATAAACCGCTTTAATCTGTGTTCTTTGATCCTTCATGAGTAACCCTTCCAAAATCAGCTGGAATTCGTTCTCGTTTTTCTGAATTATATATCGTCCCTCCCAAAGTCAATAGATAATTTTTTATTTAAATAAAATTTTATTGATATTTTTTTATTCAAACAAAAAACGCCGCGTTTTTGCGGCGTTTTGCGCTCAAAAAATTTTTTTGAAACGGGTCCGCGCCGATGTGGCGCGGACCGTTTTTTCGGCGTTATCGGTTCTCGAGCGCCTCCAGCGCGCGCCCGACGTCGAGCCGAATCTGTTCGAATTCGACCGGATCGGAGATATACCGCGTCGAATATCGGCCGGATCCGCACTGCAGCGGGAGATAGTTCAGCGCGCGTTCGAGCGCCCTTTGCGCTTTCGCACGTTCGGGCGAATCCTGCGCCGCGGCGATCGCGTTCTGCAGCCCGACGAGCCATCCGGCGTCCTCGACGCCTTCCCGCGCCTGCTCCGATCGAATCGAATCGAGAATCACGCCCGGAAGGCCTATCGGATCTCCCGGATAGAAAATGTACCCGTCCCCGTTGGGATAGCGTACGTAATAGCGCACGCCCGGCTGATCCGACTGAGAAATATAGAAGTGCGACGCCGAGTCGTACGGGTTGCACGTATACCACGTCGCGCCCCAGAATTCATAGACCTCCGCGCCATGCGCGACGCAGGAGTACGGAAGCAGCCGCTCGACCGCGCACAGCGGCGTGTCGAGGCACATCTGACCGTCGGTCGTCCACCAGATACGGCCGCCCGCGTTGCGAATCGTTCGGAGTGCCGCTTCGCTCACGCCCCCGTAGTGCCCGACTCCCCACACGTCCAAATAGCCGAGCCATTCGGGCACGTAGACCCACGTGCTCGAGTAAATTGGAATCTTGGGATCGACCTCGTGAATCATATCGCACAGCGCCTTCATTTGCTCGATAATCTCCGGCTTGCCGTAGAACGGCTCGTCCGATATGTACAGAACGAGCTTATCCGCCCAGCCTTTCTCCTTGACGTGGTCCCAGAAGAGTTTAAGCTTCGCCTGATACGCGCGTTTATATTCCGGACGCAGCCGCGAACGGTCCGCGCCCTCGTAAGGCCATTCGCCGGGATAGGGGGCCTCGCCGTCGACCGTTTTAGGAGGAACGCCCCAGCCGAACAGATAGAATTCGCCCGGAAAATACGCCGCTTTCCCGCCGAGCTCGTCGAAATACCGGCTCGCGTCCGCGTCGTACTCCGTCCAGTCGGCAGTCGCGGTTCCGGTCGCTTTATCGTAGCTGAATTTCGGCGTGGAGACCGGATTATCCGGGTTCAGTTTCCGTTCCAAAAGTTTCTCCTCGACCTTACGCAGTTTCTCTTCGCGCGAGCCCTCGCCAAAATAGTCGTGAGAAATACGCGCGTCGTAGATCGCGGCCACTTTTGTTTCCGGCGCGGTAAAGTTCAGAACCTCGACGGAATACGGAACGTCAAGCGACGCTCCGTCCTCGCCGCGCAGCGTCAGCGCGCCTTCGTAGACGCCCGGCTTCGTATCGGGCGACGTCCAGAACCGCAGCCAAAGAGCGCGCGTCTCGTTCGCGGCAAGCGCAAACTCGCCCTTAAAACCGTCGGCCGCAAGCTGTTGTGAATCGTTCCACAGCGTCCTGTCGCCCCACGTCTTTTCCGCGTCGAACGCGCCGCGCGCAGCTTCCGGCGCCGTCGCGACGGGAATCAGCGGGTCGGGCCAATATCCGATCCAGCCGTCGCACGCCGGCGAGCCCCCCTTCGGGAATTTCCGCGTCGTCTCACGGACGTCCGAATGATAGTAGTTTGTCGGATAATCGACGAGCACGTTCCCTACGGCAAAGACGTCCGGCGCGGCGAGTCGGGCCGTTCCGCCTTTGAGCGTCGGCGCAGGCGCGGCGACGCGGTACCGCGCCGATTTCGACAGGCGGAACGCCAACTGAAGCGTCTCCTCTTCCCCGAGCGCGAGCGCGCAGGAGGCGCGGGAATCTCCTCTGGAAACGTCCGACGCCGACGGCGAAAACGTCGTGTTCGTAAAGACTTTCGCTACCGACGGAACTTGAAACACGCCGTTTTGCCCGCCGAAATATTCGTCCGGGTCCGCCTCGTCGAGCGGCGAGAAAAAGACGTTGTCGTACAGCGAAACGCCGTGCGTCTGGTTCGTTAGGTGCACTTCCGCGAACGCTGCGTCGGGCGGCGAGCGCAAAATGGAGCATTTCACCGTCCACGGCGTCTTGCCGGAAACCGGCTTGCCGAGCGAAGCGAAGCCCGACTCGCAAAGGGTTCCGTCCTCACGACGCCAATGGATATGCAGATCGTAGCTGCCCTCCTCGGAGTCCGTCGAGACCGCGTAACCGACGCAATATTTCCGGTTCGGCTGAACGTTGACTTTGCGTCGGCAGCCGCGCCATTTAAGGGGCGCGTTCGGCCCGACCTCCACACGGAGCGATTTCGAGCCGAGCGGCGCAAGGCCCGTATTGACAATCGAATAGCTCACGTCCGGTTCCGGCGGATCGCCCGTCCACTTGATTCCCGTCTCATTATCGGGCTCGTCGAGCGTCTCGGGATCGATCTGTTCGAAATCGCCGCCGACAATCAAGTTGCGTTCCGCTAAAAAGGACGGAATTGGCGCGAGCGCCCCGGGCCCGCCGGGCTCGTCGCTCGACGTCTGCTGCAGCGTGCCGGGGAACGCGAAGCTGGCCGCGCCCGGCTTCGAACGGTTCGACGCGCCGACCTTCGCGCCCGACGCGGCGTCTTTTTCGACGACGACGAAATAGTTGCGCGCGTTCGGAACGACGTCCGCGCTGAAGTACGCCGCGGAATCGAAAATCTCTTTTTTCACGGGCTTTGCGTGAAGATCGAGAATTTCAAAACCGTCTTCGTCGAGCGTTCGGCCCCACTGCGTCGCGAATTTGAGCAGGTCGAGCCGAATAAGCCGCGCGCGTTCGCCCGGGCCCGCGTCGACGCGTACCGTCGCAAAGCGCGACTCTTTCGGCAGTCCGAGTTTCGCGGCGTCAAAGACGGGCGCGCCGTCGGCCGACGCGGGGTCGTTCGTCGGATACGCGGAGAGCGGAATCGCGAGCTTCTGCTCCGGCTCGACGCGGACGCAATCGGCCGTTTCGCCGCCCGAACCGGATCCGTCAAGGCGCTCGAGCGCCGCGTCGTCGAACCACGCGGTCCCCGTTCCGTAAAGCGCCGTGCCAAAGGAAATAATATTCGCCGTTTCCGGCGCGGTAAATTCCGTCGAAACGACCGTCCAGTCGAAATCGGATTTTCCTACTTCAATAAGAGGCGCGCGCTGCATCGGATTCTCACGGGAGCCGACGTGAAGATACCAGCCAACCCGTCCCTTAACGCCGGAGCCGCGCACTTTACCGGAAAAGCGGTATCGCGCGCCCGGCTCGATCGCGACTTCCAGCTGCCGTGCCGCGATCCACGACGCTTTGCTCCCGTCGGGTACGTCGCACCGAACGCATTTCGCGCCCGACGCCGACTCTTCGTCGGTCCACGTCAGGGTTCCGTCAGAAGAACTCAGGTCGAAAATCCAGCCCGCAGGCGTCGTTCCGGAACCCTGCTCGAAACCCATATTGTCCGCAGATTTACGAAAGCTGTTCAGACGGTCGAAGTTCGGATACGCGCGGTCGTTTCCCGCAAAGACGTAATATCGCGTCTCCTCTCCGGCGGGAACGTTCGCGGGCAGCGTCAGCGTACAGCCGTCTCCGATCGTCCCCTTATCGACAAACGTTCCGTCGGACCGAACGATATTAAAGAGGTATTCGACGCCCGATTCGTCGGCGACGCGAATCGACTCCGCGCGCTCGTTCGCAAACGGAAGCGCGTTCTTTGCGCCCGCGGGCCCAATCGCGATCGCGACGGGATAATCCTTAAATTCTTTCGAAGTCTTATTTTGAATCACAACCGGCGCGACGCGCGTCCAGTCGCCGCCGCCTGACCGGCAGAGCGTGTCCGCTATACTGGCAACGTCGGCGCACGGCGCGTCGGCGGCGCAAAGAACCGCGACGCAGACGAAAGCGGATAACAGCATTGAAGTTAAGCGCATTTTTTGTCCTCAATTTCGGAAAGGCGCCCCGTTCTTCTCGCGTCAAGTCGGGGCGCGGTATTCTCAGTCAAACGTCGAAAGGAAAACGCTTGGGCGCCGAAACGCGGCGCCGCGCCGTCTATTTCTGTTTAACAAAGTTCGGAACGGGCCGCGGATCGACGCTTGGCCCGTCGATCGCGATAGAGCCGTCGCCGTTTATAATCATCTTGTCGATAAAGAGCTTGCGGTCGTTCGTATCGGTCCGCGCGTGATAGACGTAATACGCTTCCGAACGGTCCGGCGAGAAGAAAATATTGCCGTGGCCGACGCCGCGCACCGTTCCGCCGTTTTGCGTGTTCTTCTCCAAAATGGGATTGTTCGCCGCTTTCGTATAGGGCCCGAGCGGCTTCTTCGCCGTCGCGTACCCGACCGCGTACCAGTCGCCGCCAAAGAAATTCGCGGAATACGCGATATAGTACGTGTCGCCAAGTTTAAAGAGCGCCGTTCCTTCCGTCCAGCGGCGATTGACTTCGCCCGCGGTTACCGACCGGCTTTCCCATTCGGACTGCTTGTCGTCAAGCTTGACGGGCGGGCGAATGAGGAGCGTCGGTTCCCCGACAACCCCGGAGAAATCCTTTTTGAGCTCGATTCCGTACGCCCAGCTCTCTTCGATCTCGTCGTATTTCTTTTCGCGGCGGCTCTTTTCCGCAAGCTCCGATTCTACCGCATGCTGATAGCAGCAGCGGGAGAACGTCAGATAGGGCGTTCCGTCGTCGTCGATAAAGAGATTCGCGTCGATAATCGGCCACCCGGGATCGAAAATCGGTTCGTCTTTAAGCAGTTTGAACGGCCCGCGGGGAGAATCCGCAACCGCGACGCCTATATTGAATTTCTCGGCCTGCGTCCACGGGTACGGGGCGTTCTGCGCGCTGAAAAAGAGATAATATTTCCCGTCGATTTCATATCCCTCGGGCGCCCAAAACGCGTCGCGCGCCCACGTTCCTTTCGCGTCGAAAACGAGCCCTTCGTCCTGCCAAGAGGTAAAATCGCGCGTCGAACGCGCCTCGAACCCGCGGACGTTGCCATTCTCGGAAGTATAATAGAGCCAGTATTTTCCGTCGTACTCGACGACCTCGCCCGTCGGCTTGCGCAAAATGGACGGATCGGCCGCGTTCCCTTGCGGATTGCGATACGTAAGCCGGGGCGAATCTGCGCCCGACGCCGCCGTGAGCCGACCGCCAAACGCAGCAAGCGCCGCGCCGCCCAATATACAACGCTGAAATTCTCTTCGATTCATTGCGTACCTCCGGGAAATCTCTAATCTAAAAACATCGGGCCAAGTTCGCTAGTCGACTACGCCCGCGCGCGATATTATAACTCAAACCAACGAAGAAAGCAAAGAAGCGAAACGTTGAGCGCTGACGTCCTGAAAAAACGTGGAACAACTAAAAAACACTACAAACGTATGATTACTTCATATAAACGACGCTATACAAAAACCGTCTATATACAAGCTTTACATTATAAACATCCGTTTAGCAATAGTAGAAAACACTACAAGAAATGCCGCGCTGTAAAAATCAAACGCTAGACAAGGCGTCGCAAGAAAACCGCGCCTGACGCCCACAAGGCGCACACGCCGTTCCTCGAGGTCGACTGCTCGGACGGCGAAATGGAGCTGGCGCTGTGGGGCGCGATTAACGACTTTCA
>CAMNJU010000184.1 GCA_946541595.1 uncultured Planctomycetales bacterium
GCGCCTTTGTCGGCGCTCGTGGCCAGCTTTGCGTACTTAGCGAGATACCCTTTGGTATAACGCGGCTTAGGCGCCTTGAAGGCCGCCGCGCGTTTCTTAAGCTCTGCCGCAGACAGCTTCACTTTAATCGACTCGTTGGGAATGTCGATCTCAATAATATCGCCGTCTTTGAGAAGACCGATAGGGCCGCCGTCCGCCGCTTCAGGACTAATATGTCCAATGCAGGCGCCCGCCGTGCCGCCAGAGAACCGGCCGTCGGTAATAAGCGCGACGGAGTCGTCGAGTTTCACGCCTTTGATCGCGGCGGTAGGGGCGAGCATTTCCTGCATACCCGGTCCGCCCTTCGGTCCTTCATAACGTACGACGACAACGTCGCCCGACTTTACCTTACCTTCGACGATTCCGCGATACGCTTCCGGTTCCGAATTAAAAATAACGGCCGGACCGGTATGCTTCATCATCTGGGGCAGGACGCCCGCCGTCTTAACGACGGCGCCGTTAGGCGCAAGATTGCCGAAGAGGATCGTGAGACCGCCCGTCTGACGGTACGCTTTTTTGCAAGTGCGAATGCAGTCTTTGGGATCGAAAGTAAGCGGCATATCCTTAACGCTCTTAAAGCGACGGCGCACGCTCATTGGCGGAACGTTGCAGCGTTTGCCGGGGGTAACGGCGTATACTTCCAACGCTTCGTCGCACACCTTCGAACCGCGGAGGTCGTAATCGTCGATATTCTCGCCAATCGTCTTGCCCGTTACCGTGGGAGCGTCGTAAGAGAAGGACGGAACACGACCGCGGCGGAGTTCGCCAAGAATCGTGTGGATACCGCCCGCATTGTGAACGTCTTCAATATGGTAATCGCAGCTTGGCGAGACTTTGCAAATGTGGGGCGTCGTCGCGCTGAGTTCGTTAAAGCGATTAAGCGAATAAGAAAGGCCCGCTTCGTTAGCGATCGCGAGAAGATGAAGAATCGTATTGGAACTCCCGCCCATCGCCATATCGAGAATCATTGCGTTATCGATCGAACGCTTCGTAATGATTTCAGACGGCAGAATGGGGAAGTCGGCGGCGTTCTTCTGTTTTGAGTTCTTTTTAGCCGGCTCGGCGGCTGCCTTTTCGCGCTGCGCCTGGATTTTAACCATCTCCACAATTCGCCGCGCGACTTTACGGTAGAGCTTACGGCGTTCAGCGCTCGTCGCAAGAAGAGTTCCGTTCGTCGGAAAGGCGATACCGATCGCTTCGCAAAGGCAGTTCATACTGTTTGCGGTAAACATACCGGAACAGGAACCGCACGTTGGGCAACTCCTGCGCTCGACGTCGAGAAGCTCGTCTTCGCTGACAACGCCGTTTTCAACGCCGGCAGACGCGGCAAAGATTGAAATGAGGTCGAGCGGTTTCCCGTCGACGGTACGCCCCGCCTCCATAGGACCGCCGCTGGCAAAGATCGTCGGAATATTGCAGCGAACTGTCGCCATAAGCATACCGGGCACGATTTTATCGCAGTTCGGGATGCAGATCATACCGTCAAACTTGTGCGCGTTGATCATCGTTTCGACGGAATCGGCGATAATTTCGCGGCTCGCTAACGAGTATTTCATACCGTCGTGTCCCATAGCGACGCCGTCGCAAACCCCGATCGTGTTAAAGATGAACGGAACGCCGCCCGCGTCGCGAACGGCCTGCGCGACGTATTCCGCGACCGTTTCCAAATGGACGTGGCCCGGAATAATATCGACGCGACTGCTGACAATCGCGATGAAAGGACGCTTGAAGTCTTTTTCGGAAACGCCGCAAGCTCTCAGAAGACCGCGATGGGGCGCGCGGCTAACGCCTTCTTTAATTAGATCGGAACGCATTAAACAGTATCCTTTGCGCAATTACTTTGACGACAATAACAGTCTCTCGCCTGGAAAACGTCTCCAACGCAAGAGAGCGCCGCTTCGCTATACACAACGACGCCCAAATAAAAACTTGGGGTAAGACAGAGCGGACCAACTTAGATTATATCTTTTCTCCTCCTGAAGTCGACGCCCGCAAGAACCGTCTTTCCTCACAAACTCGGCCAGTTTCGAATGTCTAAATGGTGAGAGACAATCTTTGTACTTCTCCATCCAACAACGTAATCTGAAGTCGTCGCAAAAGTCACTGTAAGTAATATAGCAATGATCGACGTTAAACTTGCCCGTTTTCTCCAAAGACGCGGAATCAAACGCTCCTTTTTTGAATCTCCATTCTCTGGAACAGAGAAGGACGTTGCGCGGTCGTAAGACGCGCAAGAACTTCCGTCGTCTTGCCATGACACATACGCTTTTGCGCCGCGTCTGTCGTTTACAGTCTTCATTCGAGAGAAACAGATTGACCGTCGTGTGTCGAGCTCAAATTGCGCCAGGTTTCAATACCGACAGAATCGGAGAAGAAGCGTACGGAACCGTCGGCAAGAGCCGCGTTGACCCCGCTTCGATGCCTGCTTCGAGCGGCAAATCTGAACGGTTCAACCGTTGAAGCGCCCATGGAACAGGGAAGGTTGGCGTAAGGTACGTCGACACACTTTCCGACTCTTGTTTCCGTAATATCGGCGTTTTTGGAATTAGGCCCGCAGTACGCAGTAAAAAAAGCCCCTGCGCCGCGGAAGGTTAAACCTCGGCAATCGTCGTCAAATCCCTGCAAGCTTTCCGACAAGAGCAGTGTGTTTGACAGGCCGTCTGTAATTTCTGCGAGCTTGACGTTACGGCCGGTCGAAAGATCGTAATTTCTAATCACAGGCGGCTGCGCGTTATAATCGCTCTTTCCGCCTCGAATCACGCCAAAACAAGCGCCCTTATGCTTAACGGTTCCGTCAAAACTTGAATATTCGTCAATCCACCAATTCTTTTTAGCCGTTTGTATACCTTCGCCGCCCCATCCTTTGAGATTCGTCGGATAAAGCGCCGTAGCGCCTGCGCAGACAACGTAGTTCAATTTAGGCCATCTCGCTTCTTGATTGACCCATTCGTTTTCAACGTCGCTTGGACAGGTATAGCAATGTAAACGTCCAGTCTCTGAGGTGAACGGCGCTTTATTATTAAAGCTTTTCCCTTCGAGAACTCCTGAATCGAAGTAGGTTAGACCTTCACTAAAGTTAAGCGATTGGTATCGAGCGTTTTGTTCGAGAAAAGGAAGAAGAAAGTGATTCCACGTACAGAAATTTATCCCTTTCGCTCCAACGGGAAGCTGCGATTTATTGACGTCCGCGTAACTGAGAGTCGCTAACGCTGTTTGTCTCATGTTATTAGCGCACTCCATACGTCGAGCGGCTTCTCGAGCCGATTGAACAGCAGGTAGAGTTAAACCGATTAATATGCCTATAATCACGATGACTACAAGCAGCTCGACAAGCGTAAATCCAAGCGCTCTCCGACATTCGGCTTCGGAATATATCAATAATATTTTCATCGTTTTTTCCTCGTTTTCAGTTGACGGAACGGTTTAAAGCTGCAACCGCCCAACGAACAATAACAAAAACGTTTCCAACGAGCAGAATCAATATTGCGATAGCAATCCCTAACGCTCTGTGCGAATAGACGCCGTAGCCGAATAACTGAGTTAGCTGAAACCAAACGTAACGCGGCGCGTCTGTCGCCGATAGGAACAGTCCCCCCCACAATTCCATGACAAGTACGCTTGACGCCAGAAACAGGCGTTTGGCGCAACCCCATTCTTCTTCATCAAGGGGTTCGATCGTGTCTATTAGCCAAATTCGCACCCAGTAAACTGCAAATGCGGCGGTTGCGGCAACGGTTATCCAAGAAAAAGCCTTTCTCAGTCCAAGCGCTTGCGCAATAAAATCAAAAACCTCCTGCTTGGTCCAAATTGCCAACCCGAAAAACAAAAAGCCCACAAGAAACAAGCATTCGGTAAGCCCCGGTTTCCAATGAAAAAAACGTTTCTGCTCATCCGGCATTATTCAGTCTCCTAAAAACGCGAGGCGCCCCCGCCTTATATTCGTCGCGGGCAAAAGGAATAATTCCAAGTTCAGCGAACGTCTCGGACCGGAGCCTCCCAAAGAGGCGGGCAGCTCTCCGATAAGGCTAACCAAGGGCGGATTAACATGAAACGAGGAAAACTCTCCGGTTTTAAGATAGGGGAGCCCGGAAGCCAGTCGCACGTTTTCATTATGGACGTACGACTGGCTCCACGCCCTAAACGCCGCTAACGCTCCAACGGCAAAAAACAGATGCGGACGCCGCCGTTTCATATACTTTGTTCCGAAAGTAAGTTCGCTCTATCCTTGCTCAGCCGAAACCTACTCAACGGAACCAGCGCCGCTTGACCGTCTGCGGTAAAAACTCCATAAGCCTAAAAAGATCGCCAATGCTCCGAGCGCCGTCATGATCAAACGAGCCAGACCGACTCTAGACGAACCGAAATCAGGCTCAGGAAAACCGTAAGAAGACAGCGTGTAGTAAGAGGACGAAGTTTCAGTCTTTGGAGAAATATTATACTCGTTCAAGTGCGTAAATCTCACCGCCTTATTTTCGTCGCCGTCCAAAACGGCCTCCCGTTTTGTTCTGATCAAAGGAAAACCATCTTCAAGAACGTCAAAGGTATTCTCGATTTGGATAATCCATCGATCGTCGTCGCCGGGAACCGAGCCCCAAACCTCAGCTTTTTCAAGAACCCAAAAAGAGTCGGGTAAAAATGTAACTTTTCCGCTTCGTATTTGAATATAGGGCGAAGGGTCTTCCGGTTCGTACTCAAACTCCAAAGACGCCTTTTGGACGCCGTCTTCTACGAAAGTCTCAAACTTTATCGGTTTAAACTCAGGCAGTTCAAACAGTCTGGCAACTTCGAAGCCCGCTATGGAGTTAAAGTTTAAAAAACCGTTTCTAACAAAATTCCCGGGCGTCTTTTCAAGGTGACTTGTCGACGTAGGAACTTTTGCGAAAGGCCAATCATCGACGCCGTTAAAAGAAAGAGGAGCGACTTCTTGGATTTGCCATTCATGCTCCTCTGTTTGAGCCAAATGGAAGTAATACGATTTGTTGATTCCCCAAACTTCAGGACTGCCCTCGTTGACTTTCAGCGTGTACAAAACGTTAGGGTAGTTGGCCGTTGTTTGAAAAGAAAAAACGTCTTGTGGGATGTCCCGTAACGAGCCAGGCGTCGTCGACGACGTCATGCTGCCGGAAAAAGCCGCGTACCGCTTGTTCAACTTACTTAATGACGATAAAAAATCTTTTACTGGAAAGCTTTCAGCATACACACAACAAGCAGATAACAAAAACCAAACAACCGCCAAAACGACGGAACTACAACGATTCTTACTCATAACGCAGCGCTCCCTTTCTTGTCGTTTCAAAGGAAATAATAAACCGTTTAACGAAAGCCGTCATTGCGAGGTCAAACGTTCTCGATAAAAACGCCAAACGCCCCAACCGATCGCGAACAAGCCAACAGCCAGTAATATCCAACGAATCCAACTTACCCCGGTTGTTCCAAATTCCGGCTCTGGCAATCCATAATGGGTAAGGGTAAAGCGTGTTGAGTCGAAGGATTTCTTAGACATATTGTAAGTAAATTCGTCTTCGGTAAATTTCCCGTCGCCGTATGTCGTCTTAATCTTTTTAGAAACGAGGGTTGGAATTTCACCGTCCAAATTGTAATCGCACTGCATCGACTCTTCCCATTTGCCGTAAGACAAAGTCGCGGCAAGAACACGCCAATCGTTAGACGCGAAATCTATACTCCCAGATCGAAAGGGAAAAGAGCTAGTTTTAACGCCCGCGCCGTTTCCACCGTCGCTCTCAACTTCTTTAACCGTGAAATACATCCTCAACGCGCCGCCGTCAAGGGTTTCAAATCGATTCGCCTCGCACAGCGGCGACGACGTCAAAGCCATAATCGACGTTTCGTCGTCAGGCAAAATAAACTCGCTCAAAACCGTTCGAGACAAGAGACGGTACAAATCCGCAAGCTGTTCGTCAGAATTGGAAGAATTCGTTAGAAAATCCCAAATACCGTCGCTGTTAATTCGTTTTAACGCAGGTTCGACTCTGTCTATTGTCCATTGATCGGACGGGGCATTTTTCTCTAAGCCAAACAAATATTTCTTGTTGCAGCCAAAAGCAACCTGCGTCCCTATTTCGTCGTCTCCTGAAAGCGCCTCGTTATCAAAGACTATATCAGGAAAGACGACGCTCCATTCGCCACGCGTTTTAGCAAGAACCGGCGCAGTCTCTGAGTTTGGACTCGAGCCGTTCATTTGCATCGAAACAGTCATAACGCCTGAATAACTCAACAAACGATCGACTTTGCTTTTCCAGGCTTTTTCGGCTTTGAGGATAGAAGTGTCATAAAGCTCCTTGACATTGTCAGACTTGGACTCCTGAGACCAAGCGTTGACTGCCGAAAACAGCAAAACGAAGACAACTGGCAACTGAATCCCCGCCCGAAATTTCTCATGTTTGAACAAACGGCAAAACAGAAACATAGCGCTCTCCTATCAACTTGAACAAAAAGCCCATCATGATACTAACGGACGCTTTTCCATCTTTCAGAGACAGACGCGACCACCGTGATAAAACAAAACATTTCCAACAGACTCCCCGTGAGTCTCTCAGGCTCTGTCTATTGGTTCCTGCCAATCTTAAAGACGCTCTCTCCGCGGATTGTACCACACAGTCCCCCCCACCGTCAACTATCGAAACCTCCGGTTAAGAATAATTATTAAAAAATTTCACAAGCACACAGCGACTATTATGCTCTTACCGCCTAGCGCAACGCTCCAACCAAAACATACCGAAATAATAAAAAAGCGGTTGCCCACGCGCAACGAATTCTACTTTAGCTGCGGAAGTATTAAGCGCGTCATCGCCAACAGTATTTTTATCTTTGGAAAAGCAGAATTCTAAGCAAGCGACGACACAAGTTGTGAAGTAACAGAAAGACTACTGAAAAGCACGGCAATAACCAACGCCCTCGACGCTCTGTCTATATTCGCCCCAATTATATCGGATAAAAAACGTATCTAGGAAATCCCAATCAGCAATATAAGGGGCGCAAATCTAAGAGGACGCTAAAATTAAAAAGACGCGGAAGCCGTTTTCACCGCGTCCGCGTCTTACAAAAGTAGCCAAGGCGGGACTCGAACCCGCACGCCCAAACGGGCAGGGGATTTTAAATCCCCAGCGTCTGCCATTCCGCCACTCGGCCAAGGCAAC
>CAMNJU010000185.1 GCA_946541595.1 uncultured Planctomycetales bacterium
GTGGAAAGCGCTGACCCCGGAACAGAAAGCGTTAGTGCGCGGCGAGTTCGCCAGCCGTGAGTTCTTTGAGGAGGGCGTCGACGCGCCCGAGTCGGACGATCCGCTCAACGCGGACGGAATCGGCGAGAGCGAGATTCTCGTCGTGAGCTTTGGAACGTCGTATAACGAAGGGCGCGTACTCGATATCGGCGGAATCGAGAGGCGGATAGCGCGCGAGTTCCCCGACTGGTCCGTGCGGCGCGCGTTTACCTCCCAGCTCGTTATCAATCATATCCGCGCGCGCGACGGCGAGAAGATCGACAACCTGACGCAGGCGCTCGACCGCGCGGCCGCCAACGGCGTTAAGCGGCTCGTCGTACTTCCGACGCTCCTCATGAAGGGCGCGGAATACGACGAGATCATGAAGGCCGTTGGGCAGTACGAAGGGAAATTTGAGTCGGTTTCGGTCGCCGCGCCGCTGCTTGGGGAAGTCGGGGCGGCGGCGGACGAGACGAACGCGGACAAAGAGGCGGTCGCGAAGGCGGTTCTCGCCCATCCGCTCGCGGGCGGCGATTCGGTCGCGCAGACGTTTGGCGATTCGGGCGACTCGAACGCCGCGCTTGAGCGAAACGGCGTCGCCGTCGTTTTAGTCGGGCACGGAACGTCGCACGCGGCCGCGTTAACGTACGCGCAAATGCAGGCGCAAATGACGAAGCTTGAATATATTAACATCTTTATCGGAACGGTCGAAGGGAATCCGCAGTCGACGTCGATTGGGGAAGTTCCGTTCGCGGTCCTCCGAAAAGGATATAAAAAAGTTCTCGTGCGGCCGTTTCTGGTCGCCTCCGGGGATCACGCGCATAACGATATTCTGGGCGACGGCGGTTCCTGGTATTCTAAGTTTAAGTCTATTCGAGGAATCGACGCGGTCGGCCGATCGTACGTCGCGCTGGGCAGAATTCCCGAAGTTCAGGACGTTTATATTCAGCACGTAAAAGACGCGATTCAATGACCTGCCGAAAGCCTTTCCTCCTGACGTTCGTTCTCTCTGCGACGTTTGTGTTCGCGCTAACGTCGTGCGCGCGCGAAGGTAAAGAGAGTATGACGGCGCCTCCGAGCGTCGGAGCCGGCGCGCTCGCGCTCGAGGACGGCGTCTACGCCGTCGACTTTGAGTCGGACGGCGCCATGTTCCACGTCAACGAGGTTTATGGCGGAAAAGGAACGCTGACCGTCTCCGGCGGCCGCGGTACGGTTCGGCTCGTTATGCCGTCTAAAAATATATGCGCGCTCTATTTAGGCAAAGCGGTCGACGCGAAAGCCGAAGGCGCGGCGGTAATCGAGCCGACGGTCGAGACGGTCGAATATCCCGACGGGCTCGCCGAGGAAGTTTACGCGTTCGAACTGCCTGTTCCCGCGCTTGACGAAGAGTTCGATCTCGCGCTTATCGGCAAGAAGGGGCGCTGGTACGACCACCGCGCGCGGCTCGCCAATCCGGCGCGCGTTCCCGCGCCAACGCTCGAGCCGGGCGAATACCGAATACCCGTCGCGCTCGAAGGGGGAACCGGCCGCGCAAAGATAACTACGCCCGCAAAGGTCGTTTACGACGGCGAGCGATATCTCGTTACCGTCGAATGGAGCAGTCCTAATTTCGACTACGCGCGCGTGGGCGGCGAGAAGTACGCGCCCCTGCCGGACCGCAACAATTCGACGTTTGAGCTTCCGTTTGCGAGTCTCGACGCGCCCGTCGCCGCCGTCTTCGACTCGGTCGCGATGAGCGCGCCGCACGAGATCGAATATACGCTGGTCTTTGATATTAGCAAGAGCGAGCGCGCGGACGGGGAGAGTCGTGCGCATGAATAGAACCGTCGTTCGCAATACCGTTTTGCTCGCGGGCGTTCTGTGCCTCGCCGCGGCCCTGACGGCGTGTTCGCGTCATGACGCGCGCGTAGAAATCGAGGCTAAGCCTGCGGTTCCGGAGAAGCTCAAGACGGTCAAGCCGGAATTCGCGACCCAGTTCTTTATTGAGACGTACGCCGGAGGATATAAGCGCGTTCATATCGAAGGGGAGGACGAGTATATTCTCACGCCCGAAGGCGCGCAGGAGAACGACTTAGGTTTTAAAAACGCGCGCGTGATCCGAACGCCGGTCCGCCGCGTCTACGTCGCCGCGTCGTCCGCGATGGATCTCTTTCTGCGGCTCGGCGCGCTCGACGCGGCCGCCGCGTGCAGCACGCCCGCGGACGATTTCGCGAATCCGGAGGTCGCGGCCCGAATTCGGTCGAATAAGATACGCTACGTCGGGAAATACGGCGCGCCCGACTATGAAACGCTCCTCGCGCTGCGCTGCGATCTCGCGCTCGAATCGACGATGATCTATCACGCGCCAAAGACGAAAGAACAGCTCCAGCGGCTCGTCGCGCCCGCGTTGGTCGAACGCGCGAACTACGAGAACGAGCCGCTCGGAAGACTCGAATGGATTAAGGTTTACGGCGCCCTGCTCGGAAAAGAGGCGGAAGCGGACGCCATTTTCGAGGAGCAGCGCGCGGAAGTAGACGCGATCGCCGCAAAGCTTCGCGCCCGAACGGATCGCGCGCCGAAACGGGTCGCGTTCTTCTATCTCGCGTCGAACGGTTGCGTTAACGTTCGCAAGCCGGGCGACTACCTGAGCAAAATGATCGCGACGGCGGGCGGGACCTACGCGCTCGCCAACTTAAAGCTGCCCAACGACAACGCGCTCTCGACCGTCAATATCGACTGGGAAGACTTCTATCGCGAAGCGGTCGACGCCGACGTTCTCATCTATAACGGTTCGATTGACTCTGGACTTTCGACCCTCGACGAACTTATTGCGAAAAACGGGCTGTTCAAAGATTTTAAGGCGGTAAAAGAGGGAAACGTGTGGCGCGCGAATATGAATCTCTATCAGGAGTCGAGCGGGACGGCGCGCGCCGTCGCCGATCTCTACGCCGCCATTAACGGGGACGAAACGTGGGAAACGACGTTCCTCGACCGACTTCAGTAGCGTGGAGCCGAAACTGATGAAAACGAGAACGACGCTGATCTTTCTGCTCCTCGCCGCGGCGGCGGGCCTGCTCGCTTGGGTCAATATTTACGCGGGCGAAGTCGGGCTCTCTCACGGTCGGCTCGCGCATATTCTTTTCGCGCGCGATTTATCAGACGTCGAAAGCAAAATCGTATGGGAGATTCGGCTCCCGCGCGTCGTCGCGGCCGCCGTTCTGGGCGGCGCGCTCGCGCTTTCGGGCTATCTTCTTCAGGCGTTTTTCGCGAATCCGATCGCGGGGCCGTACGTGCTCGGTATCTCGTCGGGCGCGAAGCTCGCCGTCGCCGCGCTCATGGTCGCCGCGAGCGAATTCGGATTCGGCGTCCGCGCGTATATGTCGGTCGGCGCGGCGTTTGTCGGCGCTTCGATCGCGACGTCGTTCGTTATCTTCGCCGCGCGAAAAGTGCGAAGTATGTCCGTTCTTATCGTCTGCGGCGTCATGATCGGGTATATCTGCTCCGCCGCGACCGAACTGCTCGTCTCGTTCGCCGACGACGCCAATATCGTCAATCTGCATAACTGGTCGCTCGGCTCGTTCGCGTCCGTCTCCTGGAACGACGCGCGCTGGTTCCTGCCCCTGACCGCGGTCGGGGTCGCCGTGTCCGCGCTGCTTGCCAAAGGGGTCGAGGCGTACCTCTACGGGGAAGATTACGCCGCCTCGCTCGGCATGAGCGTTAAAAAGTTCCGCGCCGCCCTCATTCTGACGTCGAGTCTCCTCTCGGCGACGGTCGCCGCGTTCGCCGGCCCGATCTCGTTCGTCGGCATTGCCGTTCCGCACGTCGCAAGACGCGCGCTAAAATCGGCGAATCCGAGAGTTGTTATACCCGCGTCCTTTTTGGGCGGCGCCGTCTTCTGCCTCTTTTGCGATCTGCTCGCCAGAAGAATGTTCGCGCCAAGAGAGCTTAGTATCAGTACGGTAACGGCAGTCTTTGGCGCCCCGATCGTTATCTCGATGCTGCTAGGCAAGAGGAGGGCGTAGCATGTCGGAACTTCTCGCGCGCGACCTTGCCGTCGGATACGGCAAAACGCCCCTTATTTCCGAGATAAGTCTCCGGGTCCGCTCCGGAGAGATCGTCGCCGTCGTCGGGCCCAACGGCGCCGGCAAGACGACCCTTTTAAAGACGGTCGCCGGACTTCTCGAACCGCAGGGGGGCGCCCTCTTTCTCGATTCCCAGGATTTCCAAACGGTTAGGCCAAGCGAGCGCGCAAAGCGAATCGCCGTCATGACGACCGCTCGCGCGGCCGCCGAGTTCGCGACGTGCCGCGACGTCGTAAGCGTCGGGCGCTATCAGTTTACGGGCGTTATGGGCCGGCTTTCCGCGGCGGACCGCGCCGCGGTCGACGGCGCGCTGCAAACGGTCGGCGCGCAGGAACTTAGCGACGCGGAATTCGATAAGCTCAGCGACGGCCAGAAGCAGCGCGTACTCCTCGCGCGCGCGCTCGCGCAGGAGCCCGGCGTACTCATACTCGACGAGCCGACCGGATTCCTCGACGTAGGGTATAAACTGGAATTTATCGCGACGCTCAAACGGCTCGCGCGCGATAAGAAGATCGGCGTTCTCATGACGACGCATGAAATCGAGCTCGCGCGCGCGGCTGCCGATTCCGCAGTCTGCGTCTCCGCGGATCGGCGAATCGACCGCGTCGGACCGGCCCGCGACGTCTTGACGAACGACTACGTCGAGACGCTCTTTAATATTCCGCGCGGCGAATTCGGCAGGACGTACGGCGAGCGCTCGCCCTCGCGCGGTTCCGAACCGGCGCTATCTGCGTTTTCTGCGTCGCATTCGAATCGCCCCGGCGCGAAGTTCCTCATGATTCAGGGGACCATGTCGAACGTCGGCAAGAGCCTTATTGCCGCGGGGTTATGCCGCGTCTTTAAGCAGGACGGATATCGTGTCGCGCCCTTTAAATCGCAGAATATGGCGCTCAATTCGTACGTAACCGCCGACGGACTCGAGATGGGCCGCGCGCAGGTTATGCAGGCGGAAGCGGCCGGAATCGCGCCCTCCGTCTTAATGAATCCGATTCTCCTAAAGCCGACCGACGACTGCGGTTCGCAGGTAATCGTCAATGGGAAGGTCGTCGGCAATATGCGCGCGAAAGAGTATTTCGCGTATAAAACCAAGCTCCTGCCCGACATTTGCGCGGCCGTCGATAAGCTCGCCGCCGAGAACGATATTATCGTTATCGAAGGCGCCGGCTCGCCCGCCGAAATCAATTTAAAGGCGAACGATATCGTCAATATGGGAATCGCAAAGCTCGTCGACGCGCCCGTTGTGCTCGTCGGCGACGTCGACCGCGGCGGCGTCTTTGCTCAGCTTCTGGGCACGCTCGAACTCCTCGACCCGGACGAACGCGCGCGCGTGACAGGGCTTATCGTTAATAAGTTCCGCGGCGACAAGTCGATACTCGATCCCGGCCTTGCCGAGCTCGAACGCCGATCCGGGATTCCGGTCGTCGGCGTCGTTCCTTACGCGGAACTCAATCTCGACGACGAAGATTCGCTCTCCGAACGGTTCGCACGTGTTTCGAGCGCGGCGGTCAACGTCGGGGTTGTGAAATTCGATCATATCGCGAACTTTACCGATTTCGACGTCTTTGAGCAGATACCCGGCGCGGCCGTGCGGTACGTCAGGAGACCGTCGGAGCTTGTCGGGCTCGATCTCTTAATCCTGCCGGGCACGAAAAATACAATCGCCGATATGAGGCGGCTTACCGAGACCGGGCTCGAATCGGCGATTCTCAAATACGCGTCCGCAGGGGGGCCCGTCGTGGGGATTTGCGGCGGCTATCAGATTCTCGGAGAAGAAGTTAGCGATCCGCACGGCGCGGAGTCGGGCGGGCGCGCGCGCGGGCTGGGGCTCTTGCCCGTCGCGACGGAGATTACGCCGGAGAAACGGCGCCGGCAGGTCGAAGGGACGTTCGTCGAATCGACCGGGATTCTCGCGGCGCTGCGCGGCGCGGCGTGGTCCGGCTACGAGATCCACATGGGCCGGACGCGGCCGACCGATCCGGCGCTCGCCGAATGGACGTCGGAGGGCTCAGGCTATTGCCGCGGCAATATTTACGGGACGTACGTCCACGGCCTGTTCGACCGCAAAGAGGTCGTGTCGCGCGTCGTCGGCGCGCTCGCGAAACGTAAAGGAATCGAACTGACGCTCGACGGCGTCGCCGATTACGCCGCGATTAAGGAGCGCGAATACGACCGGCTCGCGCAAATCCTGCGCGAATCGCTCGATATGACCGCCGTTTATAAGACGATAGGAGCGAACCGATGAACAAGCGCGATCTTTTTACAACCCCGGTCGCCAAGCCGGACGCCGCGATTCTGGCCGCCATTAAGCGCCGCTGGGACGCGCTTTCGAAGCCGATCGACGGGCTCGGCGATTTTGAGAACGCCATATGCCGGATCGCCGCCATTCAGGGAACCGAACGGCCGACGCTCGCGCGCCGCGCCGCTGTCGTTATGTGCGCCGACCATGGAATTGTCGCCGAGGGCGTGTCCCAGTGCGGAAAAGAAGTTACGCTCGCCGTGGCCAAGGCGCTCGGCGCGCGGACGAGCTCCGTTTCGAGGCTTGCCGCGCTCGCGAACGTCGACGTGACGCCCGTCGATATCGGAATCGACTGCGAAGGGCCGATACCGGGCGTGCTCGATCTGAAAGTCGCGCGCGGGTCGAGGAATTTTCTCGTCGAGCCTGCGCTCGCGGAAGAGGAAGCGCTCCTTGCGGTCGAACGCGGAATCGCGCTCGTCGAACGGCTTGCCGGAGAAGGATATAACGCGATTGCGTCCGGCGAAATGGGAATCGGAAACACGACGCCGTCGACCGCGATCGTCTGCTCGCTCCTCAAGCTCTATCCCGGCCAGTACGTCGGGCGCGGCGCCGGACTTGACGACGAAGGGTTCCGCCGCAAAAAGCGCGTTATTGAAAGCGCGCTCGAAAAACACGCCGCCGACGCGAAGAAATACGAATCGGATAAAGACCGCGCGTTCAAGACGTTATGCGAGTTTGGCGGGCTTGATATCGCGGGCTTGGTCGGCGTCTTTATCGGGGGCGCGCGCTATCGCGTTCCGATTATCGTCGACGGACTTGTAACCGCGGCGGCCGCGCTGTGCGCCGAA
>CAMNJU010000186.1 GCA_946541595.1 uncultured Planctomycetales bacterium
AGAAGGCTGTTAAGAAGGCCGCGCCCGCCGCCGCGAAAGCCGCGCCGGCGAAGAAGGCTGTCAAGAAGGCCGCGCCCGCCGCCGCGAAAGCCGCGCCGGCGAAGAAGGCTGTTAAGAAGGCCGCGCCCGCCGCCGCGAAAGCCGCGCCGGCGAAGAAAGCTGTCAAGAAGGCCGCGCCGGCGAAGAAAGCCGCGCCCGCCAAGAAGGCTGCGAAGAAGTGATCCGACGTTTCGGCAATCGTATTGAGAACGCGCAGGCGAACCGTCGTCTGCGCGTTTTTTTTATGTTCGTAAAAGACCGGTTTCGCGCCCCGGTTTTTCTGAAACAGCTTGTCTATCCGGCAAAATCTGTAAAAGTTCGATAGTCTGTGAAAAAAGTTGCCAAAAAAGGGGCGCGCTTACTTGAATTTTGGCGCGGTCGAGCGTAAGATAGAAGGTGAGTTCCCGTCGAATGGTCTCGACGGGGCGAACGGAGCGAGTCCTCAGAGAAATCATTCGCGCGCAAGCCGCGCGTTACGGAGTCGGAGTCATGCTGAAAGAAAAACTATTCAAAGCGTCGTTTGCGATAGCGTTGAGCGCGATCGTGTGCGCCGCCGGAACCGCCTTTTCGCAAGACGGAGCTCAAACGAAAAAATCGGGGCCGGTATCCACGCGTTCGATTCGTCCTTTCACGCGTTCGGAAACGCCCGCGAATCAGGCTCCCGATCTTTACGACGCTAAGTCAGACGAATTCAACTATTTCCGCGAGGATCTCGGCCGTCAGGAGATTTCGTCCCGTCAGAAAGCGCGGCTGGAACAGCTCGCCTCGCGCGTCGTCTACGCGGATCCGATGGACAAGCCCGCCGCCGACGGTTCGGAGTTTATCGATATCTACAGCCCCGACGAGGTCTATGAAGACGGCGAAGAGTTCATTGGGCTCGACGATCCCGACGTCATCTACGCCGACGACGAAAACAATATCCTCGCGCAGTTTGCCGAAGCGTGCTCTCAGGGCGCGGCGGCGCTTACGCTTCTCACGGGCGTAGGTCCGAGCGCGAGTAACGGCCGCGACGGTCAGGCCGGCCCCGGTCCCGCCGCGCCGATTGGGCCTCCCATGCCGATGCCGACCGTCACAATGGATTCTGGCGTTGCTCCCGGCGGCGCGCCTGGCGTCGTAACGACGACCCCCGGCGGCCCTGGCGCCGCAAGCGGCCAAGCGAAGAAAGAGGCCGGGCCGAGCAAGAACGACGACTCCGCGCTGCTCTTCCCGGACGGAGAAGTTGAGAATCCCTTTAAGGAACTGGCCGCCGCCGAAGACGATTTCGATTTCTTCAAGGCCGATAAAGAATTCAAGCCGAAGTCTGTGTCTGAGGCGAAGCAGCAGGCAGCGGGTTCCGGCTACATGGGCGGAGCCGGTCCTACTTCCTCGTACGACTTCAAATGATCGCCGGAATCCGGCAGTCCGTTTGACAGGTATTTCGAGTCGTTTGCGCCGTTTCCCATCGCGCGCAAGCGGCCCGTTCGCAACGGCGTTTGAACACTCGCGCGTCAATGGCGCCGGGTCGTTTGAACGTCGATTTTTTTTAAGCCCCTTTACATGGCAGGCTCTCAAATGAGTTACATTAAGCGAAAACATATTCTGACGTTCGTGGCGCTCTTTATTGTTCTCGCGGCGCTGATACTGATCTTTGTCGAGGGGTACCTGAAGCTGCGCGTCGGCGTTAACGCGCGACAGGGCGCGTCCTCTTCGCGCGTCGCCATTCTAGTAGCCGTCGATCCGATCGCGTATCTCGCCGAGCGCGTCGGGGGCCAATTTGTCAGCGTCGCCGTACTCACGCCGCAGGGGAAAGATCCCGAGTCGTTCGCGCCGACTCCGAAACAGCTCGCCGACGTCGCGTCGACGCAAATCTTCTTTCGCGTCGGGTTGCCAATCGAGGATCGGTTTGGGCAGAACGTCGATTCGATTGCGCCGGACGCCGAGACGGTCGATCTAAGCGCCGGGCTGGAACTCATGCCCGAGCATGACGGCCACGCTTCGAACGAAGGCGGAGAGGAGTCCGGCGAGTCGCTCGATCCGCACCTGTGGACGAGCCCCGCCAACGCGATCGCCATGGTCGCCAGCATAGCCGACGCACTCGTCGCGATCGATCCGGATCATACTGCGGAATATCGACTTAACGAAGCGACGCTCAACGCCGAGCTTACGGCGCTGCAGCAAGAAACGGCCGACCGGCTCGCGCCTTACGAAGGGCGCGCGTTCGTCGTCTTCCATCCGGCGTACGGCTATTATGCGCGCGAATTTCATCTAACGCAGTTGGCGATCGAGTCGGAAGGAAAGGCGCCCCGTCCGCGCGAACTCGAAGAACTCGTCGAGCGCGTTAAGAAAGACGGCGTGCGCAAGCTCATTGTGCAGCCGGAGTTTAACCGCTCGTCCGCTCAAGTCGTCGCAGAAGAAATTGGCGGCGAACTTGTGGATCATTCCCCTCTGGAAAAGGACTATTTCGCCAATCTCCGCTCGCTTACCGACGCGATCGTCGGATCCTTCGCAGCGCCTGAGAAATAACCGCGTTCTAGCACGAACGGCTTTTTTTGGCGCCGCGCACATATACATATTGGAAAAGAAAGATGTCGGAATTATCGCAAACGGCCCTCGATTCGATCTTGGAACTCTATCGCCGACTTGGCGCCCGGCTCGTCGAACTGAGCGAGCGCTCGGAGACGCGCGCGCCGTCGGACGCAGACGTCGCGGTCGGCGCGTTGGAATTTCTGCGGCTCGAACGCGCCGCGCTTCTCGAGAGCGGCGCGGAATTCGACGACCCGGATATGGAGCTGACCGATCAGTGGCGCCGCCGGGTACAGGAACGCGTCGACGCGGCGCGGCAGGCGATCGAAGCGGTTCAGGAACCGGACGAGCGCTCGTATCTCCTCTATATACTTGTAGAAGCGATTCTCGACCTGTCGTCGGTTCAGCGCGCGTTCCTCTTTGAGGAATCGGTCGACGCGCTCTTTTCTCAGATCGACGGCTCGGATCGCGAGAGCGCGGCGTATCTCTATGCGATCTTTTTAACACGCCGTTTAACAAGACTTCCGTTTGAGGAAATCGAAAAGACGCGCGTAAAAATAGCCGAGCTTTGCGAAGAGCTCGACGGCCAGGCGGAATACGAAGACGTTATGGGCCGCATGGCGCTCGCCGCCAGGATTGGGCTCGACCGGCTCGAGCCGGACGCGGCCCCGAAAGACGCGGTCGACGATCTGCACAGCCGAACGGTCGTCGATTTCTCCGCGCTCGAGACTGAAAGCGGAACGCTGCGGTTCTACTGCGAAACTTTCGTTGAGCTTTTGGACGAGATCCCAGACGCGGTTCTCGCGTCCGCGCTTCGCGAGAATTACGCCGGCTTAAAGGCGCTCCTTAATGGAATGGAGGAGTCGCTCGCTACGGGCAGACGTTCGAAATTAGGCCGGCCCGGCCCGGACTTCGACGGCGAAAACGAACAACTCGAAGAGGACGAGCTTGACGAGCTGCGCGCGCTCCTTGCCGACGTTTCGATAGACTTGCCGAGCGCGGTCGAGGACGGAGAATTTCTGCGCGCGTTTGTCGAACGGACGCGCGCGTTTGGCGCCGTCGGAACGGTTCTCGGCAGAATTCGCGAGGCGCTTGAGACTTGCGACGCGGATCCCGCCGATCCCGCGTTTGCGCGACGGCGGATTATGTACGGGAAAGAACGCGCGTTCTACGAAGCGGAGCGCGACGCGTGGTTTGCGCTCGCCGCGAAAGAGGCGGGCCGTTCCCCGTCCGATTATCAGGGGACGGCGTCGAAGCTCGCCGCGATCGCCCGGCTGCGATTTGCGTTCGGAGACGAAGAGGAAGGCAAAAACGCCGTTCGCGAAGCGCTTGCGCTCGCGCCGAAACTGACCGACCGCGTCGCGGCCGCGCGGATCGATAAAGAGCTCGCCGAGATCAACGCGGCGTTTGGCAAGTTAAAAGCGGCGCGAAAGTTAGCGGACGCGTTTCTGGCGGAAGTCGGAAAGTTCGACGATTCCGTTATGGTCGATTTCGCAATTGGGGACGCGTTTCCGCTCCTGATTCGGCTCTTCGACCGCGAGAAACTTGACAGCGCGCTCGAAAGCGTAACGTCGCCGCGCGTTCGGCAGATCTGGTCGCTTGCGATCGAGTTCGAAAGCGCGGCGCGCCAGTATCTTAACGGAGGAGACGGCGCCGCGTTTCGGGAAGCCGCCGCGAAAGTCGCCGACGACGCGATCGACGCGACCCGGGACGACGATCCGGTCGTCGCCGCCGCCGCGCTCAAAGATTTCGCTAATTATATTCAGCGCCGATTCAACGAATTGACGCGCGCGTAACCCGTTGGGGGAGAGTAACTATGGACGACGGCAATTTCAATTCTGCCCTGAACGGCGGCGCGCAGGGCTATGTCGATCTCAACGACGCGCTTGTCGATCTCGATCGAGAAAAGAGGTGTGGGTTCTCCGAAGTTATTTACGGAGAAGGGAAGACGGCCGATTCTATTCTTCGCATCGCGCTCGCGCAGCTCGAACGCGGTATCGACGTGCTCGCTACGCGCGTCGACGCGCAGAAAGCCGCCGCGATTATGCCGGAATTGCAGAAAGCGTGTCCGCGCGCCTACTATAACGAGGTGGCGCGGGTTGTTCGCGCGCCCCGCGAGCAGGCGCCCGATTGCGGAGAATATCGCGGCAAGATCGCCATTTTGACCGCAGGCACGAGCGATCTCCCGGTCGCGGAAGAGGCGCGCGAAACCGCGCTCTGGACGGGCGCGGACGTCGTTCTCATTCAGGACGTTGGGGTCGCCGGGCCGCAGCGGCTCATTGCCAAACTGCCGCTCGTTAAGGACGCCGACGCGGTCGTCGTCGCCGCCGGGATGGAGGGCGCGCTGCCGTCCGTTGTGGGCGGCTACGTCTCCGCGCCGATTATCGCGGTTCCCACGAGCGTCGGATACGGGGCCGCGTTCGGCGGCGTCGCCGCAATGCTCGGCATGATGAACAGTTGCGCGTCGAACGTTACGGTCGTTAATATCGACGCGGGATTTAAAGCCGGCTACGTCGCCGGGCTCATTACGAAACGGGTCGGCATGGCGGTTCGCCGCGCGCTCGAAAACGCCGGGAAATAAGCGCCTTATGGAAGACGGGTATTCGCAAGTAGTTCCGGAGCAGTTCCGACGGACCGCGCTCGTACTGGGAACCGACGGTTTGGCGCGTCTGCGCGGCGCGACGGTGACCGCCGTCGGACTCGGCGCGGTCGGAAGCTACGCCCTCGAAGCGCTCGCGCGGTCTGGCGTTGGGAAGTTCCGGCTCGTCGATTTCGACGTCGTTCAGCCGAGCAATATTAACCGTCAGCTCCTCGCGACGCATGAAACGGTCGGCCGGCTCAAAACAGACGCCGCGCGCGAACGCGTGCTCGCGATTAATCCGAGCGCGCAAGTCGAGACGAAATCTATTCTTATTAATGAGAAAACGATCGACGGGCTCTTTTCGGACGACTGGGCCGAGCCGTCCGACTATTACGTCGACGCGATCGATTCCCTCGGGCCGAAAGTCTTTCTTATCGCGGAACTTGCGCGCCGCAATCTCCGATTCATATCGAGTATGGGCGCGGCGCTGCGGCTCGACGCGTCCCTCGTTCAGGTCGGCCGGCTGACCGACGTCGTCTGCTGCCCTCTTGCCGCTCAGATTCGCAAACGCCTGCGCCGGCTCGGGATCAATACCGACGCCGTGCGCTGCGTCTATTCGCCCGAACCGATACGCGACGCGCTCAAGTCGGGCGCGACCCTGCTCGAGCGCGTCGCGCCTGCGGCCCCCCTCACAGAAGCGAACGCGAACGACCCGCCCGGCCGCCCCCGCAATACGCTCGGAAGCCTCCCGACAATCGTCGGGCTCTTTGGTCTGCGCATCGCGCACGAAGTTATGCTCGAACTCAGCGGCGCGGCGGCGCCGGGGTAACGCGCGCGGCGCCGTCAACTTTTCTCTTTTTTGCCGAAGGGACAATACCGTGAAATCCTTTGCTTTTATTCTAACCGCATTTCTCTTCTGCTCTGTTCCGCTTTTCGGCGAGGACGCGCGATATTTCGGCCAGACGGAATCGGACGTCGTGAGCGCGATTCCCTACGGTCTCAACGACGCCGCGGGCAGGTACGCGTCCGCGGGCGACGCGCGTATCTATTATGAGACGTACGGCGATTCCGACGCGGACGTCGCCGTCGTTCTGCACGGCGGCGGCGTCGGCTGCACATATGAAATGGGCCGGTTTATCGACGAATTGACGCCGGCGTATCGCGTCGTCGCTCCCTCCACGCGAGGACACGGCCGCTCGGAAATTGGAACCGCGCCCATTACCTACGAACAGAAGGCAAACGACGTTATGGCGGCCGTTAACGCCGAGACAAACAAGAGCTTTATTATCGTCGGATTTTCCGACGGCGCGTATACAGCGTACAAGATCGCGGCTATGTACCCCGACCGAGTCAAAAAGATCGTCGCGATTGGCGCGGGCGAGAGCGTTCCCGCGACGCGCAAGTTTCCCAAAAGTACGCTCGAAGATTTCGCGGCGTACGATAAACCGTTCGTTGAAAGCAAGATAAAGAACTGTCCCGAGCCCGAAAAGCTGCAGGATTATTTGAATCGCTACTACGATTTCTTTAATTCGGAACTCATTAGTAAAGAGCTCTTTAGCAGTATAAAATGCCCCGTCCTGCTCGTAGCGGGCGAACTTGACCCGAACGCCCCGCTCGATACGGTAATCAGCGCCTACAAAATGATCCCGAACGCCCAGCTTGCCATTATCGCCAACGCACCGCATCAGGCGTTTATTACGAATTTCGACGCCGTCTGGGCCAACGTCAAACCGTTTTTAAACGCTAAGTAACCCGGCTTGCGCAATACGCCCAAAGACGGACCCGCAGCCGTTGGGCGACGACCGTAACGCCAGAAAAAACGCCGTCCCTTCCGCAATAAAGAGAAGGGGCGGCGTATGTTACTTTAGCGAACCGAAGTCCGCGTTAGAGCCTGTCAGTCGTCGAGTGAATACCAGTCCAAATCGAGCTCGACCGTCTCGAACATGTTCTCTTTGCCATCGCAAGAAACGACCCGCGCCCTCAGAGCGGCTTGGCTTCCGAGGGCGCGGGCGTTATTAGGCGGCCGCACGAAAGGACG
>CAMNJU010000187.1 GCA_946541595.1 uncultured Planctomycetales bacterium
AGACAGAAGCTCCGGCGGAAGAGGCCGCGCCGGAGACGGAAGCCCCGGCGGAAGAGGCCGCGCCGGAGACGGAAGCCCCGGCGGAAGAGGCCGCGCCTGAGACCGAAGCCCCGGCGGAAGAAGCCGCGCCTGAGACAGAAGCTCCGGCGGAAGAGGCCGCGCCGGAGACGGAAGCCCCGGCGGAAGAAGCCGCGCCTGAGACCGAAGCTCCGGCGGAAGAAACCGCGCCAGAAGCAGAAGCTCCGGCGGAAGAGGCCGCGCCTGAGACAGAAGCCCCGGCGGAAGAGGCCGCGCCGGAGACGGAAGCCCCGGCGGAAGAAGCCGTGCCTGAGGCAGAAGCTCCGGCGGAAGAGGCCGCGCCGGAAACCGCTGCGGAAGAGCCCGCCTCCAACCCCCAAGAATGACGGTGGAGAATTCTCCGATGTTTGAACGAAATCGACTTACGGCTCTTTCGGCGCTGCTGGCGGCGGCGCTTGCGCTCGGCTGCGACCGCGGCGAAACGTTCGTTAAAATCGACGACGACGAAGCGGCGCCGGCCGTAACCGCCGAACCGCTCGATATTGAATTGCCCGCCGCAATGCAGGAAACGGCGGAACAGAAACCGGAACAGCCTTCCCAAACTCCCCAGACGCCCCCTAAATTCGACGCCAAAGGCGTTTCCGTCGATCTTACGGAAACGGTCGGATTCGACGGCGTACAGGACGCGGCCGAACTCGAGCGGTGGCAAAAAGTTAAAGTCGTTCGCGGCGCCGGGCCCCTCTCGCAGGGCGCGGTCGAAACGTTCGCGAAACTCCCCGCGCTTACGGAATTTCTCTGGTCCGACGCGGTTGTCGACGAAGCCTCGCAAGCGGCGCTGGCCAAGCTCGCCAACGCGCCGTCGCTCAAAAAACTCCGCCTTACCGGGCTTAAACTCGCCGATTCCGGCAAGTTCCCCGTCGAAGCGCTCAAGGCGATCGCGGCGTTTCCGGCGCTCGTCGATCTCGACGTGAGCGGCTCGCCCCTCGCGGCCGAAGACCTCGCCCAAGTCGACTTGAAATCCGGATTCCCCAAGTTGACGAAAATCAATCTCTACCAAACGAAAATCGGAGACGCGGGCGTCGACGCGCTCATGCCGCTCGCCGACCGGCTGACGTCCCTCAATCTCGACGACGCGGGCATATCTCCCGTCTCCGCGCCTAAAATCGCGCAATTCTCCAACTTAACGTTCCTCCACGTCGGGCGCTCGACCCTCGACGACGAAAGCGTCGCCATGTTTGCGAAACTCACGAAGCTGGAGAAAATCCACATAACGCGAAGCGCCGCGACCGAAGAGGGCGCCGACGCGCTGCGGAAAGCGCTCCCCAACTGCGACGTCGTCTCGCAGCCGGAAAAATAACGGTTAACCCTCCGCGCGACGACTCGCGCGACGATTTTCACTTACGCCAATCAAGGAAACGCCATGAAAAAATTCACTCTTCTGTCGGTCGCCGCCGCGATCGTCGTTACCGCGTTCGCCGCGGCCTCGTTCGCGCAGGAAGACGGCTTCGTCTCTATCTTCAACGGCAAGGATCTAACCGGCTGGGCGGGCGATCCCAATCTGTGGTCCGTCGAAGACGGCTGCATCGTCGGTCAGACGAACGACTCCGATAAAAAGATCACGGTCAATCAGGCTCTCTACTACAAAGACGATATGGAGATCGGCGACTTCGCGATCTCGTTCGATTACAAAATCAGCAACTGGGGCAACTCGGGACTTTACTATCGCGGCTGGTTCCTTGAAACGCCGGAGAAATTCCGCGTCGGCGGATATCAGGGCGACTTCGACGGCTCCGCGACTTACAGCGGCATTATGTACGGCGAAGCGTTCCGCGGCATTCTCGCCAATCTCGGAACCGTGAGCCGCGTAAGCCCGGAAGGCAAGATCGAAGTCATTCAGCGGTTCGCAACGGAAGAGGAAATCCGATCCAACGTTAAAATTGAAGATTGGAACCATTACGAAATCGTCGCCAAGGGATACGTCTTCGTTCACAAGATCAACGGGAAAGTAACGAGCGTCTTCGTCGACGAAGACAAAGACGACGTTCGCCGCAAATCCGGTCTCATCGGCTGGCAGCTTCACGTCGGCGACGGCGGAATGCGCGTTCAAGTCAAAAATATCTATCTGAAGAAGTTCTGAGCTCTCTAACGCATGAAAACGATTCGTTTAGGCACGCGTCCAAGCGCGCTTGCCATGTGGCAGGCGAACTGGACGCGCGACGCCTTGAATAAACTCGGCGTCGACGTCGAAATTGTTAAGATCGTAACGAGCGGCGACGTCAACCGCGCCGCCGCAATCGCGAATCTGGGCGCGCAAGGGGTCTTTACCAAGGAAATACAGCGCGCGCTCCTCAACGGGGAAATCGACGTCGCCGCGCACAGTCTTAAAGACTTGCCCGTCGAGAAGATACCCGGCCTGAAGCTGGCCGCGGTTCCCGCTCGGGAAGACCCCCGCGACGTCTTTGTCTCGAACCGTTTCGCAACGCTCGACGAACTCCCGCAAGGAGCCAAAATCGGAACGAGCAGTATGCGCCGCAAAAGCATGCTGCTCCAATACGGGGCCAAGCGGTTCCCCGACGCCGAAGGAGACGCGTGGGACGTGCGCGATATTCGCGGAAACGTCGAAACGCGGCTCAAAAAGCTCGACGACGGCGAATTCGACGCGCTGGCGCTCGCGTCGGCGGGCCTCAAACGGCTCGGATTCGAATCGCGAATCCGGAGCTTTCTGGAAAAGCCCGACTTCCTGCCCGCCGTCGGACAGGGCGCGCTCGGGCTGGAAACCCGGGAAGACGATCTTGAAACGGTCGAAACGCTCGAAAAAATTTCCGATTCCGCCGCTATGCTGAGCGTTCTCGCCGAACGCGCGCTCCTTGCCGAGCTTCAAGGCGGCTGTCTTGTTCCGATCGGCGCGCAGGGCGCGCTCTTTCCGACGGACGGCGGCGTCGAAATTCTCTCGCTTGACTCGCAGATACTTTCTTTCGACGGAAAACGCTCGTTCCAAACGACTTCTATTCAGATTTTCGATCCGAGTAAATATCCGTCGGAACTCCCTTTCGAAACGAAAAAAGGGCTCGCCGAAATTCTCGGACGCGGGTCAGCGCAAGCGCTTATGGAACAGGGCGCCGCCGATCTGGTTGAAGAGATCCGCCGCGTTCGCGACGAACGCAACGAAAAGCTCCGCAAACGGCCGGCCCAAAATTAGCGACAACATTTTTCCGTTCACAATTTAACGAACATTAACCGTCAAAAGGAAAAGACGAATGCTTTCAATGACGCCTTCTGAGAAGAAAACGATCGACACAATGCGCGCGTTAGCCATGGACGCGGTTCAAGCGGCGAAAAGCGGCCATCCGGGCACCCCGGTCGCCCTTTCGCCCGTCGCGTACGTCCTCTATAACGAACGCCTTAAGTATGACCCGAATCGGCCTAATTGGCCCGGCCGCGACCGTTTCATTCTCTCGATCGGGCACGCGTCGACGCTCATCTACTCGGCGCTCCACCTCGCCGGCGTGCGCGCGCTCGACGCAAACGGCCGCGCGACCGATCGGCCCGCCGTGTCGCTCGACGATCTCAAATCGTTCCGGCAGCTCGGCTCCCGTTGCGCGGGCCATCCGGAATACGGGCGCGTCGAAGGCGTTGAAATGACGACCGGGCCGCTCGGCGCGGGCGTCGCGACGAGCGTCGGTTTCGCTATGGCCAACAACTGGCTCGCCGACCGCTATAACAAGCCGGGATACAAGCTTTTCGATTCGGACGTCTACGCGCTTTGCGGCGACGGATGCATGATGGAGGGAATCTCCTCGGAAGCCGCGTCCCTGGCGGGCACGCTCAAACTCTCCAATCTCTGCTGGATCTACGACCTCAACCACATCTCCATCGAAGGGGACACCGATCTGGCGTTTACCGAATCGGTCGCCGACCGGTTCGCCGCGTATCATTGGAACGTCGTCGAAGTGGAAGACGTTAACGACCTGCCCGCGCTCCGCAAAGGTTTCGACGCGTTCGACGCCGAAACGGAACGCCCGACGCTCGTTATCGTCCACAGCCGCATCGCTTACGGCGCGCCCACCAAAGAAGGAAAAGAATCCTCGCACGGCGCGCCGCTTGGCGACGAAGAAATCGCGGGCGCCAAGAGCTTCTACGGGCTTGATCCGGAAGCGAAATTCGCGACTTCGCCCGACGTCTACGCGCAGTTCGCGAACAGCCTCGGCGTTCGCGGCCCGAAACTTTCGGCGGACTGGGACGCAGCGTTCGAAAAGTACCGCGCCGAATATCCGGAACTGGCCGCGGAACTCGACGCGATCTTTGCCGGCAATCTCCCGGACGGCTGGGACAAAGGGCTCGTTCCCTTCCCGGCCGACGAAAAAGGCATGGCGAGCCGCGCGTCCGGCGGAAAAGTCCTCAATCAGCTTGCGGACAATATCCCGTGGCTCCTCGGCGGCTCGGCCGACCTCGCTCCTTCGAACAATACTTGGATTAAAGCGGAAGGCGCGGGCGAATTCGGGCCCAAACAGACCGGCCGCAATATCCACTTCGGCGTTCGCGAAAACGCCATGGCGGCGATTACGAACGGATTGGTCCTAAACGGCCTGCGCGCCTACTGCGCCACGTTCTTCGTATTCGTCGATTATCTCCGCCCGATGGTACGGCTGGCAGCCCTTATGGAAATCCCGTCTCTCTTTGTCTTTACGCACGATTCTATCGGAGTGGGCGAAGACGGCCCGACGCATCAGCCGATCGAGCATCTCGCGTCGCTGCGCGCGATTCCGAACGTCGCGGTCTTCCGGCCCGCCGACGCCAACGAGGTCTCCGAATCTTACCGCGCCGCCATGAGCCTCAAGAAGACGCCGTCCGTCGTCGTTCTCTCGCGTCAGAATCTCCCGACAATCGATCGCGAAAAGTACGCGTCCGCGGCGGGCGTCGCGCAAGGCGCCTACGTCGTCGCCGACTGTGAAGGAACGCCCGACGTTATTCTCATGGCGACCGGAAGCGAGGTCGGGCTATGCCTGAAATCGGCCGACGCTCTGGCGGCAAAAGGAATTAAGGCGCGCGTTGTGAGCGCTCCGTGTCTCGAGCTCTTCGAAAAGCAGTCCGACGAATACAAGCGCTCCGTACTTCCGCCCGAAGTTCAGGCGCGCGTCGCCGTCGAGCTGGGCGTCGAGCTCGGCTGGGACAAATACCTCGGTTTCAACGGCAGATTCCTGGGCATGACGACCTTTGGCGATTCCGCGCCCGCGGCGAAACTCATGGAGCATTTCGGAATTACCGTCGAACACGTCGTCGCGTTGGCGGAAGAGTCGATCGCCGCCTGCCGTTAATACGCGGAGGCTCAAACTGCGGCTTATTCGACGCAATTTGAATTCAAGATAGACGCCGTTCTCAAGCGGCGTCTATTTTTTTATATCGAGACGCGCGCCGCGGGAAGACAAATAAAGACGCCCCGAGCAAGCGGCCCGAGACGTCTTTTTCAAAGAGAGAACCGACGGAAATCCGTTAGATAAGGGATTCCGCAAGCGCGTTCAGGAACTCGCCGTCCAATTCGTCGCCAAAGAGGGAATCGTCGTCGTCAAGGACGACGGTCGAACCGACGGGCGAACCGTCGTTCGAGACCGGCGCGCTGTAGTTCGAATCCTCGTAACCCGTCGCGCTCGCCTTAACGCGGAAATAGTACGTCGCGCCGGAGGACAGGCCGGTGATCCACTTCGAGCCGGAAAGGCCGTACGTCTTCGCCGACGCGCCGCTGAAATCAGGACTCTGACTGTATTCGACGGTGTAAGTCGACGCGTTCGATACCGCGGCGATGGAAATTTGAACCGCCGTATTCGTCTTAGCAAGGATCGACAGAACCGGGGCGTCCAGTTTCAACGCCGCAACGGCGACGCTCGACGCCGCCGTCGCGGTCGCCGAACCGGCGTAGCCGTCCGTTCCCATTGCCATGACCGTAAGAGTGAGTCCGAGGTCGTCGTCCGTGGGAACGTACGTCGCCGACGTCGCGCCCGGGATCGGCGCCGTTCCGCGATACCACTGATACGTCGCGACGGCGCCTTCCGGAGTAGGCGTCGCCGTAATCGCCTGGCCGACCTTCGGCGCGTCGGTCGAAAGGGTTACGCCCGTAAGCGGCGTCGACGGAGTATCGAAATTGCAGAACGCGGCGCTGTAGCAGGAATCCTCAAAGCCGGACGCGGTCGCTTTGACGCGGAGATAGTACGTCATACCGTAGGACAGACCGGTAATCCATTTCGAACCGGCGCTCGAAAACGTCTTGCTCTGCGCGTCGGAGAAATCGTCGGTCAGCGCGTAATCGACGGTATACGACGTCGCGTCGACGACCGTGCTGATGAAGATCTGAACTGCGGAATTTGTCCGCGCGAGTACCGACGCGTTCGGCGTCGAAAGCTGCGCCGGAGGAACGACGACGGTCAGCGCGGTCGTCGCCGACAGCGTTCCGCTCGAACCGCCGACCCCAACGACCGTTACCGTCAGATTGTACCCGAAGTCGTCAAGCGTCGGAACGTACGTCGCCTCGGTCGCGCCGGAGATCGCCGTCTCGCCGCGATACCACTGATAAGCCGCCGTCGAACCGCTCGGCAAAAGATTAACCGAAATCGGCAATCCGACTTTCGGCGCGTCGGTCGAAAGGGCGATCGCCTCAATCGGCGTAATCGGATCGTCGTCGCTTGTAAACGTCGCGCAGTAGTCGGAATCCTCGTAATTCGGGCCGCTCGCCTTAACGCGGAGGTAGTACGTCGCGCCGGAAGTCAAGCCGGTAATCCACTTCGGACCGTAACTCCCGTAAACGCTGGTCGACGCGTTAGAGAAATCGGGGCTAAGCGCGTAATCGACCGTGTACGTCGTCGCGTTCAGGACCTCTCCAATCGAAATTCTAACCGCCGTACTCGTCTTCGCAAGAATCGACGCGACCGGCGCGTCAAGCTGCGGCGCCGGAACGGCGACGCTCGACGCGGACGTCGCGGTCACGGAGCCGCTGTAATTGCCGGAGCCCGTCGCCGTAACCGTCAGCGCATACCCAACGTCGTCGGACGTCGGAACGTACGACGCGGACGTCGCGCCCGAAATCGCCGCGTCGCCGCGATACCACTGGTACGCCGCCGTCGCGCCGTTTGGAGAG
>CAMNJU010000188.1 GCA_946541595.1 uncultured Planctomycetales bacterium
GAAAGACGTTCCGCGCGCTAACGAAGCTTGCGTCGCTCAGGCCGTTCTCGACGTGAAGAGGAGCCGATCCGACGCCGCCGAAGCAAACGACGGTCCGAAGGCGGTTTGGCCGATAATCCAGTATTTCCAAGGTTGGGGATGGGAACGTTTTCCGACGTACCGTGAACTCCGGGCAATGAGTTTTGGCGCGCTCGCCGCCGGAGCCAACGGGATTACTTGGTATACGTACGGAGGAACTGTCGAACCTGAAAAGAAGAAGTTTAATTACGGGGTAACAACGTCGCCCGACCGGTGGAGCAATATCTGCAAGATTGCGTCGCAGATTAACGAACTTTCGCCCATTTTGCTCGAACTTACCGACGTGAGCGCTCAGCCCAAAGCGAATGTTGTTTCCGGGCCGAAAAAGGATCCGTACGGGGGCGATTCCGTCGTCTGTCTTCTCAAACGTTATGAAGGCAAGAACTATTTAATTGCAGTGAACGCTTCGCCTGAGCCAGTCAGTGTAGAATTCGTGTTCCCTGAATCACAGGAAGCGTCTTCTCTCGAAGTTTTATTTGACGAGAAGTCGCTAGCTCATCCGACGTTCAAGGACGGCGTCATTCGTGAAGAATTGGGAGGATTCGACACGCGTGTTTACCGCTGGTAGCCGGTCATTCGAAATCTGATTTTTTGCGTGGCTTATTAAGCTAGTTACGCGTAACGTCGAGTAGGTTTAGACTTGCTCGACGTTTTTTTATAAAAGGCTAGAGACGGAAACTTATAAGAATAACATCTGAATATTTATAACAAAGCTCAAAACAGACATATTCGTTATATTTTATCATTCTTGTTTATCTATACAAACCTTGGAATCTAACCTGATTTCTTAAATTGCCGCGTCATACTTGACGAATAATTCTGAGACCGGGGAGTGGCGTTGTTTGGAAAAGGAGTTTACTAAGATGACACGGAAGTATTTTAAGCCAAGAATTTTTCAGGCCGTTTTTTTTGCCGTAGCTATTCTGAGCATGGTTGGCGCGGTAGCCGCCGCGCAGGACGACGGGCTGAGCGATACTGAAATTTCTTATGAAGAAGCGCCCGCTCCGAGCTCGGCCTCAAAAGGTTATGCCGACGTAGTCGTTCTTTCTTCTGTCGAAACTGAAACAGAGACTTCTACTGACAAATCTTCCGAAGACGAAAAGGAAGCTTCTGAGAAAGCAGACGGAGTTTTTACCGGAAGTATGCCTGAAACCGCGGATTTGCAGCGTCAGCTCGACGAATTGCGGGAGGAATTCAAGGCAGAGCAGAAAAAGAATAAGAAAAGCGACAAGCTCACCGACGCGTACAACGTTAAGTTTGGCGGTTTTCTTGGGGTTGGTTCGGCTTTGATTTCCCAAGAAGAAGACGCGCGCGATTTTTTTGGCGATTGCGATAACGTCTTCGATATTCACGACCTCCGTTTTACCGCAAAAGGGACGGGCCACGGGAATCTTCAGTTTGCCGCGGGCGTTGGATTTCAAGACTCGATAAAGCTGTACGACAACTACGTTCGGTTTAAAGATTCCGGTATATTTGGCGACGTCACGATCGGTCATTTCTACGTTGAATCCGGTATGGAGAGTATTGAGCCGGCGTTTGAGCCCGTGTTTATTTGCACGGACGAGAATTCGTCGTTTTTCCGTATGAATCGCCGTTTGGGCGTCAGCTCGGTAATTCGCAATGAGGACAAGACGGCGCGTGCTTTCTTTGGAATCTTCGCGGCGCCTTCCGTTCAGACGTGGTCCAACCGTTCTTTTAACGACGATCCCGGAATCATACTCAACACACGATTAACCGCCGCGCCGATTCTTTGCGAAGACGCCGACGGCTTTACCCACGACGTTTTCCACGTGGGCGGAAGTTTCTATTGGCTCGGCTGCACCGACGACGGCTCTCGGCTGAATCTTCGCACGCGCGGTTTGAACTGGACCGGTACGAATCCGTACTTTATTTCCGGGATCATTTCCCTTCAAGACCGTTCATATTTCGTTACTCAGGCTGAGACCGCTTATCAGCATGACGGCTTTGGTCTGAGCGCCGAGGGGTTTGCGTCGTCTATTTCTGACGGGGGCGGGGGAGCGTACGGGGCCAACGTTTCGGCACGCTGGTGCGTTACGCCCGGCTGCATGCGCTCGTACAATCGGGACGACGCGCGGTTTACAACGATGAAAATGCCTGAAGAGGCGATTTTCGTCAATAATTTGCTTCGCGCGTCCAAAGGCGGCGGCTATGGCGCGTTGGAGGCTGTGGCAAAGTGGGATTATGTAGAAACGACTAACGTCAATTTCACATTGCCTGGGTTGACTGGCCAGGTTAACCGGATGGTATTCGGTTTCAACTGGTGGTGGAACCCCCAGACAAGCGTTGCAGTGAACTGGGAGCACGCGTTTGTCGATTCGCAGATCGCCGGACGAAAGGCGAAAAGCGAATTTGACACGTGCGCTATGCAGATTGGCGTAAAGTTCTGACGAGGTTTGGGACTGGGCGGCGCCAGTTCGTCTGATAGGATTGATTATTAAGGGATTTGACATAAAAATACGAATAACCGTTATAATTTGCCTAATCGGCGCTTGCTGAATAATATTTAGAAAGAGTAATGCGCCTACATTAGAAATACCGATTATATTCGCGTTTTATGGCTACTCGCTATTTGTTGTCAAGGAGGAGAACAGATGAGTTGGCGATCGCACCTGACGAGTTGCGCTTTTGTTCTGGGCGCTGGAGTCAGTTTATTAGGAATTGCGCAGGCGTCGGCATTTAGCTTGGACGAGGTTCGCGGCGTCGAGCGCTACGCAGAGGCTCCGTCGCCAGAAAACGACGGCGTGTCTTCCCCTTACGGCGAATCTGGGGTATCGTCGGAGTATGGAGACGAAGCGCTCGCGGAGGAACCTGAAACGGGATTGATCCCCGAAGACAAGGTTGTGATTGGCGGCGCGCCTTCCCCTTCTACGGGCGGCAATTTTACAGGCGCGATACCGGAACTTGCCGACCTGGAACGGCGCATTAGCGAGTTAGAGTCGGTAAATATGGAGTTGCGTTCCGACCTCGACGCTCAGAAGAAAAAAGACGAAAAGAAAGAATCGCTGAACGATCCCTTTAAGTTGAAGTTCACCGGTATGCTCAATCTAGACGGGACGTCTATTTCGTCTAACGACGAAGCCAAAGATTTTGGCATGCGTACGACGAACGACGTTAACGCGCGCAACGTCATGATCATTCTGCGCGGCACGGGGCACGGTCATCTCGAATACAGCGTTAGCTTCGACTTGAATAAGTCTTTCAGCATTTATAACGCGTACCTGCGCGTCAAAGATACGAAATATTTTGGCGATTTGACGATCGGCCAGCATTTTGTCGAAAGCGGTATGGAAAGCTGCACTGTGACGAACGATCGCGTTTTTGCCACTCTTGACGAAGACTGCGGCATGTACCGTTTGAGCCGCCGAGTCGGTATTTCCTCGACTCGGTTCTTCGACGATAAAAAATCGCGAGTCTATGCCGGCGTTTATGTCGCGCCCTCGATTGCGTCCGTTCCTAACTACGTTTACAATAACGACCCGGGCATTGTGTTGGCGACGCGTCTGACGCGCACGCCAATTCGTGAAATTGACGACGACGGTTTCGCACGTGAAATATTCCAAGTAGGCGCCAGCTATTTCCACTTCCTTCCGGGCGACGACGCGTCGTTACGCCTTCGTAACCGCGGTATGATGTGGATCGACGACAATCCGTACTTCTACGACGGTAAGATTCCGCTTGAAGGTCGTTCGTACTCCCTTACGAACTTCGAAGCGGAGTATCAGCACGGCGAATTCGGTCTTACCGGCGAAGGTTACATTTGCACGGTAACAGACGGCGGCGGAACTTCTTTTGGAACGACGGTTGTTTCGCGTTACTTCCTGACGCCGCATGTCGCGCGCAAATACACCGCGCAAGACGCAAGATTTACCGTTCCCTATATGCCGGAAGATACCGTCTTCCTGAACTTTGCCGAGCGTACGTGCGGTCAGCATTGGGGCGCGTTTGAAGCCGTCGCGAAGTGGGAATGGAACGAAGCGAACAACCTTCAAAGGGTTAAAGGCGCCCAGTGGGGTTCTTCTCACGCGTTCGTCGCCGGTTTGAACTGGTTCTGGAACGATCAGACCGTATGGATGTTTGACTGGGAACATTCGTTCGTGTCTTCCCATAAAGCGACCGGCGAACACGCCAATCCTGAGTTTGACACGTTTGCCGCTCAGTTGCGGTTCAAGTTCTAAGTTGCAGCGCGGCTGTCCGCGGAGACAATAAAGGCCGATCCTTTTTGTAAGGGTCGGCTTTTTTTTATTGGTTGTTTTTTGCGTCTTTCAGACGTTGGCGCGCTTACGTTTTCGCTCATGCCGACCAAATTAACTCGCACGAGCTAAACCGGGAGCGCTTGACTCCGTCGATAAACGGTTATATTTTAAGAGGTTTTTGTAAAAATTTTTAGCTGTTTATCTTGGCTTTTTCATAGTTAAAACCAGCAACGGCAATATAATTTAAGACCTCGCTTTTCCACTTGTCTCCCTCGCGTTCTAAAAACACCGCAGAAACGTTTGTTTTAGGAGTTGACAAGCCCTTGACTTTTTAGATGAACCCGTTAAACTTATCACAGGCTATAGAACTATAGTCTGACGTTTTGCGTTGGCTCTCTACGTTTCGGGCGGCTGGAATGGCATGACGCTGCGAGACGGGCGGGTTTTCGCGCGACGTCGTTTGGATCTGTCAGGATCGCTTCTTGGCGGACTTGTCGGGCGGCGTCGCGGATGCGACGTTTTTTTTTCGTAAGAACTGCGAAAAGTCCCTTTTTGAAGGCTGAGAAGATACAAGTCCTTTTTCCTACCGGGAATCGGATTTGAATAAGCGCTCGGTTTTGGAAGAAACGGCGAAGCGAGGAGCGACCACATTATGAAACCAGACGAGCTTTTGCGTATCGTTGAACAGATCCATCTTGAACGTCATATCGACGTCGAGACGATCTTTGGCGTCGTAGAGCAGGCTTTGGCTCTTTCCGCGCGTAAACGCGGCGAAGGCTTAGACGACAGCGACGTCGACATTCACATCGATCGCAGTACAGGCGAAATCTACGCATATCGAGGCGGAATTCCTATTCCCGCGGACGAGATTACCGAACGCATTGGCGCTCAGACGGCTAAACAGGTCTTAATCCAAAAGATTCACGACGTCTCGCGCGATCTTGTTTACGAAAAGTACCTTCCTCTTGTTGGTCATCTTGTTACGGGCGAGGTAATTCGCAACGAACGCGCGGTTACTCTGGTGAGATTGCCCGACGTTGAAGCGATTATTCCAAACAGCAATAAGATACCTTATGAGCGATTTCGTCAAGAGAGCCGCGTAACGGCGCTCGTCGACGAGGTCCGTAAGGCGGGCTCTAAGGTCAAGGTCGTGCTGAGCCGTACGAAACCGTTGTTCGTTCAGCGCCTCTTTGAGCGTGAAATTCCCGAGATTGCCGACGGCACTATCGAGATCGTTTCCGTAACGCGAATACCCGGTAAACGCACGAAGGTTGCGGTTCGTTCTCGCGACGCCAGAATCGATCTTGTCGGCGCGTGCGTCGGCGTTCGTGGCGCGCGTTCACGCGCTATAACCGACGAGCTCGGCGGCGATCGATACGGGGGCCGTCAGTTTGGCGACCGTATCGACGGCGAACGCGTCGACGTTGTTCCTTATTCGGAGGATCCGAACGAGTACATCAAAGCAGCTCTGAAACCGGCGGTCGTTGAGGAAGTTATTTTGTGCGATATGCTTGGCCGTGCGATTGTGCTTGTCCAAGACGATCAGCGCAAGTACGCGATCGGTTTGGGCGGTCAGAACGTTCGGCTTGCCAGCAAGCTGTGCCAGATCGATATTGAGATCATGACGCGTAAGGATCTTGATAAGATGCTTGACGACGCCACAGAAGCGTTCACTTCGATAGAAGGCGTTTCAGAAGACCTTGCCAACGCTCTGGTCGAGCAAGGCTTCCTTTCCTTTGACGACCTTTCCGTTATTGAGCTTGCCGACCTCGTTGCGTTATCCGACGGCGAACTTACCGAGGAACAGGCGCTCAAGATTACCGACCGAGCGGAAGAACTCGCGCTTGAACTTGAACGTCAGGAGAAGGAGCGTCGCGAAGCTGAACGCGGGCAGAACGGCGACCCTAACAAGCCGCGTCCCGAGGACGGCGAGCAGCCGAAGGAGTAGAGCTCTTATAAGCGTTGCAGCAATGCGCGTTTGCGAAGTTTTTTCAGGCGCGTTGCCGGGGCGCTCGATGGAATAGCCCTTGTGCGAGGCTTTCCGCTGTTTTTCGATGGCGTTTTTTAATCGCGAGTCGTTTGCGACGGCTGGCCTTTTGGAATACATAAGCGCGATTGCGAGTTACGCGGCGCGCCGCGTAGCGAAATATTTTCAGAGCAATAGGAAAAGATTAGGTAAGTTGACGATGCGGATTTACGCTTTAGCCAAGAAACTCGAAAAAAGTAATAAAGAGCTGCTCGACGCTTGTAAAGAGCTTGGGATCAATGGCAAAAGTAATCTAGCTTCTCTTTCCGACGAAGAGGCGAAGAGGGTTACCGCGTATTTTCGAGAGTTGGAAGAAGCGAGAAAAGCGGGGGACGACAGTAAGTTCGAGATGGTTCGTCCTGCTCCCTCGCAACACATTCCTTCCGGCTCTGGGCGTACGGGCAAGCCAGTCGTTCTTCAGCCTAACCCGAACCGCGTTTTATTTTTCGGCAATAAGAGGGAGCAACGCCCTGCGGTAGAGCCTGCAAAGGCGTCGAACGAGGAAGCTCCGAAGATCGAAACCCCGGTCGTAGAACAGGCGGTTGATAAGAAGCCGGAAGAAAAAGAAGAGGTCGAGACGAAGAAAGTCGAATCGAGCGCCCCCGTTCCGGAAAAGGTTGTTGAAATTTCCGAACCGGAGAAACCGGTTACGGTTGCCGAGCCTAAGGTCGAAGAAAAGCCTGTTGAGAAGGTTGCCGTAGAGAAAGAAGAACCCAAGAGCGAAGTTGAAGGCGTTAAAACTGCCGACGACGGAGCTAAGAAACAGGAACCCGAACCGTCGACTGAAGCGAAACAGGAATCGGTCGATCCTTCGAAGGC
>CAMNJU010000189.1 GCA_946541595.1 uncultured Planctomycetales bacterium
TCCAAGGAATGACCGGAATTCGTTACGACGCAGTGCAAAAGACGCTCTATTACCGCAAATCAGACCATGATTATAAGGTTCCACTTTTTACAGAAACAGGCTACGGAACGGCGTTTTTCAACGCTCAAACACATGAAATTTCCGTACAAACCGTCGAAGGAAAAATCGATATTATAAATTACCAATCAACTAACTAACACGTAACGCCATATTTCTCAAGTCTAACAAAAAAGGAGCGGGCATACTTACATGAGATACGTCCGCTCCCTTTTGCTTATCGAAAAAGAACAATATATCAGCCACAAAGCTAATCCACTTCTCCTTATAAATGGACGGCGCACGGTCTTCCGCAATTGCCAATAAACGCGTATTACGGTTTACTCAGTTTCGGCTGTTAAATCGTTCAAATATCTATCTGTCAATTCCATCGAAGAAAATCAAAGATCAACTTCTGGCGAGTCTCGGCAGGAAAAATATCGGCAGTGTGCCCCTTTGAATTGTCAATCCAGAGTTCGGATCGTACTCCCGCCCGTTGCAAAGCTTCATAAAAAAGGCAACTTTGGCTTGGAACAACCGCCGTATCAAGAGCTCCTTGCAAAATAATTGTGGGAGCAAATTCCGCGTCCACATATGTTATCGGAGAATAATACGCCGCCTTCTCAAGCAACGGTCTCGCTTGTTCCTCGTAAGGGACGTCGCTATCGCTTTGCTTTTTAGATCCTAAGACGGCATATACAGGACTGGGAGTCTGTTCCGGCGAACGTTCAAGATAGAATCTCATGTCTGCTGTGCAGCAAAGATCGACTACAATTTGAATTTGAGACGACTGGTCAAGATTCTCTCCTACGTCAAACTGTCGATGATTATCGGACAACCCTAACATCGAAGCCATATGTCCCCCGCTCGAAGCGCCCATTGCGGCAAAGCGATTAGGATCAAGCCCGTATTCCTCGGCATGAGCGCGCAAGAATCGAACTGCCGCTTTAACGTCTTCGATTTGAGCCGGAAAAGCGCAATCAGGCGCTACGCTTCGATGAGCGACGCTAACGACGGCATATCCGCGTTCTACCGCCCCGCAAGCACGCCAAAAACCGCCGTTTCCAGGTCCGCCGCTACTCCAACCTCCGCTAACAATATCAATCAACGTTGGGGAATCTGTCTTTAGCTTACCATCCTTTATAGGAAGGAAGAGATTCATTTTGATTTCTTGGCCGTCCACAACCTTATAAACGACTCCAGTTATTTCTTTCGTATCGTATTTTACGTTAGAATCTTGCGCGCTGGCGACGCTCACGCAAAATAAGACGGCGCACGTGTAAAAAAAAGTTCGAAAACTCATGATTCAATCCAATCTATCAATTGACCACGAACCAAAGGGGCTCTGACGAAAACTCAGACAATCGATCAAGTCGTCGTCAGGGCGAAAAAAATGTGTCGAAAATAAAAGACGTCACGGTTCGATTCGTCAATCGGGAATCTGTAAAACGTCGTCCGAATACAAAGGCGTGCGCACGCGTATCGGAAGATCAAGACCCGATTTCGCAGAAAACTCGATTCGATACTCACCCGAATCAAGTCGCAGTTCGGGAGCAGACGTCGAAGATACCGCCGGCTCTTGTAACGGCAAACCGTAAACGGCAGTATTCTTTCCCGGTAACGAAAAAACGTACTGACCGCGACTTATTTGCGCAGTAAGATCAATCTTTCCAACCTCTTCTAGTTTATCTCCGTCCAGTTTAAAAACGCGCAAGGTCGGGTCGACGAACGAGGCGTCGTCTTGAGTTTCTCCCTCTTCCTTGAAGTGGACTTGCAAGCCCAAGCGACATGGAACGTCAACTTTCAAATTCCAGCAATAAGAATCGCCGTCTTTTGTCGCGTTGTTACTCGTTGTCCCGCCCAACTCGCTCTTGCCAGTCCCAACATTCTCCCAAGAAGGATAGAAAACCCTGCGGAAAAACTGTGCGCCGTTTTTATCGGTTTCTAGACAATATTCTTTTCTGAGAGAGAATAAGGCATTGCGTTCCTTGACAGTTTTCTTCCCCTGAAGAGCCCCGTCGATTCTAAAGTTCTTTCTAAAATCATCGGGAAAACGATGGGAAAGGCGCAATTCCTCGTACTTTCGAATCGTATCAAGAATATCGCCGATAAAAGGATGCGACTGAGCTGCTGCAACTGCCGTTTGGAAAGAAAAGGACGCGTCATATCCGATTGTCGCGCCGAGGCAATATTCGTACATATCAGGCGTCGAATTATGGTCGTAAGCATAGTACCAACCAACGTCAAGATATGATTGAGCGGTATGGTCGGGATCAAATCCGCCGCTTCGTTCTTCGAGATACGCTTTGAGATCGTCGTGTCCGTCGGCAGAAGCATTTCTGGCGATCATATGCCAAGAATAAGGCGAACAGCTGCTCGCCTGTACCAAAATATTTTTATTATTCAACTTATCGTAAAACGCCTTGTGTAAACGCGCGTTATAATACCAATGCTCGCTCCCCTCGCCAGGCCGCTGTAAAAGTTCAGAACCGTCGAAGTAGATCATATCGAGAGGCAATTGGTTAGCTAACTCAGCGAAATTTGAAGCTATCTCGTCGATAAAGTCGGTATCAAGATTAGGAAGATGATATCCGTAAGCACGCGTAAAGTGATATACGGTCGCTCCCTTTTTATGCTCCGAAATCTTCGTCCCGTAAAGCCCGCGTTTACAGTCGTAGAATCCGTCCTTCTCTATGCGAGAATATTCAATTAGTTCGTCGTCAACGCGTAATACTTGCCCGGATCCCATGTAAGGATCTTCTCCGATGGGAAAGGACGATACGTTGTCGTCGGTCAGAATGACAGACGAACTGGCGTCGGCCGGAAGGTCTTTTACAAGTTCAGTCTGAACGTCAGTTACAAAACGTTTGTCAGGAATAGGCGTCATATACGGATCAAAGCTGTCGACCGACGCGCCTAGAAAATGGAGGCCAAATCGAATTCCCTCGTTATTGAACTTCTGGATAACCTCTTTAAGCTGCGCTATCCCACCTGGGAAGGTTCTTTCATTGACTCGATAATGTCCGGTAGAAGAAGTCCAAGAGTTTTGGAGCAGTAAAACTTGTTTAAAACCGCCTCTTTTGATAAACTTCAACGCGCTCTCGTATTCTTCGGCTGAAAACGACGTCAAAAAGAAGTACGACTGATGAAGGTACGGGGAATCTCCTCGCCACTCGCCCATAAGACGTGGAGAAGGAACGCCCGCCCTTTCCTGCATATTCTGAACGGCCTTCTTCCAATGTTCCGTATTAGCGGCGACAAGGGCGCAACTTGCGGGGAAAACCTTATGCCTGGCTACTGATTTAGCATTAAGAATTTTTGTCGTTTCACTTCCGTATAACTCCCGAAAAGATGAAAAATCCTCTAAAATTTCAACACGTTCAGAACCGTCGTCATTTTTGTAAACAGCCTCAACCCAATCGATAAGACAACGGACAGATTTTTTTGCCGGAAGACCGTTATAGTAAAAATACAGTCTGCGGACGTCGTCGTAGGAGAGATCATTAAGCGCCGGCGCGTCAAGTTCGCATATTTTCCAACCTTCGAAATCTACTTCGATATAATCGTCGCGATTTCCCTTGGCTCCGCCAAGTTGGATCTTTAACGCCTCGCCATTTCCATCGCCATATACGCGTGCGCGCAGCTTTACACAACCTCTCATGTCGCGTCCTGTTTTCCATTCTGCGCCGTGTAAAGACCATCCCTCGTTCGTTTCAAGAGTCGAGATTGCGCTAAACTCAACTATGTTCGAAGAATCTTTTTCTTCATAAGGGCCGTCGTTTGGAACAACCTTTTTGAAGGAGTGTGAACATCCCGCTTTATCGTGCGAGATAGATTTTGCAACGTTGACATACGGCAAAACATTAATCGACGTCGTCATAACGCCAATCCTAAGACCGTTGTCAAGAGTCACCGAATTAATCCAACCGACCACAGGAAGATTTGGAACTGAAATATTAAATAAGTAGCATTCAGAAACGGGTTCTTCCGATTCAATTTTTTCTAAACTGAAAAGAATAAAACCGTTACCCGACTCAATCCTGTATTTCGCCACGGCGCCGTTTTCATAAGTAACGCGATAAGAACTCGGGTCGCCGTCATCCTTTTGAAACTTTACAGAATCCACAAAAGTTCCGTCCTCGAAGCGAAGTCTAAAACCGGCAGTTTCAGACGCAATCTCTTTTCCGTCGGGAAATGTTAAGAGCGCTTTTCCCTGCTCGGAAACTAAAAGAATGGCGTCGCCAAGTGAAAAACGCGCCGTTTCGTTTTCCTCGGCTTCAATTATCGCAGAAACGTTAAAGCAAAGAGCCAATAAAACCAAACGCCAAATTACAAAGATTGATCTGCCACTCATGACGAAACGAGCCTCTTAAAAAACTTCAAGTCTAGTTTTAAATTTGAGTTAACGTAAAAGCCTGAGTCATTCAGCGTGCGAATAATTATTCGCGTAGTCCTCATACGCTCTTGTTAAGACTTCAGTCGACGGCAAACCTTCGTGAATCCAGATTCGAGCGTTCATCTCAACGGGTTTGCCTGCCTCAAACCGTTGCGCAACAACGCCCGGAAATCCAACGCATAACGGCCCGTAATAACGAGTTAACCAAGTTGGCGGGAAATCAGGGAAGTCAGGCGCCAAAAAAATCGCCGCGCCAGACAAACAGTTCGTCTCGCCCTTTTGCGGATTCTTACCGACAAACAAGGAAGTGTAGTCGGCCCAGCGCAACTTCTTTTCTGGCATATCCTCTTTTGCCACTCCTTCGTCCGTCGTTATAAACTTATCTTTGCCAATCTCGTTTCCCTGCGGGCAAAAACGAATCGTAAGTCCGCCATAGCTTTTATGTTCAGCGCCTTGAAGTGAAATATCTTTTGTCGTAGGAATTAAAGTAAGTTTAAAATCGATCGAACGGACGCGGTATCCCTCAAAAACGGTTTCCGGATGAACTGTCAACGAAACAAATTCGGAGACTATTTTTTCTCCGTAATACTTCTCGTTCTCAGCTATATCCAATCCCTTTTTAGCGGGGTCTAATTCAGAGTCCGGCACGGTCGATTTCCCGCCAATGTACCATCCGTTCTCAACAGTGAGAACAGCTCTATCGGAGTCTGCCTCAAGCTTATGAAACTTGACAAAGCGCTGTCGAATTGCGGTATTCGACGTCCATAAGTCGAATTGTTTGGTAGTTCCATCCTTCTCATGAACGAAAACGCCGGGCCAGGTCCAGAAGACTCCGTGATGATGGTAATGATCCTTTGGAGCGTCGTCCAATAGATTCTCGCCAAGAACGCCGTACAGAGGATAGACGTAGTCGCCGGCAAAACGGCGAGGCTCGTTTTTCGGGACGTTTTCATGATCCAAAAAAGCGTAATTAAAGGCAAAAACGAGTTTACCTCCGTCTATTACGGAAACGGACTGATCGTCTGTCTGAAATGTAAAACCAGATTTATCTCCATCGTCTCCGTAAACAGAGCTCACAAAGAAACAAACGACGGCAATGCTCGCAATAAACGCTGATATATTAAAGTATTTCATTTCAACTCCGGTTTGGATAAAGTATCGAACCTAAGCGAACGATCGTTGAGCCTTCTTCTATCGCAATCTCAAAGTCGCCGCTCATTCCCATTGACAGTTCGTTGAATGCAGAGGGATCAGGGCAAAGAGCGCGGCAACGATCCATCGCTTCCCGTAACGAGGCAAACTGTCTTCGAGTCTCGTCTTTTGTCGCCGTCAAACCAGCCATTCCCATAAGTCCGCAGACTTTAATGTGCTTTAATTCTGCAGTTTTTGGCAAAACTTCTAGAATTTCGCTAAAAGTAAATCCCTGTTTTGTTTCATCTTGCGAAATATGAACCTCGAGCAAAACAGAAACGCGTTCAGGAAATTTAGGATCGTCTTCGTTGAGAATACGCTGATTCTCCTCCTCTAAAATCCGTTCCAATGTTTCCAATAATTTCCATGAATCAACCGAATGGATGAGCGAGACATACGGCAAGATGCGACGTGCCTTATTACGCTGTAAATTGCCTATAAAATGCCAATTAATCTTATGCGCACCAATTTTACGCAAGTCTAGGGGAACAAAGTCGTGTCGTTCTTCAGCTGTCCAATAATCAGTTTTGCTCCAATAGTTCACCTTTTCAAGGAATCGTTGCGGTCGATTCTCGGCTAAATCGTAAACCCCCGATCGCAAAAGCCCTTCTACAATCCCGTCGTCAGGTTCTGCATACTTCGTTACAGCAACAAGTAAAACGTCTTTTCCTGTCCGACCGGATCGCAAAGCGGCCTCGTCAATTCTAGCAAGCGTGTCATTATATCTTGCCGCAATTTGATCAAATAGAGTTGACGCTTCCGAATTTCGCTGATCTGCTGAATCCATAACAGAAAAACCTCAGTAAAAACGTTGCCTTCCTCGCACGCCAAGTAGGCGGCTAATAAAGCGCTTTTAACGATCTCAATCAATTTACAATCTATTAGACGTTACTTACGTCTGGAACGACAAAGCCGTCGCGATATTCACGAGTTTCCAAAGCTGCGGCTTCTGCGTCGTCGACGAAAGAATCCGTCTTAGGATCAATCTTAAGCGGGCGCCCCATAGACAAAGGATACTTTCCAAGATCAACTCCGTTTGCTTTGAGATGTTCGACGGTTCGAGCGAAAGTTTCGAGGTTGTCGTCGTTTCCAGGAACGTCGGCAACGATCTTCTTCGCTTCGTCGACGGAAACCTTATTGTTCTCGCCAAGATAGTAGGAAATATTGCCAACGTGGCTCAAACCGGCAGAAAGATGACCGCAATGAGCGTCCGCGTTCAAGCTGGCGTAGTCGTTATTGATCACGGCGCTAATAAAGTTATCGAAGTGGAATCTGTCAGACCCGCCTTCAAACCTTTTAATCTCTTTACCGTCGAGATCATACGCAACGCAAAGTCCATAATTAACTTGGACTAAATATCCTTCAGATCCGTAGGCGACAACCCCGATTTTAGCGCCGCGATAGTCGTCCGTTTCAAGACCGCGCGTTTCGAA
>CAMNJU010000190.1 GCA_946541595.1 uncultured Planctomycetales bacterium
GGCGAAGCGCAGCAGGTCGCGGCGCCCAACCGGTACGACGACACGCGCGAGAAGCGCGTTTGCCTGACCGCCGAAGCCGTGTGGACCGACGTGCGCGGCGTGCAGTCGACGAACACGTCGATTCTCGCGGGGAACGCGCGCAATCCCAACGACGGCGTCAGGCTGATTTCCCAGAGCTTTCTCGTGCCGGAAATGGGCCAGTCGACCGAGACGGCGCAGCAGGAAGCGATCGACACGCTCGCCGAGCAGATCGTCGGGCTCATGGAGAGCGCGTGGTAGCGTCCGTTCCGAGCGAACGAAAAGAAAACGCCGCGTTTGCGTCAAAGCGAACGCGGCGTTTTTTCATTTTGCGGCGCGGAGCCGCGCGGGTCAGAATTCGGCGTAATCCTCTTCCGCGAGCTCGCGCAGAACCGAATCGAGCGCGGCGAGCTTCGGGCCTTTCTTCGCGGAGACAAAGGGCGCGTCGCCGAACATGTCCGCGGCTTGGCGCGCCGGGAGCGGCCCGACGAACGCGGCGTCGAGGAGCGCGTTTTGCGCAAATTCAGGGTCGGCGAGCGCGTCGTCGAGCAGGGCGCCTGCCGACGCGGCGTCGGGCGTTCCCACGCCGGGAATCGAAACGAGCCCGAGCTGGAACGCGTATTCGTCGTATCCGTCCGCGCCAACGAGCGTCAGACCGACCGTATACGTTCGGTCGTAAGCGCTTGTTTCATAGAAGTAAGACGCGATAAAGGAATCGTCGAAGAGCTCCGTCGAGGCGCCGTTCCCCCAATCGACGCGCCACGAATGTTCCGGAACGGTCGCGTGGAACCGCGCCTTTACGGAGAAGAGCGCGACTTCGCTGAAGACGCTCGGAACCGCCTCGATTTCAAGCGTCGGCAGAACGGGCGCGACGCGCAGCACGTACGTCTTTTCGACGGCGGCGCCCGATTTCGGAACGACCTTCGAGCGCAGATAATAGCAGCCGGGCCCGAAGCCGCGGTCCGACGCGGTAATCCAGACGTCCGCGCCCGTTTGCTCGAACGCGCCGGTCCCCGTTCCCGAAAGATCCCAGTAGACCTTGCCGCCCGCGCCAACGTCCGCTTTGAGCTCAAACGCGCAGTTCTCCTGCACAAAGATATCCGCGTTTCCGACGCTTTCGTAAGCGCCCAGATCGATCGACGTTCCGATATAGCGCGGAACGTTCGCCAGATCGGTCGCGTAGGCGCCCAGGCCGGCGTCGCGCGCGAGCGCCGCGTCGCCCAAGTCGGCGGCCTGCGAACCTGCGGCGAGCCGGTAATTTCCGACCTGCGCGTTGACGAACAGGGGAAGCGTTTCGTCGTAAAGGTAGTTCTTATCGGGATTGGCGAACTCGGCCGACGAGAGGACGCAAAGGGCCGTCGTTCGGGACGCGGCGCCGGAATAGTCGCTCGAATTGAGCGCGATAATGTCGTTGTAAAGAACGGCTTTTCCGGAATTTAAGTAGAATCCGCCGCCCCGGTTCGACTCGTTCCGCGCGACGGTCGCGTTAATGAGCGTAAAGGTTCCCGTCGACGAATAGACGCCGCCCCCGTAATAGCCCGACTTCGAATCGACAATCGCGGCGCCGACGAGAATCGCGTTCCCGGAATTGTAGATCGCGCCCCCGTTTTCCGTCGCGGAGTTTCGCGAAAAGAGCGCGTTCGTCGCGAAAAGCGAGCCCGCGTTCTGAATCGCGCCCCCGAACGCGCGCGCGGAATTGCTCTTAAACGTCGCGTTTTCAATCGTCAGGGTCGCGCCCGACTTGTTATAGATCGCGCCCCCGTTCGCGGCGGCGTTCCCGTTGAAATTGCAGCCGTAAAGCGCGAGATCGCCGCCGTTATAGATCGCGCCGCCGGGCCCCGCCGCAGAGCCGTTTGCGAACGTCAGGTCGTATATCGCAACGTCGCCGGACGTTCGGAGTATCTGGACCGCGCCGCCCCCGTCGAGGGTAATCGCGCCGTTGCCGATAACGGCGACGTTTGCGGACAGTTCGAGCGAGGACGCGAGCGTAATGGCGCCGGCGAGCCCGGGGCGGAACGTAATCGAATCGCCGTCCTGCGCGAAATAGATCGCTTCCCGGAGCGAGATTTTGTCGTCGTTGAGATCGAACGAGTCGTCGAGGGTCGTAACCTGCGTTGAGCCTTCGACGTAGAATTCGTATGCTCCGACGTCGACGGTTCCGTTAAAGACGCGGCCGTTTCCGTCGCGGTCGACCGTTCCGACGATATACGCGTTGTCGCCGTAATCGAGCGCGACGCTCTTTTCCGTGAGTCGCAAATCGAGCTCGGCCGCGTTCTTCAGATTGCCTTCGTCGTCAAAAAGGGGCGCGACGGCAAACGCGGGATTCCCCGACAGTATGCAGCGGACCGATTCCTCGACGAACCCTTCGACGTTTGCGTTTGGGGTCGCGGAATAGTTGCGCGCCGCGATCGTATTGTACATCCTGAGTATGAACGAGTTCGACGCGTTATAGACGCCGCCCCCCTGTACGCCCGCGGAGTTGCCCGCGATTGTGCAGTTGACGATATTCGTCTTATTGAGGCAGTTCTCCGCGAACGCGTTGTAGACGCCGCCCCCGTAATTGGCCGCCGTATTTGCGGAAATCTCGCTGTTGTCGAGTTCGAGGAACCCGCCGTTGTTATAGATTCCGCCCCCGACGTCCGACGACGTATTGCCTTTAATTGTCGAGACATAGACGCGCAGCGAGCCCGAAAAGCCCGACGTGTTCGAGTACGCGACGTTGAGATTGACAAGTCCGGAATTCCGATTGTTCTCGACGGAGCAGTTTGTGAGCGTGGCGGACCCTAAATTGCTCAGGCCCGCGCCCTCGTTGTTCGACAGGGAGACGCGCTTGAATTCGAGCGCGCCGTACGCGTTGTACACGCCGGAGGCGGAGTTGTTCTCAATGACGCAGTCGGTAAATTTGGCCGTGCCAACGAGATAGAGCCCATAGGACGCGTTCCCGTTAAAAGAGCTGTTTGACGCGACGGTCGTTCCGACCGAACACAGGCCCGCGCAGTTGACCGACTTGGTTATCTGAGAATCGTAGACGTTTAATCTGCCGACCGAGTAGACGTTCCCGTTCGGTTCCGCCGCCGACGCGGAGCCGGCCGAGACGGTCGCGCCGCGCAGCGTGAGCGTTCCGGAATTATAGACGACCGCGCCGAGAGTCGCCGTCTTGCCCTGCGTGAGGACGATATCTTTGAGGGTAACGTTCGCCTCGTTGAGGAACGCGCGCGTCTTGCCCTGGCCGCTGATTGTAATCTTTCCGCGCCCGTCGACGGTAACGTTCGCCGTGGCGGCGAGCTGCGAGGTAAGTTTAATCGTTCCGGAGAGTTTCGACGAGAAGGAAATAGTCGCGCCGTCGCTGTTGGCGAAATAGAGCGCTTCGCGGAGCGACGTCTTTCCGTCTTTCAGATCGAACGAATCGGTCAGCGTGTCGACGGTATAGACGGGCGCGGGCGCGACTTCGCCGGTTCCGCGGTATTCGTAGGCGCCGGGATCGACGGCGGATCCGTAGACGCGCGCGCCGCCCGAGAGGTCGGTCGTATTGTCCGCGTCGACGTTCGCGTTGAGCCCGGTATTGAGCGCGGCGCTGTTCGACGCCAGACGCAGGTCGAGCGAGTCGGCGTTCTTGAGCGTCTTTTTGGCGAAGTCGAAGACGGGCGCGGCGACAAATCCGGGGTTCCCGCCGATAAAGGAGCCGGACGAGATCGACGCCTCCCCTGAAATATTCGAATCGACGTCGCCCGTTAAATTCTGCGCTACAATCGCGTTATAGAGCGCGAGCAGGGACGCGGAGCCCGACGAGGCGATTCCGCCCCCGTTTTTGCCCGCAATATTGCCCGCGACCGTCGTGTTTTTGAGTATGAGCGCGTTGCTTCCGCCCGTCGCCGTCTCCGTATAGACCGCGCCGCCCGACGCCGTCGCCACATTGGCGCTGAGCGCGCAGTCGACGAGCTCGACGCGCCCGTACCGGTTATAGATTCCCGCGCCCGACGCCGCTTTATTGCCGCGTATGACGCTGTCTTTCGCGAGAACGGACGCCGTAAAGATCGCCGAGCCAGCCTCGGCGCTCCAGTTGATAATCCCGGAATTTCCGTTCTTTTCGACGGCGCTCCGATTGAGAGTCGCCGAGCCGATATTATAGAGCCCTGCGCCCGCGTTTTCGTACAGCTTGGAGTCGGTGAGCGCGACGGTTCCGTAATCGTTGACGGCGCCGCGCCCGGCGTTGGCGTAAACGTCGGTACCGACGAGAGTAAGCGCGCCCGCGGAATAGATTCCGTCTTTCGCGGCGTTGTGAACGGACGAATTCGTAATTGCGGACGTTCCGAGGAGATAGAGCGCGTCTCCCGCGGCTGTTTGCGCGAATTCGGAGTTGACGGCGGTAAAGCCGGCCGCCGCGTAGATCAGGCCGCCGAATCCCGCGGCGCCGCACGCGCCCCCGGAGACCGTCGAATCGCTAACAGTCAGCGCGTCTTTGGCGTAGATTACGCCCCCGTTCTCAGCCGACTTTCCATTGACGAGCGTTATTCCGGCAAGCGTCAGCGGCGCTTCGGCGAGAATAACGCGCGAGAGATTCTGGGCGTCGAGCGCGACGCGGCCGCCGCCGTCGATTCTGATATCGGCTGCGGCGACAAGCTGCGCCTTGAGGGTAACGGTTCCCGAAAGCTTCGAGGCGAAAGTAATCGTTTTGCTCGGGTCGTTCGCGTAGTAAACGGCTTCGCGCAGCGACAGGACTCCGTCGTTCGGATCGAAGGCGTCTTCGAGCGTGGTAACGACGTACGCGGGCGTAACGGACGCGGTTCCGGATCCGCGGTATTCGTAGGCGCCCGCGTCGACCGCTTTGCCGTATTTGCGGCCGTTTCCGGCGAGATCAAGGGCGCCGTCGGCGACGCGCGCGTTGTCGCCAATATTGATCGCGGGGCTGTCGGCGCCGATTCGCAGGTCGATCGAATCGCCGTTGACGAGCTTTCCTGCCGCGTAATCGTAGACGGGCGCGACGATAAAGTTCGGGGACGTTCCGACGAGGCTGTTGCGCGGGACGGCCGTTCCGGAAATATTGACGTCGCGCTCGCCGGCGTAGTTGAGCGCGAGAATCGAGTTGATAATCGAGGTTCCGAACGACGGTTCAAAATAGACGCCCCCGCCGTACCTGCCCGCGGTATTGCCGGCGACGGTGCAGTTTACGATCAGGCTCGTATTGGCGTAGCCCTGCAGGCGCTCGCAGTAGAGCGCGCCCCCGTCCGTTTCGGCGGCGTTTTGCGACAGTTCGCAGTTCGAGAGCGAGAGCGAACCGGCGAGATTATAGATTCCGGCGCCCTTTTCCGCGGCGTTCCCGACGATCTTACTGAGCGCGACGTTCAGTACGGCGGAGAAGGGAGTCGCGTTCGAGAGGAACGAGCGGTTGACGACGCCCGAACCGGAGTTGCCCGAGATTGTAGAGCCGGTTATTGTCGCGGAGCCGGAATTGAGAACGCCCGCGCCCGCGTTCCCGGAGACGGAGCATCCGTCGAGCGTAACGGCGCCGTATTTATTCTCGACGCCGGGGCCTCCGTTGTCGGAAACGGAGCAGCCGGACAGGAGCGTCGTTAAGTCGGACTCGACGTAGAGCCCTTGCGCTTCGTTTCCGGCGACGGAGCATGCGCGCAGTTCGAGCGCGCCGGTCGAATAGACGCTCGCGCCCCCCTTCGCGCCCTGAAAGGACGTCGCGTACGCGGCCGCCGTTCCGCTCGAATAGAGATTCGCGCCCAGTCCGGCGCCGGAGACGGTCCCGCCCGTCAGAACGCAGTCTTTCATGACGAGGACGTCCTTATTGTAGACGAGACCCCCGTTTTGCGCCGACGCGCCGTTGGCGAGATTGATATTTCCAAGACACAGTTCCCCGGTCGCGACCGTAATCGCGCGCGCGAGCCCTTTCGCGTTGATCGTGAGCGGCTTCGTTCCGAGCGCGACGATCGCCGTCTTGCCGAAAATGGAGGAATCGAGCTCGACGGAGATCGAATCGGACGCTTTCGCGAACGCGACCGTATTGCTCTTCGACGTCGTGCGCACGACGATCAGATCGTCGGCCGTCGTGCCGCCCGCTTCGTCGAGCGCCGACTTGAGCGCCGCGACGGAGAGTTTCGACGCGGCGATTTCGATTATATTGACGTCGCTTTCGGACGCGGGCAGATTGAATTCGGCGTAGGAATCGCGAATCGAGGCGTATTCCGCGGCGGAGACGCTCAGCAGGGCGCGGTCTTCCAGACGTTCCAAGCCCATTTTGCGCGTTCGGGGCGCGTTCGAGCGCGCGCCGCTCTTGCGCGGAGCGAAGAGGCGGGCGAAAATCGATTCTGTTCGAGACTGTGTCATAAAAACGTCTTTCCTAATTCCGCGGCGCGTCTGCTTCCGGGCGCCCCGCGCGTCTTTTTAAATTTTCTTATTTATCTATCTTGCCGCCAATCCCCATTTTTTGGCCGATAATATCCCGATAATTTTGACTCTAATCGGCCTTTTCAAGTTCGAAATTTCATCAATTTTTCGATTATTTACTTGAGAAAAAATAGGAAGATTTTGAGATTTTTAACGAAAAACCGCGCCGGCGCACGGCTTCGCGTCAGACTGGACGCTGAAACAATAGGAAGACGAAGACGTCCGAAAAGAGGTTGAGGATTAAAAACGCGAAATACGCAAACAACAGCTTCTGTTAATCCTGTGGCAGCCGGATTGTTTGGGTTGGACAGACTCCTTTCTTTGAATCTGTTCTCACGTTGTCTTTCTCTCCAGTCCTCTGTTTTGGATACGGCGCTCTTTCGCTTTGTAAAGTTGACCGACTTCGTTTGAACGAATACAGTATGCGTATCACTCTCTTTGGGATAAAAAGTGGCGACGTGTCGCCACAATTTTGGAAGGACGGCAATAATGGCAAATGAATTAATGGAACACGAAGAAGAAACTGTTAGAATATATGGCAATATCCTCCCGGACGGCATACGCCCAAGGAGATTCCGAATCAGCGGCTCTTTTCTTTTCTGGCAATAATAGCCGCAACTGTGCGCAGCGCATAACTA
>CAMNJU010000191.1 GCA_946541595.1 uncultured Planctomycetales bacterium
CTTCGGCCCCTTGCCCTCATGACCTCTCATGCCTTCGCGCGGTCCGTTGAAGTCCTTCGGCCCTTTGCCTTCGTGACCTCGCATACCTTCACGCGGTCCGTTGAAGTCCTTAGGCCCTTTGCCTTCACGGCTTTGCATGCCTTCACGCGGTCCTTTGAAGTCCCTCGGCCCGTTTCCATTGGCTCCCATTTTCCCCTCGCGCGGCCCGTCTCCTTTGCGCATATCGCCGCGGAATCCTCGGTCAGGCGCGCCTTGCGGCCCTCGGCGTCCGAATTCGCCTCGCGGCCCTTTGTCGCCGCGTTCGAACTGGCGTTCGCGCGGCGGCATGCTTTCGCGATCCCATTTTGGCGGGAGCTTCGCTTCGCTTTCGGGCTTGGTTTCCGTGATTTGCGGACGTTCCGGCGCGGCCTTGTCCGTAGGGGCAGGACCGTCTTGACCGAAAGCGAGCGCCGCCGCCGAAGCGGCGAACGCACATACAACGACGAATCTCTTTTTCATTTCGTTTCTCCTTGATTTTGCGTAGGACAAACGTTTCCCTTTCAAAAAACGCCCGCCCTAACCTGATGTGTGAGAATAGTTAGATAAGCGGTCCCAATTGAAATCCCCACGCTGGGGCTTTCCATGGTTTCTTATACCCGCCTTTTTCGAAAGTGTTTCGCGAGAAAAAAATTTTTTTTAGAGAGCGTCTGAGAGTTGGCGCGTTGAGTTGCAGCCGCGCCCGCGCTCCACAACGGGGAGCGCCCAGTCCGGTTCCGCCGCAATTTGCGGCGCAAAGTCGCACAAGGCGCCGCGGAGCCTCGCTAATCCGATTCGGACCGTCCGTTTCCGCTCAAAAGGGAAAGAGACGATCCTGTTATGCCCCTTGTACAGGGCGAATTGCCGTCGATAGGAAACGACTTACGGCGAACAGACAGAGCTTAGAGAAGAACCAAAAGCGCGGGAGCTTGCCGATAACAAGCCCTCGCCGTCGGGTTCAATTTTTTTAAGGTTTAGAGAATTGAAAGAAGGGGCGTATAGATATGATTTAAGCGCCGTAAAGTTCGCATTTGCGCCGCGTTCGCGGCGGGAACCGGACGTTTCGTCCGGCTGGGCGTCCCACGTTGTGGGCCGCGGGCGCGTTCGAAGCGCAGCTGGGCGGCTTGTGCGCTTTGCGGTTTGTTGCGCGTCGGTTAGAACCGGCTTTGCCCGGTCGTGTCGGGACGGCCGACCGGGTCAGGCGTTCGGCTGCGGGCGGTTGTCAGCGAATAGGACGGTTATTAACGGAAAAGCGCGCGGGCGAGAATTTCGCGACGCGCAGCTCGCCGTCGATCTGCGGTTCGAAGAGGCAGTAGAGCGTCGTCTTAAAGAAATGGCGCGTCGTTTCGATTTTCGGCGTCAGGGAGGTCGACTCGTAGGCGCGGCGAATTCGCGCCATTCCCAAGCCGCTCGCGGAGACCGAATGGAGCGCCTCAAAGACGCGGACAAGATTCGGATTCCGCGGCACGGACGCGCCGATTTCCAGTTCGTTGGGCGCGATTCCGTCGGGAAGTCCGCCGCGCGAGAGGACTTCGACCCGGTCGTCGTAGATCCGAACGAGCGTCGGGACCGGGGAATCGTAATCGCGGTGCAGTACGGCGTTGACGAGCGTTTCCTGAACCGCGTCGACCGGTATGCTCCGGTATTCTTTCGCGTCGGCGATTCCGTACCGCGCTTTGGTAAACCGCTTGTTCCGCTTATCGATCGCCGTGAGCGCGCTTTCGAGCTGCGAAAAGATCGAACCGCTCAGATTCGCGCTCCGGACCGTCTGATCGCCGTCCTCCATAATGGCGACGCGAATTGTCGACGGCGCCTGATCCGAAAGGAGCAGGCCGAGATTCGAGAACGAGCCGGACGCGTCGTAGCATCCGAACGCGCGCCGCTCTTCCGCCCCGAACGGCGCTTTGGCGCGATCGAAGACCTCGGACGCGCGCTCGAACGTGAGCGCCTGAACCGGCGAGCGCCGCGTCTCGAACCGATCGCCCGTCTCGCGCATGAGCGCCGCGAATTCGTCCGGCGTCGCCGGGACGTTCAAGCCGTGCTTGCCCGTCCGGACCCCGTTCGGCGAAAGACCGCGCTCGACGAGCCAGTAGGGACGTTTCGGACCGCGCGTGATCTCGACGGCGATGGCGGGCCGATTCCGTTTGACCGTCTCGACGAACGTAATCATGGAGGGCGAGAACCGCGGCATAACGCGCTCGAAAAGAATCGCGACGTGCCGTTTAATCTCGCCGTAATCCTGAATATTCAGTTTCGGCTCGAAATCGCACGCGCCGATACAAACGGTCCCTCCGTCCGAATTCGCGGCCGCGACGATCGACGCGAGCAGCTTGTCGATCCGACTGGAGTATTCGAGCGCTTCGTTAAAAAAGATTCCGGTTTGCTCACTCATTGCGCGCGTCCTTTGTACGACTGGTTAAGCGATAATAAAGACGCGCCGAACGCGAGTGGAACGCGCGGCGCGTCGGAACGGATAGACGTTCGGAACGAACGCCGATTACAGCGAGAGCAGATATTCGACGAGGTCGTCCGCTTCTTCGTCTGTCATTTCGCCGACTTCGCCGAGCACGTCGCCGTGCGCGCCGTCGGTAAAGACGTCTTTAAGATTGACGTAGCGTCCGTCGTGCATGTACGGGGGCGTACGCCAGATTTCGCGCAGCGTCGGCGTGTCGAAGTCGTCGCGATGGTCGTAATCGGCGCGCGAGCCGACGTCGTGCAGCTGCTGGTCGGTGAAGTATTCGCCCGTATGACATTGCGTGCAGGCGTATTTTTCGTTCTCAAAGACCTTCTTGCCGCGTTCTGCCTTTTCGCTTAACTTTCCGTCGACGAGGTACGGGCTGGGCAGCTGGCGCAGCTCTTTAATATAGTTCTCAATATCGACGGCGGTCTCTTCGGTCGCGTTCGCAAAGAGAATGAACTGGAATCCGGTTCGAATCGCCTTTTCCGCGTTGACGCGTACGCCGTGCCACATTGCGGGCGGGAGCTCGATGGAGTAGAGCATGCCCTTGGCGTTCTTCGGATTGCCCATGCCGTCGTTGAGGAGGTCCCAGTTGAGGGCGTCGGAGCGCGCGTCCGGATGGCAGCTCGCGCACGACTGCCAGTTCTGGAAGCAGAGGGTCGCGTCGTGCCACGCGAGTTCGCCGCGCCGCGCGGAATCGAGTTCCGGCTCGGGGCCAAGCTTGACGAATTCCTTCGCTTTCGGCGTGCGCGCTTTAAGATCGACGACCATGATATTGTCGGTAAAGTACATGCCGGCGTAGACTTTGTCGCCGATTATGGCGAGCGAACGCGGAGCCTTGGACTTCATCGTGCGGTTATACAGCTTAACGCGCTTTTTGAGCCCGACGAGGAACGCGAGCTGCTGCGGAACCTGATCCGCGGTCGTTACGCTCGTGAGCCCCTTTTCTTTTGCTTCTTCGGCGTCTTTCGGCAGGTCGGCGAGTTTCGCGTGCGTCTTTTCGGAATCGACCAGACTCAGTTCGTGCGTGCCCGCAATTCCGACGACGATCGTTTTATTGTCGGGCGTAACCGCGATCGGCCACGGATTCGCCGCGCCGGAGTCGACGTCGTCCAAGAGCACCGTATTGACGAATTCGCGCTTTTCCGCGTCGATAATACTGAACCCGTTCGTATTCATCCAGCCGCGTTCGACCTGAGTCGTCGGGAGCTGATAGCGCGCGAGAATCGCCGTCGTATAGACGTATTTTCCGTCCGGCGAAAGGCAGATATGATGCATACTGGAGCTGCCGTTCGGGAGACGGATATTTTTCGTTTCGCCCGTCTCGGTATCGAGGCAGGTGATTTCCGCGGCGACGTTCGCCCCGTCGGACCGGTCGATCGGCAGGAAGTTGGCCGCGTAATACGACTTGCCGTCTTTCGTAATGACCGCGTCGCAAGGTTCGTGCAGCGCCGGATAGGTCGCGAGCACTTTGAAATCGGGAATCGAGATTTTCGCGATCTTCGCTTCGAAGCGCAGGGACGCGAACATGAGGTTCGGGTCGGTCGGGGAGAGGCACATGCCGCACGGGGTATGGCCGACGACGCCTTCGCCGGTTACCTGGCCGGACGCGACGTCAATCGCGCAGATTTTGCCCTGATAGTCGCCGTATCCGACGTAGAGCGTCTTTTCGTCGGGGCTGAAGCACATGTCGTTCGGAGTTCCCGGAAGCGCGATTGTGCGCTCAATTTTCGCTTCCGCGACGTTAATCACGGAGACGTCTTTCGAATCCATATTGAGAGAATAGAGCGTCGCGCCGTCTTGGGACGGAACGAGCTTAATCGGGCCTTTGTAGTCGCCGGCGGACGCGGCGGCGCACGTGAGCGCAACCGCAAGCGCGGCGGCAAATAGGAAAAACGATCGCGTCGACATAAAAATCTTCCTCGTGTAATGAACGGTCGGCGCCGAACGCCGACGTTGCTCCCAGCACGGTCAAGCCGCGATGAGACAGGTTAGCTTTACGGCGCGGAGGACGCCGATGGAATCATTATGCCGGAGCCGATTCCGCATTGCAAGTTTTTTTTGGCGAATTCCTACTTTTTTCCGGTTTTTTACCCAACGGAAAATTCTTGGGAACGTTTTGAACTAGCCAACGCTCTAAACTTCCGGCATGAGACCGCGGACCGCGCGGAGTTGTATCGCGGCCGCGTCCGTCGACAGATTGCAGAATCGGCCGAAAATTTTACGTTTTTCGCTTTTTCTCTTGCGTCGGCGTTTTTGTAAGCTATAATTGCCATTGCAGGTTGGGTGGACCGCGCTCCGCGTGGATTCCGCAAGTTCTTCCTGCCGCTAGGCTCCCGAGAGTCTGGCGTAGTCTTCACAGTACCGGCGGTTCTAACCGTCGGCGAATTGTTCCGTCGCGCGCGCAAGCCGCGTCGGCAGCATTCTAAACGTTACGTCCAAAAGTTTTATTCGCGTTCTATCGGAGGTTTCAATGTCTCACGGGAAATCCCAGCAGTCGTTCCGCTCGCCCCCTCGGCGTTCGCGGCGCGTTTAACGCCCAACTTGGGCGCGTTCGTTTTTGCGTTGTTTTTCGTTGACCGACGGCGCGCTGTCCGCGTCCGCCGGCCGCCTCTGCCCCAAACGCGCGCTTATCCTTTTCCGGATAAACGTCGGCGTTTTCTCGGCGTGTTAAACCAATACTGACATTAGGAGTTTGTCGCTATGCGCAAATCGCAAAGTAAACCGTTCCCCGTCTGTTCGCGTCATACGTCCCGGCTTGGCGTAGTGTACGACGCGAATAATTTCAGCGCCGACCTTGTCCCGGACGCGAGTTCGTCCCGTCTCGACCCCGTCTGGCGGCTCGAGTCTGTCAAGGAGCGCGTCAAAAAGCTCGAACGCGAGCTGCGCGGTTGGTACGGGCCTCCTTTTCTTGGCTTTCTGATGTTTACCCTTTGGTACAGATTGATCAAGAGTAAGAACTCTGAGGAAGAGATCCTGTTTCTTCTGCTGGAGCTCAAGCGGAGGAACGCGACTTTGCTTAAGTTCTACAACGTCTGCACGTCCTCGCAGACGGACAATATCCGCGCCAATCTCCATTACTTCGACTACAAAATGATCGTTGAAGAGGAACTCAAGGCAAAGTACGCGAAGGGCGCGTCCTGACGCGGCGCGCTCCGGTCCGACGGCGGGAATTGCGGCGCGATAACTTCACGTTGGCAGACGAGTTGCAAACGCGGAATCAATTTTTTGACGTTTTTTGAAATTTTTCCGATTTTGCTCTTGCGCCGATCGCTTTCCGTGATAGAATTCGCGCCCAGTCGAACGGCGCGGGGCGCTTTGAAAAGGCCCCGCAAGTTTTACCCGCCGTTGGGCTTTTCGAAGCCTGACGTTCTCTAATTCCGCTTGGCGGTTCTTTCCGCCGGCGCAGCGCTCCGACGCGCCTGAATAAGCCGCGTCGGCCCGCAGTCTTACCGATACCGTCCTGAATCTGTATTTGTCTGTTTTCGAGGCATACTGTGATGAGAAGAAAATCGGGTCGTCCGTTCCGCTCTCTTTCGGAAGAGTTCATTCCGAAATTCGATCCTTTTGGACATGCGCTTCAGCCGAGCTCGAACGCCGGCGGCGAGCCGTCGGAGTCGGCGGAACGCATTGCGCGCCTCGAAAAGGAAGTCGTCTATACGCGCGATTTGACCGCGACGTGCAAACGATGGTACGTCGGCGTCAAAGAGCTTTTGTCCGAGAACCTCCTTGAAGAGTTTCTCGTTGAACTCAAGAATCGGAACGCCACGGCGATCCAGTTCTTTCGAGTCTATCTCGATTCGGGCAGGGAAGACTTCGTCGGAGTCTTTCGCCGTCTCGAATTTCAAAAGGACATAGGCGGAGAGAAGGGCGCCGCTTAAAGCGCGTGCTCGGCTCTCCGTTAGGCGGTTGTTCTTTGAACGGAATTTCCGCGTCTTTGCCCGTCGGGCTGACGCTTCTCCGTCTTTATCTGGCGATTTCGGCTCCGAAAACGCGCGTTTTCCGAGTCCGGTCGCCCCCGTCGCCGGACGTCCTGCAGTTGCGCGGCCGTTCGTATTTCTCGTTGTTCTTTATTATTACGCCGCGATTGTCTCGCAGAGTCAAGCAAACCGATCTGCCTAAGTTGCGTCAGTCTCGACGGCGCCGAAATTCAGTTCGACGCCAGTCCAATTTGCATGGAGTTTTACAATGTCTGCTTCTAACCGTCCCCGTCCGAATTCTCAGCCGAATCCGGATTCCCTCCCCGTCACCCCCGATCTGTCTTCTTCCGTCAATCCCAAACAGTCCGCCGATAAGGAGCCGTCCGTCGAAGAGACGCGGCCCGTCGACGAAGAGCCGTCCGCCAAGCCGGCGCGACCCGTCGATAAAGGGCCGACCGCCAAGCCGGCCGAGCTCGTCGATATGGCGCCGGCCGTTGAACCGGAGCAGGCCGTCGATATGGCGCCGGCCGCCGAACCGGCGCGGCCAATCGATAATAGGCTGCCCGTCGAAAAGAAAACGCCGGTCGAGCCGCCGAATCTTCGTACCGTGAATTTTCCGCAGCG
>CAMNJU010000192.1 GCA_946541595.1 uncultured Planctomycetales bacterium
TCCTAAAAATGTGTTTTTCTTGGCATTTTCTCTGTAAAAACGGGTCTCTTGTCAGTTGCCCAAACATATAGGTTTTGACAGATTGCCACTGAAGCTGAACATGTTGTTTTTATTGAGAAGTTCGTGTGCAGACGAATTGATAAAAAACGACCTGTTTTATTCCAACGCAAGTTGTTTTTTAGAGGTTAAAAACGGTGTGAAAAAAGTACTTATCCTTTCGAATTTTTGGACTTTTCAAATTCGAATTGTCCGGATTGGGTAGTGTTTTTCGTGAAAAAACGTTTAATCAGAATTCAGGTTTTTTAAAATGGCGACTATTTTTATTATTGACGACAATGGAACGAAACTCCCGGTTTCAAGTGTTTTAAAACTTCAAGAATTTGCTAAGAGTGGTTTTGTTCTTCCGAAAACCAAAATAGAAGCTAAAGGGAGAATTGTTTATGCCAGACAAATAAAGGAATTAGCTGACATTTTTAATATGACAGAAAAGCTCGGGCAAAACTCGAATAAAACACAAAATAATGAATTGGAATCAGTAACTAATTATTCTGCTCAGAATTCTTTACTGGAAGATATTCAAGATCAGGGGAAACCATCTGTTCAGCCCCCCTTTTTAGGAACAAAAAGTGATGAATCGTTTGAGAAAGTTTCTCTTGGTAACGATAATTTTCAAAAGAATTTGCATTTATTGAACATTGACGAAAATGAATTGGAACGAGTTGCAAGGGAAAGAATAGCAACAACGATTAGACGCCCTATCCGAGTAATTAAGACCGTAACCATTTTGGGATGGATTATTGGCGTTGTTAATGCCTTAGCGTTTATGGCGTATGGTTTTCTTGAAACCGAGGGAATTGGAGGGGTAGGTATAACGCTGATGGCATGTATAGTTTTAGCTATACCCATTTTTTTGGCAAAGGTAATAACTTCACCGATTCAGACTTCTATAAACATCCAAATTGATAAGGCCAAGGACGCGCTAAGAAACGAAGTCTATCTTTTCCAACTTCTAAAGAAAAACGAAAGTCAGAACAATGACTAAGAGCCCAACTGTTCTTTTGGTAGATTAAAACAACGTGTACTTTATCATTGTTATTTTCTGACGATTATAGAGCTCTGTATGTTTTTTTGTGATAGTGGAGATTGTGCGTTGTTTATATGTTTCATTTTTGTGCTTTGACATAGCATAGTTCAAGAATTGCGTTTAGCGACCGGCCGTCGCCGTCGGCTGGCAGGCGCGGCGAACCGTCGTTTTCCGTTCATCTCCCTTAACTCCAAATAAAAAAGAGGCAAAACGCATTGGAACGTTTTGCCTCTTTGTCTTTTAGCGCGGTTCATATCCGCGCTTTTAATTTACGCGGTCACTTCTTCGAGACGTCGGCGACGCGCTGGGACGGGGTCTTCGTTTGACGTTTGCTCAGGAGCCAGTAGAGGAACGGCGAGCAAATGAAGACGGAGCTGTACGTACCGACGATAACGCCGACGAGCATCGCGAACGCGAAGGTGTGGATTCCGGCGCCGCCGAAGCAGTAGAGCACCAGCGCGGAGAAGAGCGTTGTCAACGAGGTCAGAACCGTACGGCTCAGGCATTGGTTGACCGACTTGTTAATGATCTCCTTCGTGAGCGCTTCCGACTTTCCGCGCACTTCGCGCATACGGTCGAAGAGAACGATCGTGTCGTTCAGGGAGTACCCGATAAGCGTCAGGAACGCCGCGACGGTCGCGAGCCCGATCTTGAACTGGGTAACGCCGAGGAACGCGAGCGCGCCAGCGACGAAGTAGCTCAGGCCGATGAGGCCGAGTACCACGAGCACGTCGTGCGTAACGCCGACGACCGCGGACAGACCGTAGACCGCGCGCTTAAAGCGGAGCCACAGATAGGCGATAACGCACAGCAAGCTGCCCAAAATGGCGAGGATACCTTGCGTGCGCGCATAGCCCGCGACCGAGGAACCGACGATATTCGACGCTTCGAACGCCGTCTGCGAATTCGCGATCTCCTGAGCCTTCTTAGCGAGCGCTTCGATCGCGGCCGTGTCTTCGGAATTGAAGACGACGTCCCAGTCGTTCGCCGCTTCTTCGGAGCCTTCTTCGTACCCTTCGCGGGTAACGGTGAATTCGAGCGGATTCTCTTTATCGGCGACGTCGGCGAAGTAGCCGTTGACGACTTCTTCGGCGAGCGGCGGATTCACGCTGACGGAAACGACCGTCTGGCGCTTAACCGCGTCGGACCCGGCGGTCGTAACGTCTTGCGGCTCGCCGACCGAGTAGTCCATCGAGTAATGACGCAGTTTGCCGGCGAATTTTTCTTCGAGGAGCTTCTCGACCTTCGCTTGGAAATCGACCGCTTCCATATCGACCGGGCAGGACGCGCTAATGGAATAGCACGTATTGTCGGCGACCTGGTTCCCTTCCTGGTCCTTGGCGAGGGACAGGGAGCTGACCGAGAGGTCGGGAAGGTCTTCTTTCAGGCTGGAACGGAGATCGCCAATTTCGACCGGTTCGTTAAAGACGAGCTGGATTTCGATACCGCCGACGAAGTCGACGTCGAAGATACCCTTGCCGCGAACGAAGACGGACGCGATACCGACGACGATAATAAGGACGGAGACCCAAACGGTCTTCTTAAAGAGCTTGAAGTAGTCCCAATTCGGACGTCCAAGCTGTTTCATTCCGGGAATGAGCGGGGAAACGCACTTCGAACCGATGATCCCGAGCTTCTCGCACGTCTGGAAGATGATACGGCAGACGTAGGTCGCCGTAAACATGCTGAACAGAACGCCGAGGAAGAGGGTGACGGCGAACGATTTGATCTGTTCGGACCCGACCAGGTACAGAATCCACGCGGTGAGCATGGTCGTAATGTTCGAGTCGAAAATCGCGGTGAACGCGCGCTGATAACCGTTGCGTACGGCCATGCGGACGGTCGCGCCGCCGGCGAGTTCTTCACGAATACGTTCGAAAATAAGTACGTTCGCGTCGACCGCCATACCGACGGTCAGTACGAGACCGGCAAGACCGGGCAGGGTGAACGCCGCGTGCATTCCGATCATCGCCATCATAATGAGAACGAGGTTCATAATGACCGCGAACGTCGCGACGCAGCCGCCGAACCCGTAGTAGATAATCATAAAGACGAGAACGATAATACCGGACCAGACAATCGCGTTCTTGCCCTTGCGGATCGTATCGGCGCCGAGCGTCGGGCCGGTGATCTGTTCGGTAATCGGCTTATCCGAAAGTTTCGCGGGGAGGACGCCGGCGTGCATAACGGCGATGAGGTCGCGAACTTCGCCCTGAATACGCTGACGCGATTCGGCGGAGAGGTCGTTGCCGAACGTAATCGATCCGCGGTCGCTGATCGTGCTCTTAATGTTAGGAGCGCTGAACAGGCGGTTGTTGAAGACGACGCCGAGCTGGCGGCCTTGGTCGCGGCCCGGATTCGCCTTATAGCGGTCGGTCAGCAGCTGCATGTGCTTGGAGCCTTCGTTCTTCATCGTGAAGAGGACTTCCGGCTCGCCCATATTGCCGACGCTTTCCTGAACGAAGTCGATGTGATTGCCGTCGACGACGAAATTCTCTTGCAGTTCGAGAACGAGGACGTCGTAGTGGGGCGCGGCGGCCGCTTCTTCTTCACTGCGCGGCTGGAACGTCGTATTGCGATAGACGACGCCCTGACGGATGCAGTCTTCCTGAGTCGGGTCGACCGGCAGCCACGTATAGCCGACGACGACGCCGTCGCCGACGATCTGGTCGTCCGCGAGACGGTCCGATTTAATGTCGGCGCGTTCCGGCTTATTCGCGAGCTCGATGACCGCCTTTTCGTTTTCGTCGGTCGAGGAGTAGTTCGCGAGAATGCGGAACTTCAGCTGGCCCGTGTCGTTGATGACGCGTTCCAAACGCGCGACTTCGGCGGGGTCGGCTTCCGGAATCGTAATTTTGATTTCCGTATTGGCGCCGAGTTCCTGAATCGCGATTTCACGGACGCCGGAAGGATTGATGCGGCGCATAATCGCGTTTTTGAGCTGGCTCATATCTTCGTTGCTGAGCTCGTCTTTCGCCGCGTTCTGATTGAGATCGCTCTGGACCGGCTCGACCTTATAGACGAGAATCGAACCGCCGCGCAAGTCGACGCCCAGGTTCACGCGATGCTGCGCGAGCCCGACGATCGTCGAAATGAGCGCGCCGAAGAAGCACACGAAGATAATGAAGTAGCCGTTCGCGAATTCCGGGAGCCGGAACTGTTTCGAAAGGACGCGTCCGACGAACCATCCGAGAATGAGGAGCACGACGACCGCGGCTACCGTAACGTAGCCGGTGAAATTCGGCTTGGATTCGACGGGCACGACTTCCGTCGGGGTCTGTTCGACGCTCGGCGCGGCGGGCGCTTCGGACGTCGCGGAATCGGTCGCGGCCGGAGCTTCAGCGGCGGGTTCTTCTGCCGCAGGCTCTTCCGCTGCGGGCTCCTCGGCTGCGGTGGGAAGTTCAAGCGCGGGCTCTTCTGCGGGCGCGGCTTCGTCAGCCGGCGCCGCTTCTGCAGGGGCCGCATCCGCAACCGGCGCGGCTTCTTGGGCCGCGGGCGCGTCGGCCGGAGCGTCTTGCGCAAAAGAAGCGCTCGACGCGGCGCCTACGGTAAAGGCCGTAATCGCCGCGAGAGCCAATACGATCGTTCTTAACGAGAATTTTTCGCTAGTCATTTGGGTCAAAATTGTTATGAGTAACTAAGTTTTCCCGACGCGCTCTTGAGCGACCGATTCGCGCGCCTTTGCGAGCGTCGAAGCGGAAAAACTGCGTTAGTCGGGGGGAAAGAGCGGCTGGCGGCGCAAGGAGCCGGACAGCCGCCGTTCTATAAGTTCAAAAATGTTTCGCGCGCCGAAAGCGCTCGCCGAGACGCGGGAAACGGACGATGGGAATCGAAAAAAGCGGAGTCGAACCGGCGCGGCGCGCTACTTCGACTTTTCTTTCGCGGCCTTTTTCGCGTTCTCTTTCGCCGCTTCTTTCGCGGCTTCCTTATTGTACACGTAATAGACCGAGGAAAGCGCAAACCGCATCTTGACGTTCGCGTTGTCGTCGACGCGCAGTACGATTTCGCCCTGCTCGCGGTCGACGTTTACGACGACGCCAATCACGCCGCCGTAGGTCAAAACGCGATCGTTCGGCTTAATCGAATCGAGCAGCTTTTTCGTCTGCTTATCGCGGGATTTGCCCGGCAGAATAAACAGGAAGAAAACGGCGATGAGGAAAACGAAAATCATCATCACCAAACTGAAACCTCCGCTCCCGGCGGGCGCGGAAGGCGCCTCTTGCCCGAAAAGCGGCGTCAACATCGACGTTGCGAGCGTCAAACCGACAGTCATTGAAATTCCTCGTTCATGTGCAAAGGTGACTTTGTTCGGACGCGTCGAGCGCGGGCGAATCGAAAGACCGCCCGACTCAAACAATAACCGACAATCAACGTATTATGATAAACGCAAGAGCCTAAATAGGCAAGGGCGCCAGAGGGGAAATATTGGGAAATATTCCGATTTTTCTGTAAATTTCGCGGGTGTTTGCAGAAATTGTCCGCGCCGCCGCCCGGTCGAACCGCGCGTGAAATAAAAAAACGGACGTCCTCTCTCGGAGTTCGTCCGTCGCGTTAAAGCAAGACAGGAGACGCCGCGCGATGTTGCGGCTTATTCAGCGTGCGAGCAGGCGCTGGCGTACGCAGTCGTCGGACATGCGCAATTCTTCGCGCGTATAGCTCATGCGGTACGCGTCTTCGCGCGTCGCGCGGTAGTAGCCCTTGACGGTCCATAGCGCGCGAAAGCCGAAATTGCGCAGGAAGAGCTGCGCCGGCACGTTTCCTTCGCGCACGACGCACGAGATTTCCGGTCGGCCTTCGTCGAGCGCGTCGGCGATAGCGCCGAGCATGCGAGCGCCGAGTCCTTCGCGGCGCCGCGATTCGACGACCGCGCAGCTAAGGAGCCGGTACGAGCGTGCGCGTTTCTCGTAGAATGCGTATCCAAGCGGTTCCGAACCCTCGGCGACGATTACGCCCGTATAGCGCGGCGCTTCGACGCAGAACTCAAATTCCCGGCGCGACCACGGGAATTCAAACGCCCTGCGCTCAATTTCGCAGAGCGCGTCGACGTCCGCGGCGGTCGCGGCGCGGAGAAACGGCGCCGATTCGACCGACCGAACCGGAAACGCGAGGCTTTGTTCGCATAAACGGGGAAAGGAAACTGAGTTCAAACGGGACTCCGATCTTTTTTTTGAGCCGCGATTATACGGCTCCTTTAAGGAATAAACGTGTTCTGCCGCAATTACACAAGCGGCGCGTCAGAAAATCGAGCCGGCGCGCAGACGCGGGAAGCCCGATCCCAAATCGGTTCGTTCGTTTTTGGGCTGTTCGTCGACAATGGGCGCGGGAATGTAAATCCGCTGCGGCGAGACCGCCGAAACGACCTGATTCGCCGACTGCGCGACGGCGTCGGCGGCGTTGGCCGCTTCTGTCCTAACGTTCTGGGCGGTAGTCCTGGCTGCGTCGACCGCCTGATTCGCGGCGTTAGCGACGTTCTGAGCGGTCGATTTTGCCGTGTCGACCGCCTGATTCGCGGCGTTGGCGACGTTCTGAGCCGTTTCAGACGCGGCGTCGGCAGCTTGGTTCGCGGCGTTGGAGAGGTTGCGCGCCGCAGCCGTCGCTTTATCGGCCGCCTCTTGCGACTTTCTGGCGATCGTCGCGCTCGTCTGGGAAATACTCTCGTTCGCCTGCGCGACCGCGGACGAAATCCACTTGACGTCGCCGTCTGTTACGACGCGGCGCGAGTCGCTTTCTTTGCGAACGAACTTCGCTCCGGAAGAATTCGAGACCGACGTCGGGCGCGAGGCGACGGCGTACGGCTCTACCGCGCGTCCGCCAGAATAGACGACGACTTCGCCGAAGCCAAGCTGGGGCGCCTGACTTGTCTGCACGGGCGCGGCGGTCGGGGCCGCGGCCGGCTGCGTTTGCGGC
>CAMNJU010000193.1 GCA_946541595.1 uncultured Planctomycetales bacterium
CTGCGCGACGTAGTCGACGATGAACCAGTGGGCCTTAAACCGATCGTCGCGGAGCGGGAAGACGCTCCCTTCGGGGTAGTTGTGCCGGACGTGGATCGTGGCGCCGTTTTCCCATGTGGTATAGAGCCGTCGGCGGTCGGCGTCGGCGAGGTTCGCGTACTTGGAGAAGTCGTCGTCGAAGGTTCCGTAATAGAACTGGGTCGGGCTTCCGGACCGGGCGGCCCATTCCCACTGCGCTTCGGTCGGGAGCGCGGCTTTAACGCCTTTCTCCTCGTTGAGCCATTCGACGAACCGCTGCGCTTCGTTCCAGCTCACGCGCGCGACCGGCTGATTCGGATGGTTCGCGATATAGCCGGGCACGATGTGGTCTTTTCCGTGCTCTTCGATATAGCGCGTGTCATGTTCCGGATCAAACGCGGCGTACTGCGCGTTCGTGATTTCCGTCTTGCTCATCCAGAAGGGCTTGTCGATCGTGATTTCCGCGCGCGGATATTCGTCGTTGCAGCCCGTAAGACTGCCCATAACGAATTTGCCCGCCGGAATGCGAACGAAGTCGACCGTTACGCCGTCGGCAAGCTCGACCGTCTTGGTCGCGGCGCCGCCGGCGAGCGCCTGCTTCTGCATCTCTTTCGCGGTCTTGTCGTCGAACGCCCACGCGTCGCCGAGGTCGTCGGTCGGATCGGGCGTCTTTTCCGGCTTAATGAAGTCGGGCGCCTTGCGGTCGCGCATCTCCATGAGGAGCCGGTCGTATTCGTTTTCAACGTCGACGGCCGCGGATTCCGCGTAGAGGTCGGAGAGTTCGAGTCGGCGTTTCGCTTCCGGCTCGTTCCCCCACTTGCCGCGCCACGGCGCGTTGAAGTCGATCCAGTTGACGAGCAGCCGGTTCGCTTCGTCGTCGAGCTTGACGTTGTGATGGCCCTTTTCGAGCATCTGAATCAGCTCGCTCGTGGAAGCGTGATATTCGTACGGATTGAGGACGTCCATATCGGTTTCCGGGCCGGGCCGGCGTACGAACGGATGGATATTGTTGTACGCGGACTGGGCGTCGGCGAAGGACGGCCGGTCGGGCTTGGAGCCGTCGTGGCAGCCGATGCAGAACTTCTTAACGACGCGGTGGTAGATATCGAGCTCGAAGGTAATCGAGCGGGGCGGGCCGAGGTAATCCTGAATTTCGCTCGGTTCGCGCCGCGACGCCATTTTCAGGACCGATTCGGTCGCGTCGAGCTGCGATTCGTGGCAGCCGTTGCAGCTGACGTTTTCGCCCGGCATGCCGACGAACCAGCTCCGGAAGAGCTGAACGGCCGCGCCGTTCTTATCGACGGGGAGCAAGGCGACGGGCGTGTTCGCGGGAATCTTAAAGAACGCGGAGCCGTCCTCTTCGACGGGCACGTATCCGAGAATGCGCTTGATATCCCAGCTGCTCTGTACGCCGACCGATTCGTGACCGCCGGTGTGCAGGTACGCGAAGTGATACGCAAAGACTTTCAGACCGACGATTTCGCCTTTCGGAACGTCTTTCGTGCCGAAGCCGTTATAGACGTCGGTAATAAAGACGGTCGCTTCTTTGGCGCCTTCCTCGACGCGGTTCGGGAGGAGCGGCGGAACGTCGCGTTCGACGAGCGGGGTCGGGAAGAAGTAGCCCTGCCCTTTAACGACGGCGATCGGGGTCATATTGTCGAACGTGTCGACGAGATAGAGCCCGTAAGTTCCCGGCTGACCGTCGATTTCGCAGTTCACGAGGATATAGTTTTCACAGAGCGGATACGGGAAGACGAAGTTGTACTTCAGGCCGGTCGACTGCATGTCGAGCACGTTGCCGACGACGTCGCGGCCGTAGCCGGGGATTTCCGCAATGAAGCCGGTCTTTTCGGCCGGGAAGACGTCCGGATGGCAGTCGTACTGCGTGTTTTCAGGGCCCCATTCGAGCCCGGTCGGATGGAACCGGAACGGGTATTTGCGCGCGACCGTCGGGTCGATAATGAGGAGACGGCCCGTGTCGCCGCGTCCGTGGTGCCCGGACCCGATTCCGACGATCTTAGAGGAGTCGGGGAATTCGCGCGCATGCTTGAACGCGGTCGGGAAGAAGGAGCCGGAGCCGTAGAGTTCCGCCTGGTTCGTGCCGTCCGGGTTCATGTGGAACAGAATGCGGCTGTAATAGTGCATAATGTCCGAGTATTCCCAGCGCAGATACATAATGCGGCCGTTTTTGAGCGGCGTCGGGTGCCAGTCGGAGTCCTGCTCGAAGGTGAGCTGACGGACCTTTTTCGTTTCCGGATCGATGGTGTAAATATTCGCCATGGGGTCGGAGCCGTTAATGCACGGCAGACCCTGCTTGCCCGCGTTCGAGCAGGCGATAACCTGTCCTTCCGGGGTATAGCACGAATCGAAGAAATCGACGTCGGGCTGATCGGTCGGCGAGAGGGTCTTGAGCCCGGTTCCGTCGACGTTGATCTCAAAGATAGCCCAGCGTTTATTGTCTTCGGAGATACTCGAGAACATAACGCGTTCGCCGTCCCAGTTGAGTTCCGGTTCGAGAATCGGACGCGTGTTTTCCGGCTTATAGATCGACTTAAACTGGGGATTGCCCGAACGGAGATCGGAAAGAATCCCAAGTTCGGCGTCCCAGCCTTCTTTGGCGACCTTGTCGATCGTCATGAAGTCGTCGCCGACCGCGGGCAGGCGCGAGGAGCGCACGACGAGGAGTTCCAAGTCGTCGAGTTCGGGGAGCGCGAGGAGCGCTTTGCGGCGGAATTCGGCGAATTTCTTTTCCCAGGCTTCGTCTTTCGGCTCTTCCTTTTCGAGCGCGTCGAGCTCTTTGAGGTAGGCTTCGCCGTCGGGGTAATCGTCGCCGAATTGCACGATCATGTCGTTAATGGCGCGTCGCACCGACTCGACCGTGTTCATGGGCCGGTCGTTGTCGTTGCCGGGAAAGAGCCGCGCTTGCGTCGGGCTCGCGAAAAAGGCGAGCGAAAGGGCAAGCGCCGCTGCGAAGAGAAGCCGTTTCATGTGGTTGTCCCTCTTGAATTTGGTTATATCGAACTCTCTTGCGAGGACAGATTTCACGACAATGCGCGTCTACGTTTCAGCGCGCCCGCTTATTCTAACATAATCGACTGACAATTAAAAGTGAGGCGCAGACTCTTTCCGAAAAAAAATGGGGCAGACTGTAAAAAGAAAAACAACGGAGGCGCTCGCTTAACATTTCTAAAAACAGAATGGCCTGTCGAAAGACGCCGTTTGCCGTCTACCGTTGTTTGCAAAGAAGACAATGCGAAAAACAAGAAACGCTCGAACCCTGTTTTGTACTTTTTACGGACGCGCCAGACGACAATCGTATAAGTAAACGCCAAGTGAAAAATAGAGAAAAACAGGATTTTATATATTGACATATTTAAATATGTTGTTATATTGTTGCGGAGTCGATATAAGAAAGGCGGCACATGGAACAAGTTTATATAGAAACGGCCAAAATGCTTAAAGCCATGTCGGATCCAAAACGTCTTCGGATAGTGGACATGCTTTCGTGCGGGGAGCTTTGCGCATGCGTCATTTTGGAGTCTTTCAATATTACGCAGCCTACCCTTTCCCACGACATGAAGCAACTCGTCGAGGCGGGTCTTGTGAAAGATCGGAGGGACGGAAAGAGAATCTATTATTCTCTTGATCGGGACGCTCTTACAAAGATGCATTCCATTCTTGGCAGGATGTTCGAGGAGAAGCCGAACTGTATCTGCCGCAATGTGTCGAAAAGTCACGGGTAGACAGAATAGAATAAGCCGTTTTTGAACGTTATGAGCCGACGGTTTACACTGTCGGCTATTTAAAGGCAAAAATATATAGAAAAATTGCAATATTTCAATAGGTTGTAATCGCCCGTCGTTGGGCTATTCGCGCCCTTGTACGGTAATTCAAGGTTTCAGTCAATAAGCCGCGCCGACGAGTTATGAGGTATTCAAATAATGACGTCTTTCATTCAGGAACAACTGTTGGGCATGAAATGGCTGAACGATCTGATCGGCCGGTTTCTTCTTGACGTCGGTTTCGATACGTCCACGCCACTTGGAGGAAGCGTGCAGTTCTTTCTCTACGATACGATTAAGATCACGTCGCTCCTTATTTTCCTTATCTTCTGCGTCTCGTTTATCCAGAGTTTCTTTCCTCCGGAGAGGAGCCGCAGGATGATGGGGAAATTTCACGGTTTAAGCGCCAATATCGCAGGCGCTGCGCTTGGAACCGTCACGCCGTTCTGTTCCTGCTCTTCGATACCGATTTTTATCGGTTTTACGCGAGCAGGCCTTCCCCTTAGTACGACTTTTTCCTTTTTAATTTCGTCCCCTATGGTTGATTTGGGCAGTTTGGTTCTCCTTTCAGCCATCTTTGGCGCCAAAGTCGCTTTCGTCTATGTCCTCCTCGGCTTGGCCATAGCCGTCCTCGGCGGCGCTTTTATCGAGAGACTGCATATGGAAGATCAGATCGCCGACTTTATCCGCAACAGCGAGAACGTCGCGGAGTCAGAATCGCGTTCACTCACGTTCAAAGAACGAGCAGTTTACGCGAAAGACCAAGCCGTTTCAACTTTTAAGAATGTCTTTCCCTATATCGTCATTGGCGTGGGAATCGGTTCGGTCATTCATAACTGGATACCGGCTCGTTGGATTCAGTCGCTTTTGGGGAGTCATAATCCATTCGGGGTTCTTTGGGCGACGCTTGTCGGTATTCCGATGTACGCGGACGTCTTTGGAACAATCCCAGTAGCCGAGGCGCTTCTTTCCAAAGGCGCGCTTTTGGGCTCTGTTATAAGTTTGACAATGGCGGTAACAACGCTCAGTTTGCCATCGCTCGTCTTGCTGAGAAAGGCCGTTAAACCGAAATTACTGGGAGTCTTTATTGGAATTTGCACCGTCGGGATTCTTCTCGTTGGATACTGCTTTAACGTATTTCAATACTGGTTCTTGTAATTGACAAAAGGCTCGCGCGCGCCTGCCGTGATTGAGACTTTGTATTGAAACCTTGTAATAACAAAAGATATGTAAAGTCCGTGAAACTGATTCGCGAACTGAATTGCCACAAAGGAGAAATAACATGACAAAAAGAAAAAGATTGATTCAAATTATGGCGTTAACAGTCGCCGTTGCGGCTTCCGCAGGTTTTTTCCTTATTGAGAAAGGAGCTGGGAAAGATTTCGGCTCGGAAACAGGGTCGTCGGCAAGCCGCGCGGAATCCTCCGCCGTTATTGACGCGTCCCTTGCAGAACGCGGAACGTCGTTTTCTGAGGGCGTTGGAACGGAAGAGATTTCCGACGTCGTCGCGACCGTTTTAGTCTCTGATTCCGCGCCGCGAGAGCGCGCCCCCGATTTTAGCCTTGCCGCGACCAAACCGGTAGATTTTGACGCGCTCGCGAAGTACAGACTCCCCGTCGTCGTAGATTACGGTTCCTCCGTCTGTATTCCCTGTAAACGCATGGCGCCTGCGCTGGCCGCCGTCAATAAGGAGTATCGGAACAAAGCGTTTGTTAAGTTCGCCGACGTTCGTAAATATTCTAACGTGGCCAGTAACGTTCCGGTCGTTATGATTCCAACGCAGGTTTTTTTTAATGCGGACGGAAAACCCTTTACGCCGAGCGAAGCGCTCCGGAAAGAGTTAAATTTCACATTCCATAAGCCTAAAAAGAAAGACGAACAAGGATTTACACTTCATGTCGGCGAACTGACCGCAAGTCAACTTCGCAGAATCCTTTCAGAAATGGGGGCTAACGCGAATGATTGACCGATTTCTTTCAGTAATTGCGGAGAATATTGGCGAGAGCCTGTGGCTTGCTCCTCTGCTGGCGTTTGTCGCGGGCGCGCTGACTTCCTTTACGCCCTGCTCTCTCACGAGCGTTCCTCTCGTGATCGGTTACGTCGGCGGATCCGGCGAAAAGAGCGCTAAGCGCGCGTTTGTCTATTCCGTCGCGTTCGCGTTTGGAGCGGCCGTCGCGTTTGTCGCCCTTGGCGTGTGCGCCGTTACGCTCGGGAGGCTTATGGGAACGGCGTCAAACGCGTGGTACTTGTTTTTGGGCGTGTTAATGACGCTTATGGCGCTTCAGACGTGGGAGATTGCCAATTTCATTCCGACGACGAATTTCATCGCTAAGAATAAGAGACGAGGCGTGATCGGCGCGTTTTTCGCCGGTGTTTTGGGCGGGATATTCTCTTCTCCGTGCGCCACGCCGGTTTTAATCGCGCTTCTTGCCATTGTCGCAGGCAATGGGAGTTTCCTCTGGGGAATTCTCCTAATGACGCTGTATTCACTTGGGCACAGCCTGCTTGCGATTGCGGCGGGAACTTCGGTCGGTTTTGTCCAGCGCGTTTCGAGCAGCGGAAGGTATCAGACTGCCGCAGCCGCGCTGAAGACCGTGCTGGGAACCGTCATACTGTTGATCGGTTTCTATATGTTTTACCTTGCATTTTGAGGAGGCTTTCATGATAACGTTTTTTAGATTCGGAAAAAAGAAAGAAATAGACAGAACGCCTGCTCGAAACGGCGCTGAGAACGTACTCAAGAGAGAAACTGAGCGCCGCTTTTCTGAAGAGGCGCAGGCGGACGCCGTACGTTCCGTAAAGATTTTAGGGAGCGGCTGTTCAAAGTGCCGCGCGCTCCTCGAGAGTACGCAAACGGCGCTTGCGGAAATGGGAATTCCCGTCAGCCCGGAGTATATAACCGACTTGAAAACGGTTATGTCTTACGGCGTTATGAGTTTGCCGGCGCTGGTCGTTAATGAAAAGACGGTCTCCGCGGGCAAGGTTCTCAAACCGGACGGCGTAAAAGACGCGTTGCGCGGTTTTCGTTGAAATCTGTCTTTTCGATCCTGCGCGTAAAAAACGACGGGAGGCTTTTCAGAAACGCCTCCCGTCTTATATGTAATTTGATCTGCTTGCGGGTCGCGGGCAAATCACTCGTAGTTGACTTCGAAGTTATTATCTTTCTTCGTGATT
>CAMNJU010000194.1 GCA_946541595.1 uncultured Planctomycetales bacterium
GGCTATTGAGTCAGACCTCTACGACGTGCGTCGCTAAACCGCCAAGGCTGAAATCCAGCCCATCTCGCGGAGATCGGTCAACACCTAGTCAAGCCGACGACCAACTACTCAAGATCAAGCTCTTGTTCCTCGTTCGTCACTTGCAGGACGGAGCCGCAGGACCGCAAGCCGGAACGGCAGGCGCGGAGCAAGGCGCGCACGGAGCCGGAGCGCTTTCGATCGGGCCGCAGGTCGCGCATGAACCGCAGGTGATATCAGCGACGTATGCAGGCTTGAAGAAACCGCAGTCGTCAACCGGGGTCGTGGCGCAAGCCAAAGCGCTGAAGGCGCCGTGGACGAGCTTGCAAACGCCGTTGATCGGACGATGAACAGCGTTATAGAGGCAAGGCTTCAGGTACGGGAACATTTCACCGCAGCAAGAAGGAGCGGCAATCGTACCGCAGGAATCGCAGGAATCGCAGGACGCGCAAGCGGCGTCAAACGCGCCGTGAGGCATATTCGAGGCAACGATCGGGCCGCAGGAAGGTACGGAAACTTTGACCGGAGTCGCAGCCGGAGCAGAGCACACCGGGGTGCACGCCGGGGTGATCGTGGTGCAGGAAATGCACGGACGACAGGCCAACAGCGAACGAAGACCTCCGAAGAGTTCGCAGGAAGCGCCAGTACACGAGGCGCAAGGGGCGCAGGAAGCGCAGGAAATGTCAGCAGCGGCGGCGCAAGGCGCGCAGTCCTGAGCGAACGTGTTGGCGGTGGCAAACATCGCAGTCAAAGCAACACACAACGCAGTCAGACGGATTTTCATTAGGTAACTCCTTTTAAACCTAGTATGTCGTCAATCCATTAGCCGCGACTCCGCGTCTATCCATGCCGAAGCAATCTGAACTCGGCTGTCGATTGTACGAATACGGGATTCGCAACTACCCAAATCGACGCTTTGCTCAAATACGCGACCAATTTTGGCCAGGATCGTCGACAAAATTTTGGACGTACGCATGACGAACAATACGCCAGCGACCGTCGCAATCTTGTAAATTGCTCACTACAATTTAGGCTAATTTGACTCAACGCCGTTGCCGGCTTGGGTAAAAAAAGCCTTACCCTTTATCGTAACGATTGCGTGGGAGCTTTAAGTTTTTTCCTTCCCCCAAAAGTCAAATAACAGACGTCGAGACGAAGTTAAAAACGATGATTTTTTCATGCTCCTCATCGCAGGGCTACAATATTATCGAGCAACGCTGAAAACCGACTTCACAATTTTCGCACACCCGTTAAACATTTCAGTTCTACCAACCACAATTTAAACAATACAAGCAGACTATTTTGATTTATCAGAAATACCGTTATTTTTTATCTAAACTTCTCATTTTACAAAAATCAGAGTCCTTGACTCTGGTCAGGGCACATGATTAGCCTGCCGCCATGCCCATCTTCAAATTCGCCATGACTCGCACAAACGTTACATTATTAAAAAGAAATCAAATCCGTCTTTTTGTTCTCGTAGATTCAAAGGTTATATCTGTGATTGGTTGCTTTCTTCCTATCTTCCATTTTAAGTAAATTTCCGTTCCTCAAAAAACTTCTTTTTAAAAAACACACCCTTTAAAATTGCAGTAGGGAATGAAGAATAATCGATTCCTGAAAGGCGAGTCGTTAACTGGACGGAACGCTGCATGAGTTTGCAAAAGTTTCGAGAATAAACTGCGCGCTTTGCCGGTTGCTGTAAATTTCGCTGGCAGATTCAGTCGTTTTGCAAAAATATAAACGACTGGACGTAGTAAAGTAGACAACGGCTTCGCAAATAGGACGGCGTCCCGACGCATGATGAAAGGCGAGTGATTCACGGCGTGAATTACCGTCTTGACTGCCAACGGAAACGGTAAGGTTTGTCAGCGTGGACGACCAAAAATAGGAAGAAACGGTTCGCAAGAAACAGTAAGAACGTCTCACGTGTTCTTTACTGTTTCATGCATGATCGAGAATAAGAATTCGTTCGATCAAAAAGAGAGAATTTCTCCAACCGGCAGTTTCGCTAGGAGGGCGACTGAAACGGAGTTCCCAATCGTTTTTTTAGGGCGCATTAGGCGTTTGGGCAGGAAGCCCGGCTAAAAAATCGATCTAACCGACGGTCTACGGATCGTTTGGTACAACTTATGTCCAAAATCCTCCATATTACGCTTGGGATTCTCAGCGCGCTTAGCGTGTGCGGCATTTCGTCAGGCGAAGAACCTCAACAAACCAACAGTTTGTGGGTTCCTACCACGACGGTCGCGAACGCAAACGGCTCAAAGTCTCACGCAACGCAGTCGTTGCGCGCTCTTAACTCGGCTGAGTCGAATCTGACTCGAATCGAGCGGGCGCTCCCCTTACAATCTAACCAAGCAGATTCTCAGGAAATCGGCGCAAATTCGATTATTCAGAACGGAAACGTCCTGTTGTCGGAAAGACGCTGGGTCGAAGCTAAGAAATACTTCGAAAAGGCTCTGCGGATCTACCCGAACAGCCGCGTTCTTCGCTCTCAATTTGCGGAAGCAAGAAGACGGTGCGAGATATCGGTTCGTTATCAAGACGAAACGTTTACTTCACTGACAAAATCCTCTTCCCTTGAAGATCAACTTGCAATTTTTGACGAGGTTTTTGTAGACGTGGACGAATATCACGTCGATCGGCCTCGTTATTCGGAACTCTTCACGCTAGGGGTTGCCGGCGTCGCAGAAGCCCTAGAGGAGGACGCTTTTTATAAACAGAATGGCGTTCCCCTTGACATGAAAGCTCATTCAATATCCCTTTTTGACGCGCTGTGCCGTACTGCGAAAAATTGGGAAATGGAAACTGAAGACGACGTTCGACGTTCAGTTCTTTGGCTGGCCAAACAACTGCGTCGCCGTGTTGGAATTCAGGAATCGGCGATTGTCTCCGAATTTTTATGCTCGGCGATCTGTTCTCTGGACGCGTATTCTGCATCTCTTACCCCTCTTCAGGTGGACGACGTCTTCTCCATGATCGACGGTAATTTTGTTGGAATTGGCGTTGAACTGAAGACAGAAGCGCCGACCAAGATCGTCCGCGTTATCCCCTTTAGCCCGGCAGAAGAAGGAGGACTCCAAGTTGGCGACGAACTTATAGAGATTGACGGACGTTCTACTCTAAACCTGACAGGCGCGGAAATTGGCGAATTACTGCAGGGTCGTGAGGGAGAAATTGTTTCGCTGCGTTTACGTTCGCAAGACGGACGCGTAAGAAGCGTCGCGGCAAAGCGACGACCGATAGAGGTTCCAAGCGTTGAAAACGTCCATCTTCTGAGCGTGCCTGGTTATGTGGGTTACCTCAAGATCACTTGTTTTCAAAAGACCACGTCCGATGAGTTGAAAAGAGCGATACAGACGCTCTCGGAGGAAGGCGCGCAAAGTATCGTCGTCGATTTGCGACAAAATCCAGGCGGTTTGCTTCAGGAGGCGATCAAAGTTTCAGATGTTTTTCTCAGCTCAGGCGCCATAGTTAAAACTCAGGGACGAAACGGGACTCATGTTTTCTCTGCCACCAAAAGACAAGCCTGTACGTTGCCGATTGTGCTTGTAGTCGACTCTAACAGCGCAAGTGCGGCGGAAATTTTCGCCGGCGCTATGCAAGAAAACGGCCGAGGCGTTGTCGTTGGAACCCAAAGTTACGGCAAAGGTACGGTCCAAGCAATCGTTCCATTAACAAAGGAAACAGAAGGCGCAAAGCCGATCGCAGGATTGCGCCTCACGACAGAAAAATTCTACTCCCCTACCGGACGGGCGTATGGCGGCGTAGGAGTTATCCCCGACATAGAGGTTTTCGCTTCTGCCTCTGTCGGTGAAACTGCTCAACTCCAAGCGGCGGTCAACCAAGCCTACGCAGACAACGCAGATTCTCTGCGGTCTTCATGTTCAGACCAAGAGCCCTCCAGAGACATGAAAGCTGTGCGCAAGGTAAATAAACCAATCAATGAAGTCGACGCCGACGTCTTTTTACAAGCCGCCGTCCAAGAAGCAAACCGGCAAACACAACTTCTTATAGAACGTCAAATGAAAATCGAAAAAAGCGCTTCTCAAAAGGATTCATTTTTGAGATTGGAAGGGCGATTCAGAAGTTCAGCTGCTAAATTTGAATGAGTGAAAAACCTCGTCGAAAAGATAATCGACGAGGTTTTTCTTTGTCACCTCATTCTAAAAGATTTGCAAATTTCTCCATTGACGCTTGAATCTAAAAAAACTACTATCCTGTAGATTGGCTCCTGGACCCTGAGGCTCTTATGTTTCTTTTACACTGCGCTCAAATTATCTATGGGATTGTTACGATAATCCGCTAAACGAGAGCTTCTCTTACTCGGGCTGCTATTTAGAACGGTGGACAATATGAAAATTTACTATAAATACGTCTTAGGCGGCGTGACAAAACTGTTTGTCACCACTCTCCTCATATTCACAGTCGCATTACTTTTTCTCCTTGTAGTCCAAATGTCGCTCAAGACGGGCTTCCCATTTATTTATTCCTTCCGCCTGACGCCCTATCTTGTGCCGGAAATTTTCGCAATTGCGATACCGGCGTCGGCTCTCTTCGCCGTTACGATTTTTTTTGCAAAGATGGGAGGAAATAATGAAATTATCGGGTTGAAATCGCTGGGTATTGCGCCTTGGCGTATTCTTTACCCGGTTTGGATTTTGATGTTTGGAGTTAGTGTTTGCGGCGTATGGTTTAACGATCTGGCAACTTCATGGACACGCTTGGAGATGAATAGAGTTCTGCTCGAAGGTGTAGAAACGATGTTGCTTTCTCAACTCCGAACAGAAAACCGATTCGTTGCGCCTTCCGGGCAATTCGAAGTTAAAGTAACTGACGTTGCAAGCGACAACGTCCTCATTAATCCGGAGTTTTCAGGTAAAATCGACGGCATTAATGGAACTGCCGAATCTGCAAAAGTCAATGTTGAATTTGACTCAACAAAAAGTCCGCTCCTAAGGATTCACATGGAGAACGCTGAAATCGACACACAACATGGCCGATTTGTAATTCCAGATTCCTATGAGTTTGTCATTCCGCTCAACCAAATATACCGTTCTAAGAACAGAGTAGATCCTCCGGCAAAGGAAGTTAAACAAGCCTTAGAAAACTTGGAGGCCGATAGAAGCAGCTTTCACCGTCGCTTGGCGTCTTCCGCCATATTTTCCTTTCTTTCCGGAGATTTTGAAGCCACGACTCAGGAAAGCTGGAAGGCGAGGATTAATACAGAAAAGTACTTCGACCGTCAAAGAAACAGGTTTAAGCTGACAATTCCTCGTATCTGCGCGGCCGGCTTTTCCACTTTTTTCTTCGTGTGGGTTGGGGCGCCCTACTCCATACTATTAAGGAAATCTGACGTAACGTTTGCTTTTTTTACATCGTTTCTTCCGATTCTCTTTGTCTACTACCCCCTTTTCGCACTTGGACTTGAAGGAGCTAAAAGCGGAACCCTGCCGCCTGTTGCTACGTGGCTGGGAAACGTCGCCTTAGGAATTATAGGGATATTCTTCTTGAAGAAGATACACTAAAACCGAAATTATTTGTCGTCATATAACGCAACGCGACTCAGAATTACAATAGGGACACGTAATTCCAAACCGCGTTGTGTTTGAAGTCGAAAAAGTCAAATAAACCGGAAACTAATCCAGCCAAGTCCCCGTATTGCCGTCAAAGGTCTTCTCCACCGTCGTCTCTTGTGTTTTCACTCGAACTGTCGAACAAGACACGCCAATTTTACGTTCGTCGTCCGAGCCTTTCAGGAATTCCTTCGGTTTCCAAGCATGACAACGTATTTCTATAAGAAGATCGTCTTCGTCTGTTAAAATTGCCTTTTCTGGAACGACGTCAAAAGAGATATGGTTACTCCCAGAGCTCAAATCAGCAACTTTCTTTTCACCAATAAAAACACCAAATTCTTTTGGAGAATCTGAAGTCGAAATCAGAGCTTCTCGCGGCGCTTCAAGATCAATTTCGACACGTACGGCGCTTTCTGACTTGGAAATCGGCAAAATGAGCCAAGAGACTCCGCCAGACCAGCGGAACGTATTTAACGTGTTCTTCTCAGGGCCGTACCATCCTTTAATGAATCTCTCGTCTCCAGCGGCCCCAAGGTGAACAACATAATTTTCCCGTCCTTCCGGAATAGCCGTCATGAGGTCTTCTTCGTTCGCGCTAAGCTGAACTCTAACGGGAGATTTATTGCCAACAACTCTAAAACCGCCAATTGCTTGATTCCCGGTCGCAGTCACATACGCGGCGTTCTCGCCGACATAGAGGTGAGCTCCCGGTTGCTCAAAAGAATTGCCAAGCAGAGTAGCTCTGCCTGCGTCAATTTTCACTGCTGGCGAACCGCCTTTTACTTTTGACGAATGAACCTCGTCCCAGTTAACAAATTCACATCCGTTCAGTACGACTCTTCCTTTCTTAGACCTTGACCAAACGCAAGTCTTCACCGGTCCCCAGAAGGAACAATTCGTCAGCATGACGGCGCCTTCATTCTCTTCCCCAATCTCCAAACATACGGAGTCCTCGCTAGACCAACGTCCAACAAATTCGCCGTTTGTTATGAGCAGCCCCTGTTTTTGTGAATGTTCCACATGTACTGCGCGACGACACGAATCCGCGCCAATTCCCAAGAAATTACCGTTTGTCCCGCCATGTCCTTTATCACTAAAAAGGTATCCGCAACCGTAACCGAAACAAAAAGTATTGGAAACGTAGTGCCAATCGGCACGCGCCAATTCAAACGCCGTCCCATTGATATTAACCCAATGGCAATAAGGATCGTCAGGCTTGTAGGTTACTCCAAACGGCCAATAATGAACATTTTCAACGTGTCCTATGTCGTAACATTCGTCGACAAACAGGCCGCGCCAACTCGGATATCCGGTCACATTCCGTATGAGATGCCGATGCGCAAGCACGAAGTGAATCCCTTCATAGGGGTT
>CAMNJU010000195.1 GCA_946541595.1 uncultured Planctomycetales bacterium
CTTCTCGGGCAACAGCAACCGCTGGGATAATAAGCCGATTTCCGAGACGGCGGCTCGAAAATTTCAGGAGGCGCTCGCGAAGACCGGACAATACGATCCGCTCGTTCACGACTCCTATCTAATCAATCTCGCGTCGCCCGACGAAGCGCTCCACGAAAAATCGGTCGCGCGCTTTACCGACGAACTCGTTCGCGCGCAGATACTTGGCGTTCCGCGCGTCGTTATGCATCCGGGCGCGGCGAAAGACGACTCCAAAGAAGCGGCGCTGGACAGGGTCGCGCGGTCGTTCGATCGGATCTTTGAGTCGATTCCGGACAATACGACGCAGGTCCTCGTCGAAACGACCGCCGGACAGGGCTCGTATCTCGGCGGTACGTTCGAGGAGATCGCCGCCATTATCGCGGCGTGCGATCATAAAGACCGGCTCGGCGTCTGTCTTGACACATGTCACGTCTTCGCCGCGGGCTACGACTTTCGCACTAAATCGGCATACGACGCAATGTTCGAGCAATTCGACAGGACGATCGGGCTGGATCGGCTCGCCGCGTTCCACCTCAACGACTCCATGAAAAAGCTCGAGTCGCACGGAGACCGGCACGACCACATCGGCAAGGGAGAGATCGGGCTCGACGCGTTCGCAATGCTCATTAACGACCCGCGTTTCGCTAAAAAGCCAATGTATCTCGAGACCCCAAAAAAAGAGACGGAAGAAGGAGAAGCGTGGGACGTCCTCAATTTAAAGGCGCTCAAAGCCCTCTTGAATTGACGGAGGACCGGCCCTTCTTTACAATAGACTGAAAGTTAAATTCGGCCGCGCTGCGCGACCGCACATTCCACTTATACGGAGCAATCTCATGAAACGTATCTTTACTTTTACCGCGATCGCGCTGTGCGCCGTCGCGGCGTTCCTTTGCGCGGGCGCGTCCGCTTCCGCGGCCGAAGAATTCAACGTGTGGCCGGGAGTCGCGCCGGGAGAAAAAGAAGACGCCGTTAAGCCGACTTACGAATACTGGAAGCCGGAAAAGAAAACGACCGATTCGCTCATGATCGTCTGCCCCGGCGGCGCGTACATGGGGCTGGCTTACGCTCACGAAGGGGAAAAGATCGCCCAATACTTCAATTCCAAGGGCGTTTCAGTCGTCGTACTGAAATACCGCGTTCCCCGCCGCGAAGGGATTCCGAAGCACATGGCCGCCTGGCAGGACGCGCAGCGCTGCGTGCGCGTCGTCCGGTCGCGCGCGAAGGAATGGGGAATCGACCCGAATAAAATCGGGATCATGGGCTTCTCCGCCGGCGGGCATCTCACCCTCATGACCTCGACGACAAGCCAGACGAACTCGTACGAGCCCGTCGACGAGATCGACAAGCTCCCGTGCAACGTAAACTTCGCCGCGCCCGTTTATCCCGCCTACGTCCTCGAAGACGGAGCCGACGGCCCCAATACCGGCAAAGGGAACGATTCGACTATGGTCGGCGATTTCGCGTTTGACGAAAAAACGCCCCCGATGTGCCTCATTCACGGCGACGCCGACGGATACTCCCCCATGGGCTCGGTCGCCGTCTACTCCAAACTGCGCAAGATGAACATCCCGGCCGAACTCCACATCTACGCGAAAGTTAACCACGGTTTCGGCGGCAACCCGACCGACGATCACGTCGGCGATTGGCTCAACCGCGTCTACGCGTGGATGAAGGTCGTCGGATTCTAGTCTGATTCCGCGCTTTACCCAAGCTTTTTGCAGCGCGCCGCCTGAACGCGGCGGCGCGCGACGCAATAAGCGAACAACTCCGTTACTCAACGATCGGCGGCATGTTATGGAACGTTCCTACACGGCAAGCGAAGTCTCGTTTGACGCGTTCAAGTTCGTCGAATACAACCTCTGGCCGGGCGCAGCTCCCGGCGAAGGACGCTACGCCGTCAAGCCGACTTTTCAATATTGGAAACCGGAAAAGAAAACGGACGATTCGCTTGTAATTATCTGTCCGGGCGGCAATTATACGGGCCTCGCCTACGTGGGCGACGTCGCGAAATACTTTAATTCCAGAGGAATAACGGCGGTCGTACTGCAGTACCGAGTTCCGCGCCGCGAAGGACTCCCCAAGCATATGGCGGCGTGGCAGGACGCGCAGCGATGCGTCAGAGTCTGCCGCCTTTACGCGGAAGACTGGGGAATCGATCCAAATAAAATCGGCGTTCTGGGATTCTCCGCCGGCGGACATCTCGCGCTTATGCTCGCGACGTCGAGTCGAACAAATTCCTACGAGCCTATCGACCCCGTCGACGAACTCCCCTGTAATGTTAATTTCGCGGCCCCCGTCTATCCGGCGTACGTCCTTGACGACGGCGTCGACGGCCCAAACGTCAACGGCGGAAACGACGCTAAAATGGTCGGAGATTTCGCGTTCGACGGCAATACCCCGCCTATGTGCATGATCCACGGCGACGCCGACGAAGTCTCCGCGATGGGCTCGGTCGCCGTCTACGCGAAACTGCGCAAGATGAATATTCCCGCCGAACTGCACATTTACGCTAATCTCGGACACGGATTCGTGGGCAATTTGACCGACGGTCACGCCGGCGACTGGCTCAACCGCGTCTACGAATGGATGAAGGCCGGCGGATTCTAAAATCTGAATTTGTATTGAGCTGCGGCGCGTCCGACTTGTTTAGCGGCTGACGCCTTCGGCGGCAAATACCACGGAGCAATAAAAATGAAAAGAACTATTTCTCTCGCCGCGTTCGCGCTAACGGTCGCCGCGGCGTTTCTTTGCGGCGCCGGCGCGTCCGCGTTCGACGAATTCAACGTTTGGCCCGGCCTCGCGCCCGGCGAAAAAGAGGACGCGACCAAGCCGACGTACGAATATTGGAAGCCGGAAAAGAAAACGAGCGATTCGCTCATGATCGTCTGTCCCGGCGGCGGGTACAACGGGCTGGCCTACGGGCACGAAGGTGGCGTTATCGCCCAATACTTCAATTCCAAAGGGATTACGGCGGTCGTCTTGAAGTACCGCGTGCCGCGCCGGGAAGGACTGCCTAAGCATATGGCGGCGTGGCAGGACGCGCAGCGATGCGTCCGCGTTTGCCGCTCGCGCGCGAAAGAATGGGGAATCGACCCGAACAAAATCGGTATTTTGGGCTTCTCCGCCGGCGGGCATCTCACCCTCATGATCGCGACGACCAGTCAAACGAACGCGTACGACCCGATCGACGAGATCGACAAACTACCCTGCAACGTGAATTACGCCGTTCCCGTCTACCCCGCGTACGTTCTCAGAGACGGCGTCGACGGCTACAATACCGAAAACGGAAACGGTTCGCCGATGGTCGACGACTTTGCGTTCGACGAAAAAACGCCTCCGATGTGCCTCATTCACGGCGACTCCGACAGAGTCTCCCCAATGGGCTCGGTCGCCGTCTACTCGAAACTGCGCAAGATGAACATACCCGCCGAAATGCATATCTACGCTAAGATTGAACACGGATTCGGCGGCAATCCCAAAGACGACCACGTCGGAGACTGGCTCAACCGCGTTTACGCGTGGATGGGCGTCGTCGGATTCTAGTTTGAACGCCGCGTTTTAACGCAGTCTCGTCTGCGTACGGTCTGCGCGCCGCGTTCGGAGCCGAACGCGGCGTCTCTTTACCGAAGCGCCCCAAAATGAAAAGCCCTTCCCTCCACGTCTTCTTCGCGCTGACGCTCGCGGCGGCGTTCTTGTGCTGCGCCGACGCGTCTGCGTTCGACGAATACGGTCTCTGGCCCGGCCCTGCGCCTGGAGATAAAGAAGACTCCGCCAAGTCGACCTACGAATTCTGGCGCCCGGAAAAGAAAACGAGCGATTCACTTGTTATTGTATGTCCAGGAGGCGCTTACGTCAGTCTCGCCTATGGGCATGAAGGAGAAAAGATCGCGCGGTATTTCAATTCCAAAGGGATTACGGCGGTCGTGCTGAAATACCGCGTTCCGCTCCGATTGGGACAGCCTAAACACATGATCGCATGGCAGGACGCGCAGCGGTGCGTTAGGGTCTGCCGGGCGCGCGCCGAAGAATGGGGCGTCGATCCGAACAAAATCGGGATCATGGGCTTCTCTGCCGGCGGACACCTCGCGCTTTTAATCGCGGCGTCAAGCCAAACAAACGCGTACGAACCTGTCGACGATATCGACAAGCTCCCATGCAACGTCAATTTCGCCGTTCCCGTCTACCCCGCGTGGGTCCTTAAAACGTGGGACTCTTCCTCGTTCGCCAAAGAGTTCGCGTTCGACGAAGCGACTCCGCCCATGTGCCTCGTTCACGGCGACGCCGATTTCTGCACGCCTATCGCCTCGGCCGCCGTCTATAAGAAATTGCGCGAGATGAACATACCCGCCGAACTCCATATCTACGCGAAAGTAAAACACGGATTCGGAGGAAGCCCGACCGACGGGCATATCGGCGATTGGCTCAACCGCGTTTACGCGTGGATGAACGTCATGGGGTTCTGATTCCGCTCGAAATACCGCGTTTGCAAGATATGAGAGAGACGCTTTTCCCAAAGGCGTCTCTCTCTTTTTACGACGGTAAGGCGGCGCCGGAACAGGGCCCCTGCGGCGCTTGATTTTACGCCTGACGGCGGATATTATGTACGGGCGGCGGCGAGCGCTTGTTTTTTTTTTTTTCTATCTGGTAAAATAAGTTCAACTGGCGATAAAACGGGAATCAAACTCCCCAAAGAACTGGAAGAAGAACTCGCCGCCAAATGAAAGCGAAGCCGCGAACGCGCGGAGACTTTTTCATGATAGAAAGAATAAATAACAAAGGCGTCGTTATGAATGTCAAAAAATGGGCGATGTTGTTGAGTGTTTTTTTGGTCATACTTTTCGGTCTGTCAACAATTACGGCGAAAGACCTGCGCACGCAGGATAGTCAGACGCCAACAACTGAAGAGATGGAAGAAGGAGAGAAAGAGATTCTTTTCTATATTTATCCATCGCTGAAAAAGGATTTAAAATATTATGAACAGTTGCGGAACGAGTTGTCGAAGGGGTTTGACAATGTTGATCTTTCCTATACTAACTGGTCGATGAGCCCATCGGCATTGGTCGGAGACGAGTATTCAGAGATTCAGGGCATTCCTGTGTCTCTTGAAAATTTTAAAAAAACGTGGAATTATCAGAACAAACGTTTGTCTCATGTCTTTTGCTCTAATGAAGGAGGGCGGCATTCTTGGGAGGCGTCGTTCGATTTTAAAGATTGGACGTTGTATCACGTTGATTTTATTTGTACTCCAGACCTCTCAATGTGTAATTTTGAGGACGCTCTACTTTTAGAATGTACTTTTAGGGAGAACTATTTTCGAGTAACAAGTTCAGGTTCGAACAATGAACAACTAGTAGCGGCCCTTAATGAGCAGAAGTTAAAATTTTCATTCAAGCAATTTTCCAGTACGTGGAATTATAAACATAATCAATTTGAAAATAATAGATTGTCAGGATTTGATTTTTCAGGTTGGAACTTTGAAAATAAGGATCTTTCGAGGCTTTACATTTTCATTAATTCTTCCCTTTATAACGGGACGGCTTCTTTTAAAAACGCGTCTTTTTCAGATTACATAGGCAAAGAAACAGACGAGTTTTCTTCCTCATACTTAACGTGGGATAAGCCAACGTTTGATTTTACAAAAGATAGTCCGGACGTGGTTGATAAAGAGATATTATATGAATCCCAGAATTATCAGAGTAAAGACTGCCGTTTTTTATCCCTATGCCTATTAGACGAAGTAGACCTGTCAGAGCAGGATTTAGAATTTTCCGTCCTTTCCGGAGAATGTGAGGCGAAGCTTCGCGACTCTAGGATCGGCAACGCCCAAATATTAAACGACGTGAACGTGCAGAATATTAAGGAAACTAGAAGTTATCGAGAACACGATTTAAGCGGTTGTTCTTTCCGCGGCGATATGACCGGCTTTGATTTTTCGGCGCAAAATCTCACGGGTTGCGTCTTTGCGGGGGCGTTAAAAGGGGCGGACTTCACCAACGCAATAATCACTTTTTGCGACTTCAAAGAAACCGACGGTTTAACGCCTGAACAGTTAAAAGGGACTTGGAATTATAAAACCGGAAACTTAAAGGGAATTGTAACTCCTTGGGAAGAATGGAATAAAAAATATTCTGAATGATAGTTAGGCTTATAGTGAACGCAGTAAACCGTGAAAATATGTGAGAAAACAATGCGTAGTAGAAAAATTTTTATGTCGGTAATTTTATTTTTGTTCGTATGTTGCTTTATATTGACGTCGGAAACGCACGCCAATAATATGAACGCTTCTAAAGGCGTTCTATTTTATATCTATCCTTTTTCATCCGAGGGCGTTTCCAGCCCTGACGCTCGATACTCCGACAGCTTAGAAAACGCAGACCTCTCTTTTTCAATTTGGTCTGACGCTCCCACAATGACTCTACCGCACGATACAAAAGAGACAAAAGGAACGCCCGTTACTTTGACTGAATTTATTCATACAAAAAATTATAATATTCGACGTTTATCCTCCGTTTATATTATTGGAGCTGTTGATCTTTCTAACATTAAATTCGATAACTGGACGTTGTATCGAGTCTCAATAGCCGGAACAGTTAATATATCACAGTGTTCCTTTTTCAACGCATTTTTCTATCGAAGCGTTCTTGGCGGAACAATGGACGAGGATGGGAATTGGCAAGCGACAAAGGCTTCGCATGGCTGCGAAATTACGTTTGAACAATTTTCTCACACGTCTAATTATCAATATGCGAACCTTAAAACGTCGAAATTTTTTCCCTATTTTGGATATTGCCGCCTGATTGGGTTAGATCTTACCGGATGGGATTTTTCAGATAGGTCTCTTGCTCAACTTGAATTAGAAGAATGTAAATGTTATTCTTCAGATAAACAAACAAAATTTAAGGGCGCCCTTTGGCCTTTT
>CAMNJU010000196.1 GCA_946541595.1 uncultured Planctomycetales bacterium
TGAAATCGCGCCGTGTGCGCAAGTTTTTGCGCAGGCGCCGCAACCAATACAGAGTTCATGATCGACTGTCGGCTTACCGTTAGAATGCATTTCCATCTTCCCGGCGCGAGAGCCGCATCCCATGCCAATATTCTTTAATGCGCCGCCAATTCCAGCACACTCGTGCATTTTAAAGTGAGTCAAGGTGACCAAAACGTCGGCGTCCATCACGGCGCGGCCAATTTTAGCCTCTTTGACATAGCGGCCGTTTACCGGAACTAACGCTTCGTCGGTTCCCTTAAGACCGTCGGCAATAATGACCTGACATCCGGTTACAAACGGATTAAATCCGTTAGCGTAGGCCGTCTCTAAATGATCCAACGCGTTCTTACGGCTGCCAACATAGAGCGTATTGGCGTCTGTAAGAAAGGGTTTACCGCCCATTTCCTTTGTGACGTCTACAACAACACGAGCATAGTTCGGACGAAGAAACGCCAGGTTTCCCATCTCTCCAAAGTGGATTTTCAGAGCGACAAACTTGCCGTCAAGGTCCAAATCCATATACCCTGCCCGCTTCAGAAGTCGTCGCATCTTTTGCAGTAAATTTTCATTAGGATTCGCATGAAAATCGGCAAAATAAACTTTCGATCGGCTCATATATTCACCTAAAACAGCTTTTGATAATTTCTAACCTATAATAACGGTTTTATGGAAAAGGTTTAGCCTCGTTGGAATCAAACTAAGTTGAAGACAGCGAAGAATCACTCGTCAAAATCTTCTTCCTGGAAGAATTTTTCAACGTCAAAAGGTTCCGGTTCACTCTCCTCAGCTTCGTCTGCTCCGTCTGTCTGTGTCCCAGACAATTCGTCAGAGGACGACTCCCCCTCCTGTTGTTTCGCTTTTGCATTCTCTCTGACGCGTTCGTCAACCTCACGTTCGCGGCGAATTCGCTCTTGAGCCTCGCGACGTGCGTTCGTATTCCGCAAATTCTCTTCGGCAATTTTAAGGAAACGCTGGCATTCCCATTTGTAGAAGCCGCGCATTCGCGGAAGAACTTCATGAAGGAAATCCACGCACTCCTTATCTTTATCCAAGAGTTTAGTATGTTTGGTCAGTAAACGTGCGCGTCGAAGACAATATTCAGGGTTGTACGGATCTAATTCCAAAGCCTTGACAAGGTCGTCGTCGGCAAGGTCTTGACGACCAAGGTAATTATGATAAACGGCATAGTTGGAATAGTAATCGGCTTTTCGCTTCTCCTCAGGAACGGATATAAAAATATTCTCTACTTTATCGAGAAGTATTTTATAGTACTCAGACGTCCTATCCCACCCCTTGGACGCTTGAACAGCCTTACCTGCCGCCGCTACGTTATTTGGAAGCACGTCGTCATAGGCCTGAGCGATATTGGTCACTGGTTCGCTAATTACCAATGACACTAAAACCTGTTCGATATTCCGGTAAGACAGTTCGAGCGACCTGCGAAGGAATTTCCTCTGTAATTCAGGTAATTTGAACGTCGCGAAATAACATCCGTTTCTAAATACTTCTTTGGAATCATACGGCAAGAACGAAACAGCGCGACGTGCGTAAAGTTCCATTAAAAGTCGCTCGTCGCTAAACGATAAATCTGCGGTCAAAGGCAACGTCGACGTCAGTCGTCGATTTATTCTTACGTACAAAGGACACAGCCGCCTGGCGAGAAGATACTCGTTCGTCGCATGTCGAAGATATTCTATGACGTCGTCACGCCCACGTATAGAAACAACAGGCACAGTAAAACCGATTCTCTGGTATTCCACCAACGGTTCCAATAAAACCTCAACCCTTGTTTCTCCCCATAATTCATTTTCGTTTCTTTCCGGTCGAGCGTTTTTCAAATTAGCAAGCATGTTGAGACGAAACTTTTGAATCCAAAGTTGACTCAGCTTGTCGTGCATTTCGTAAGAGTCATCGCGTACAGCGATAAACTTTTCAAATTCATCAATCAAACCGTTTAACGAGTCGCTTGACATATGCGCCAGATTTGAGTAAACGCTATCCGCCTCGTTGATCAATCTCGTTCTTTTAACGGAGTCGGCGTTTTCGCCAATCAACCAATGAGACCCAACCAAACTTCCCAACAATAGAAGACTGAAAATGCAAAGTCCAATTCTTTCAGTTCGCGATATTCTTTCAATTTTACGGGCGGCGCTCAAAGCTCTCTTTTTATCAGCCAGAGCCAGATTCAAATCTTCCCAGAGTTTATGATTCTGCCGACCGAGGGGCACGCTGCAAAGGGCTGCAAATAGGAAGAGATTAGCAGGGAGATAAATACCAAAATCCGCAGCCGCGGCAAACAGTTGCCCTACGATAAGCGTAACTGACGCGACGGAAAGTGCGTAAGCCTCAAAGCTGTGCCGTTTATACAGATAACGACTCAACATTATGAGCAGAAGCACATACGTTATCACCAACAGCGCCAATCCTACAATTCCCATTTCCAACAAGGTTTGAACGAATACGTTTTCTGCGTAATAAAACAAAAAATCATTTCTCAAAGACGTGTCGTTATGACTATTGGCAATACTGTACGTTCCCAGTCCTGAACCGAACCACCGATAATCTTGCGACGTCTTCAAAGCGCTCCGCCAATTCTCCCACCGCGAATCCGTTCGTAACGCCGTTTGCCCCAATCCGTCCTCGTCAACAAGAGTCGACATACGGCTGTCAATTTGTTCGTACATGCTTGTAGCGACAACGACAGCAACTGCAATACCGAGAGTTACGGCTAAGACGTACCAATAACGACGAACCTCTTTTTTGCCCACAAGCAACAAACAGGCGATTGCGAACGCAGCCGTCGCGGCGACAGAGGCCCCACGCGACAAGGAAGCGAAAACAGCGGCAAATACAACAGACGTAATAACCAGCCAGAAAACAAGCCGACGGTTAAACAGGTCAAAAAGATCGCCCAAAATCCGTTTCCATGCCGCTTCCGACTTGATTTCGTAAACCTTTTCCTGCTTTGCCTCTTTTTGGTCTCTTTCACGTTCGCGACGTTCACGGTTAACGTCAGAGGCGGCGCGCAGAAACTCACGGGCGCTCACAAAGACGCACGCTGCTAAGGTAAGAACTAAATATCCGCCACACGCATTTTTATTCACATACGTTCCATAAGGGCCAAGATATAAATAGTCCCACACATGCTTTAAAAAACCACTGGCAACGCCGTCATGGTTAGCACGCGTGGCGATACACAGCAATGCGTAAAAAAAACCGGCGATTCCAACAGTTTTAAAAAAAACTAATCTAGATTCCTTTGTATTGAAAAGGGTGGATACGATGAGAAAGAGCAGCAATCCGGCGCCGAATAGAGGGATTCCACTGCGGGTAGCCAAAGGATAAACGCTAATGGCGTTTCCCCAAGTAGGAAGTTCCTTTTCGTTATTCTTGCTCAGAAACTCGTTTTCAACCGCCTGGTCGACAATCATGGCGCGTTCTAAATCAAACCCAGAAGACTCGGTATAAGGAATCGTCTGTTTCAGAAAATCACGCTGAAGTTCAACAGCGCCAGTTTTTGCTAATTCTTCCCGTAACTCCGTGTCAGAATCCATTGCGTCAAGCTGAGACAACGGCGTTCTCAAGTCTGGCGAGAGTAGCGTATTCCGAAGCTTTACAACGTTAGGCGACGTTTTCAACAGTAGGTCGTCAGGCAGCGGAACGCACTGGAAAACACAAAGCGACATTCCTAAAAAAAGAGGGATCGAAACGAGAAGCGTTGGGAAATATACAAATTTTTGCCGATCACGGCGAGGAGTCGTCCACAACGCCGCAAGAGTAAAGATCGTTCCGGCTGCAAGCAGGTACAAAAAAAACTGCAAAATAGCCGGTTCAGAACCGCCGTTACGCCAAGGACTGGCGACGATGACTCCTAATACGCAAAATTGACCTAACGTTCTGAAGATCTTATTGACCGACATTGATTCCAATTACAATCTTAATGGCGATAAATCAAACAATCTTTCCCTGTGCGACTCCCCAAGTAGCCGCACGCTATATCCTAACAAAAGAAAGGAAAATTTTCCAGTGTTCTCGAATTAAAAAACAAGAAATAGGTTTCACTAAAAAACGGTTTTGAGCTATAAACCTACTTTCGGATAATTCAAGACGTCAGTTCGCTCTGTTTTTCTTTAACGCAAGACGAGCCATCAACTCTTTATAGGTTAAAGTATTCAACACGTCGTCAGGGGTCACCCCTGCCCGAAAGGCCTGTAAGACGCCAAAACGCAAATACGGAAGCTGTTCGGGAGCATGAGCGTCGGTTGAAATAACAATGGGGACTCCGTATTTTTTCGCCAAAACAAGAGGTTCGACTTTTAGATCAAGGCGGCGTGGTTGAGAATTCAGTTCGAGAAACTTTCCGTATTTCTTAGCGTTTTCGCAAAGAAACTCAAAATCGACGTCTATTCCTTCTTCTACCCCGATCATTCGACCTGTCGGATGGGCAATAACGTCTACATACGGGTTTCGAAAGGCGTCCAAATACCGACGATGTATTTGTTCCCTTGCCTGTCTCTTTCCAAAATGAATGCTTGCCACTACCCAATCCGCTTTGGCGAGCGTTTCGTCGGCCAGATCTAACCCGCCGTCCTCCAATATGTCGACCTCGGCGCCCTTTAAAACGCGAAAAGGATCGTTGGAGTCTTTGAGTCGACGGTTGAAGTCGTCAACATAATCCCAATATCGCAAAAACTCGACGTCATTCATGCCGCCGACCGAAGCCACATTTTTCGTGTGGTCTGTTACTGCAATGTAAGACAACCCCAGACTACGCGCAACAACCGCCATTTCCTCGACGTCGGCAGAGCCGTCTGTAAACGTCGTATGCATATGCAAATCGCCCTTAACGTCGTCCAGAGCGATCAGTCTAGGCGAGCCGGAATCAATCCAATCCCATTCGCAAATTCCTTCTCGCAATTCTTCTGGTATTACAGGAAGAGAAAGAAGGCTATATAACCGCTCCACAGTACGGGAAGAAATGCGCTTTGCTCCATCATAAAGTCCAAACGGAGTCAGGGTAAATCCACGCAAAGTCGCGCGGCGTTTTAATTCGCTCCAATGTTGCGTCTTAGAGGTCAACGCAACTTGAACTGTTCCCCAGGCAAATTCTGAAGCTGCGTAAAAATAAAGGACCACTGCCGGAGTTGGCCGGTTGTTATAAGGCATAGTAAAGGAATCTTGCCGCAAAACCACTGACAATACCCGCGCTTCTTCCGTCAGAACATTCTCAACGAAGTCCGACTTCTTAATGCGCTCAAACGCTACTTTCGGCTCGTCTGTGCAAATCAGAAAATCAAGCCTCGAAAGCGCGTCTTGTCCGCGGCGGACGGCGCCAACTTTTTCTACGCGAAGTGGCTCGCTGCAAGCGGTTGAAAGGGACGATTCAATTTCATCAGAGGCGCGTCGCAACTCATGTTCAAACGTTCGCTCCGCTTCTTGCATTCGCATTTGCGCGTATTTAGAACTGTCGCGAGAAACAAAGAACCGTTTTACCTTTCCCAATACGCCAAGAGCTTGCTCCTTTACAGACTCAATTGCATTTGAGGAAACAAAGTCTCCTACCGTTTGCTTGATAGTTGGCTTCAACGGTTCGCTAAGCGTTTTGATAATAAAATCGGCTAATGCGTCGGCGTTAGCCCAAAACATTGTGTGTGCGTCTGCGTCGTCCGGAACAGAATCGTCTAAGGTAGTTAAAATCTCGTCGCCTGACGCAAAGACGCCTTTTTCCTTTTGCTTAGAGTCAGACTCTTCAATCCGAAGAATCTCTTCAAAAATATCCAGTTCTTCATCCTCCGAAAACTCTCCGCTCCGGGAGAGAAATCGGTCCTCACAGGCTTTTTTAAGAGCTGCAATATTCCTAATTCGAAGACGTTCTCGAATAAAGTTAATCGACTGGGCAGACAGAGTACGGAGACGCAAAAGTCCAACGACAGAGGGAGACGTTTCGCGAAGGAGTCGGTCGCGCAAGCGGCATGACCCAGTCGTTATGACCTCTTGAACGCACCACAACAAGTCGGGGGACGCATTTCTTAACCAGTACCCCAACATTTGCCGGAGTTCATGCTCGTCTTGTTTACTCGAAGCGGCGTTTTCAAAAACTTCAATTGGAACTTCAAGACGTCTAAACAAATCGGAGGTGCGTAAAAACTCGCCCGCCATATAGGAATAACCTTCCTGATATTCCAAAAGCAAAGCAGTCTGTTCAAGAATTTCAGCAACCTTAATATTATTCATCGGATCCCCGTCTGATACAAGAAAACGATCGTAAAATAAAGACGTTTTGTCCCCAAATCCAAGCAAATTACTCCCAAATGACAGATAAAAAATATGGCTCGTCGCGTCATGCCACGAGCCTATTCTCGGCAAGGTTTATCCTCCACAGGCCAAAACAAAGTCGGAGTTCCGATTCCGTAGAACTTCGAACTGAATCGGCAGCCTGCGGCGATTAGTGCTTGAAATGCCGGCGACCGGTAAAGATCATCGCTATTCCCAGCTCGTTGCAGGCGTCGATAACCTCTTGATCGCGTTTAGAACCGCCAGGCTGGATAACAGCCACAACGCCCTTCGCGGCGCGAACGCCGTCGTCAAACGGGAAGAAAGCGTCGGAAGCCAAAACAGCCCCCTGCGCACGGTCGCCCGCCTTTTTGACAGAAATCTCGACCGAGTCAACGCGACTCATCTGCCCCGCCCCTACGCCTACTAACATCTCGTCCTTACAGAGGACAATCGCGTTGGACTTGACGTGACGCACCATCGACCACGCAAACCGAAGGTCGCGCATCTGCTCTTCCGTCGGAGCCTTATCGGTAACAACTCGCCAATCTTCTTCCGGATCGTTTTCAACGTCGGCGTCTTGCAACAGGGCGCCGCCGGTCAGATTCCGAACGACCCAACTAGCAGACGCA
>CAMNJU010000197.1 GCA_946541595.1 uncultured Planctomycetales bacterium
TGCGTACGAAGGAAAAGAGACTTTCTTCCCATTCGTGGCAATTGATCCACTCAAACCCCTGCCAAGAAAAATCAAGATCGTAAAACGCCTTTTCGCTTCGGTAAATCTTGTTCAAATCTGCGACGCAGCGCTGCAAACCGCCGTGTGTGTTGTCGTAATTCAAGAGACCCCAATCAAGGCTCCCGTCAAAATTCCACTCCTTCCACTGGCCAAACTCGCACCCCATAAACAGGAGTTTTTTGCCCGGATGCGCCCACATGTAGCTATAGAGCAACCGTGCGGACGCAAACTTCTGCCACAAGTCGCCGGGCGCGTTCGCGATGATCGTCCCTTTTCCGTGGACAACCTCGTCGTGGGAAATTGGAAGGACAAAATTCTCAGAGAAGGCGTACATAAAACTGAACGTCATCTTGTCGTGATGATACTTGCGATTGACGGGATCCTCGCGGAAATATCGCAGCGTATCGTTCATCCAGCCCATGTTCCATTTCATGGAGAAACCGAGTCCGCCGTCGCAAACCGGCCTGCAAACGCCCGGCCAAGTCGTCGATTCTTCGGCAACCGTTAAAACACCGGGAAACGCCGCGTGCACTTGAACGTTCGTCTCGCGTAAGAAATCAACCGCGTCGAGATTCTCACGCCCTCCATATTTGTTCGGAACCCATTGACCCGCCGGACGGTTGTAATCCAAATAGAGCATCGAAGCCACGGCGTCGACGCGCAAACCGTCGACGTGATACTTATCCATCCAAAAGAGCGCGTTAGACACGAGATAATTGCGCACCTCGTTTCGGGCGTAATTAAAGACCAACGTTCCCCAGTCGTAACGCTCGCCAAGTCGGGAATCTTCGTATTCATAGAGGGCGGAACCGTCAAACCGCCGCAATCCGTGTTTATCCTTCGGAAAGTGAGCTGGCACCCAGTCGATAAGAACGCCTATGCCGTTCCGGTGGCACTTATCGACTAGATACATGAAATCCTCGGGCGTTCCGTAGCGGCTCGTCGCCGCATACATGCCGATAACCTGATATCCCCAGCTTCCAAGAAGCGGGTGTTCCGCGACGGGCAAGAACTCAATATGCGTATAGCCAAGCCGCTTCACATACTCGACGAGCTCGTCGGCAATCTCCCGATAATTAGGCAAACGGCCGGGTTCGCGTTTGGAACGCGTCCAACTACCGAGGTGGACTTCGTAAATTGAAATGGGCGAATGGAGCCAAAAATTCGGATTCTTGGCGCGGCGGTCCATCCAACCGGCGTCGTTCCATTGGAACTTGTCAAGATTGACGACGACAGACGCCGTGCGAGGCGGCTGTTCCGCATAGAACCCAACAGGATCAGAATGTTCGACAGACTCCCCGTCGCTTTCGACGCGATACTTATAGAGAGCGCCCTCGCCAACATTGGGAATAAAGGTTTCCCATAAGCCCGAGGGATAATGTTTAAACATTGGATTCCGGTTCGGATCCCAGTCGTTGAACGAACCGACAACAGAAACGTTCTTCGCGTTTGGCGCCCAGACGAGAAAATTCACGCCGTCGACGCCGTCGACCGTGCGAAAATGAGCGCCTAATTTATCATAACTCTTCCAATGCTTTCCTTCTCCAAAGAGGTAAAAGTCATAATCGGAAAGAATCGTAGAAAATCGCGATCCGTTCTTACTCGCATCGTTAGAAGCGTTTTGTTTGGAAAGGGTCATATCGTTATCCGCGCGACGCAAATCTGCTTGACGTCGTTCTTACATAGCCGTTAAGAAAACACTCTTTCTTTCGCCGGAAACAAAGACGCGTGGAGTCCATTTACAGACGTCCGTTTAGCGAAAACGCGCTCTGCGCAAGGCGAAAAAGTGAAATAGGGAGAATCGTTCTCCCATAGTCCGCCCTTAAGTATACCCTCATCGCACATTTCGCTCAATAACAGCGCTTTCCCCCTTTTTTGAAAAACAGGAAACATAATCAGTGAAATTAATACAGACAAAAAGGTTCCTTCGATATTGTGTAAGTGAGCAAAACCAAATCGCAGGAGTCCTCATAATGCGCGATACTCCCATTCCGCACGACTTATTTGTAACAATTCAAAGCGTTCTTTGCGAACGCTTGCAAGGATGGGCGTCGTTTATTTTCGCGGCGTCGAGACTCGCGGGACAATTACTTGTTGGATACGCAGCTCCAACGGCGGGAACCGTTATCGCAAATATTATCATTATGTTCAACGTCTCGGTCATTTCGACGAAGTATTGCAATGCGCTTATGAACGTCGGCTCGTCGCCGAGATGAGAGGCGTTTTACACAACGAAACGGTCGTTCGCTTAGCGCTGAGCGCTTGAAAAAGTGAGGAACGCAGTAAAAGGTTACGCGTCTTTTTCTTCCTTTGGTTCTTGAGCGGAGCTATTATTCTCTATTGGAGGATTATTTTGCTCTTTAGGCGCGAGGCGCGGCAGAGTATGATATTTATTCTTCCATTCACTCATACGTTTGCGATAAAGCCTTATGCCTTGACTAGGCGTCAGGCTAAATCGTTGACCTGCGCTCTTGACTCCCATCCAATCCTCAACAACCCATTTTTCAGATTCTTGGAGTTCAGAACACCAGGTATAAACAGGCACGCAGACAAGCGCGGCAAGCGCTAGAAGATCATACCAACAATGATCCGGCTGAACCGTCTTGAAAACGCCGAACGTTATTATTAATTTCAAAAAAACGCAACAGCAGAACAAGAAAGAAAAAACTCTAACTATACGGCATATTTCCCAAACAACGTAAGATTGACGCGCATTTGCCAAAATTTCTTCCTCTGTATGCATGGACTCTGGCGCCGAAGCCCTGTCCGAACGTTCTTTTTCTTTTAGTTCTTGATCGGAACGACTATTGTTCTCTTCCGAAGAACTATTCAGTTCTTTAGGCGCGGCGGCGGGTAAAGTATTATATCGCGGCCAAGTATGATGTAATTTCTTCCATTCTCTCAAACGTTTTCGATAGAGCCTTATGCCTTTACTAGGCCACAGGGTAAATCGTTGACATACGTTCTTAACTCCCATCCAATCCTCAACAATCCATTTTTCAGATTCTTGGAGTTCAGAAAAACCGATATAAACAGGAATACAGAGAACCGCTATAATCGCTAGAAGATCATAACTAATACTATAACAAAAGGGAGGATCATCCGGCACGACACGAAATGATATATATTTCCAAAATGCATAGCCGCCAAAAGAGAAAGAAAAAACTCTAACTATACGGCATATCTCCCAAATAACGTAATATTTGCGCGCATGCGCTAATCTTTCTTCCTCTGTATACTTAGACTCCATTGCCGACGCCCTGTCAGACCATTCTATTTCCTTTGGCTCTTGATCGGAACAACTATTGTTCGTTATTGGAGAATTATCCTGATCTTTAGACGCGAGGGGCGGCGAAGTATAATATCGCGGCCAAGTATGATATCTTTTTTTCCAATGTCTCATACGTTTTCGATAAAGTCTTATGCCTTTACCAGGAAATGGGCATGAACGAGGGAGAGCCATCAAACCTGCAACGCTCCATTTTGCATGATGCCGTATCTCGTGGCAAAGGTTAGCAGCTACCAAAAAAAACAAAACTTCTATTGTTTTATAAATAAAATTAAGCGGATTTTTAAGCGGCGGTCCGCCAATACTTCCTGTAAACAAGAAGAAACTGAAAAGAACAATAAGAGCAGAGGCAATTAAAATACTACGAGACACTCGCCATTCAACGTAAGATTCGCGCGCCTGCGCCAATAATTCTTCTTCTGTATACTCAGACTCCCATGCCAATACCCAATCAGGACATTCTTCTTTGTCATGAGGCTCAGACTTCATTAAAAAATCTCCTTTTTATTGCGTCGATATACTGAAACAGGCTAGTGATTATTGTTAATTCCATCCGATCATACACGAATCCAATATGCATTGGAAGCGCTCAAAATTTCTTTAAACAACCTCGAAAAACGCCTTTAAAGACGATCTGAACGAAATCTGTTAGTCTTTACCCTCCTCTTTTGAAACCTCTTCTTCGGAAACGGGAACAGGTTTTAAATCTTCAATGTTTCGCGTCGTTAAGGCCAACATCCTTTTGGGGCCGGTCGTCGGATCGATTTCGTAAACGTTGACCCCCGCCCAAACCTTCGCCTTTTGCATTGGGCAACCGGCAAAATGACAATCTAAAAACATATAAGACGTTACAAGCGTATTTCCGGAAAGCGCGTAATTAAGCGTGGGAACGTAATCGACATAGTCGTAAAAATTATTGCAGCCAAGGCTCTTTAAGTATTCTATGTCTATCGTGGGGGCATATTTAAAATTAAAATCGTATTTATAGTAATCGCTTACCACACGAAACGTTTCCGGATCAGGGTCTTCAACGATCCAGTCGGGGTCGACGTAATGGATCGCGTCGTCGGGAGAAGGTTTCGCAATGCCGAATTGCTCTCCTTTTCCTTGCCAGCACAAAGAATAGCGCGACGGTTCTTGTCGACAAAAATGCGAGTCTTTATTCCTCGGATAATCTATGTTGTATTCCTTCTCTTCTTGCACGAGGGTCCAACGATCGTCAGCAAACTTGTAACGATATATCTTAGGATATGTCTCACGGGTGGCGTGAAGATCGTAATAACTGAAAACAATTTCATTTTCCGTAAAAGTATTGGTAAACTGAAATAAATCACCATGCGACGGAAAACTTTCAGTTAATTTCCAGTCGTTTCTGTCGCGGCGATAAAGCGAAATATGTTTGTTGTTGTTACAGACCGCCAACCAATCGCCGCTTGCAAAGACTCTTTTAACCATTGTATACTCTGTAACGCTGTCGTCGTAAGGACAGAGATCTTCTCTCCAAATCGGTTCTGGCGTTTTTAAATCGAGGCGTCGAACTTGACCAATTCCCTTATGCTTAAATCGGGAAGAATAGGAATGCCTTTGAAGGAAGAAAAGATCGTCTGAAGTTAACGTCATTTCTTCCATATTAATGAACGGCGCCACTTTAGTAACGTCGTAATGGAAAACCCAACGACCGTTTTCTTTTTTAAAAATCAGCGCCGATCCTGAATAATCACGCCAGTTTTTATCGTTTTTACTTGCCGGATATCGATTTAAACCGACGACTAACCAACGATCGTTATACTGCAGCGATCTGTTTCGTCTTCCCCACTCAACATTGAGATTTTGAACCGTATGACGCGATTTCAAATAGGGGGCTAAATCTAAGATTTGCGCGATCGACCATTTGTCGTCTTCTTTAACGAGATAATAAATTTTTCCCGTCGAAACAAAGCCGGAACTTGCCAAAATTACGGCGTCGTTACCATTACAAAAAACTTGGAAATCGTTGCGTAACAATGTCGTGCTTTTCGGAGCGCGATTTAAGAATTGCGACGTCAGAAAAAGTAGGAATTGCGTTGTCAGAAAAATAATGAAAATTAACGCGAACGTCCTGTATCGAAAGCCGGCGATTTTACGTTTCTTCATCTTTAATCCCAACAATATGTGAAACTCTGCTTATCGACAATTCATTTTATAAAGGAGTAAAACTTATTCGTTATTCCCGTTCTCTTCGTTAGGCGGTCCGAAAAGACGGTCGAAAAACGGCGAGGGATCGTCTATCGAGTTACCCCAAAAATAATATGGAAGTACGTCGAATAGACCATGTCCAACGTTGCTAATCGCATAAGCAAATGGGTTATTATCCTTCCAAGATAATGGAACAACAAAGTTATAAGTTCCAATATATTGAGGTTTTGTTTCGAGTTTTTTAGAAGAACTGATTACTAGTTCTCTTCCATTAGGCTCTATAAATTTTGCGCAGCTTGGCCCATGATATCTTGAGCCGGCTTTGGACATCCGAACCCACATTACACCATCGTTAAAGATATCGACCTTTTCATGTTCTGAAGTCTTCTCATGTAATCTGACTAACGTTTCATCTGACAAAAGTTCAAACTGTTCGTTATTGTTTAATTGTCTACGAACATTATAATGCACGTCTAAAATATAAGGTTTTACAATTAAAACTGAGCAAAAAGACTTGCAACTCACTGTAGCTGCAAAACTAAGCCATTCTGACTCGATCAAATTATAAGGTTTGATACAATTAAGACAAACAGCCAAAGAAACATCAAACATTGTATTAGCGAAGTTATTAGCTGTTTCATAACTTCCTTCATTACTGTGAGTAACAACGTCTTCTCCCATAACGTCGTTAACCATACTCAAAGGATTTAACCCCCGTTCTTGAATTCTTTCTTCGTTTCTGGCGTGCATTTCATCGCTTCCAAAAACAAAATTGTGAAAAGAATTCGTCCAATATGCGGCATTATCTCTAATCCCCCAGTTTGCTCGCGAATCCCAAGGCATTACAAATTCATTATCGCCAAAACAAAAATTATGAACAAGTAACCGAATTGACGTTCCGACAAAATATGTATGTAAATTGTCAACTTCGAAGTTGTAGACGCGTTGTTTTTCGACAAGATTCTCTCTAGAGACAAACGCAACTTTCTCGCCGTTTGCGGATAGACAGAAGTCGCCTTGCTGCAAGTCTTGCGCGCGAACCCAACCTTTGCCGATTACGTAGAACGGGTGTTCCGGCGTGCAGACGATCTCTTCAGCTTCTTCGTTTTGAGCGCTATTGTCAAACAACAGTTTAACAACGTCTTTTTCGCCGTTGTCGAAGAAGCGAACGACTTTCGCCGCCGTCGGTTTTTCTTCAGGATTAAGATGATCCGCCGCAAGAACCATATCGCTGGGTCTAATCGTCTCAATCGGCTTAGTCGAACCGTCGGCCATAAGAATTTGCGTTCCGACCGCGAAGCAGACTTCGTAGTCGAACGTCGGATTCTCAAAAACGTCGTTTGCGACGGTCCCG
>CAMNJU010000198.1 GCA_946541595.1 uncultured Planctomycetales bacterium
CGAAAGCGAGCGAAAATACGACCTGTGGGAATTCGTCGGTCTCTGCCGGACGTTCGAGTCGGAATACGCGCGCCGATTCGCGCTCGTTACGACGATCAAGCGGTTCGTCGATAAAGCGCATATCGCCGCCGTTTTCGATCGGCTCGAAGAAGACGCGAAGATCGGTTTCAAGTCCCACACGGTCAGTATGGCCGCGGCGTGGCTCCTGTGCGAAGCGTTCGTTAAATTACCCGACGCGGCGATACGCTATCTCAGGCGTAATTCGCTCGACGACGCGACGTTTAACCGCGCAATACAGAAAATCTGCGAGTCGCGGCGCGTCGACGACGTCGCAAAAGAGGAAATCGCCGCAATGAAACGCGTTAAACGGCGGCCGAAAGAATAACCGCGTATAACCGTGTCGGCAGGATAAGAAAACGCCAATTCGAGCGAGTCGGATTGGCGTTTTTTCAATGGACGGACGCGCGTACTACCGCGCGCGATACGCGCGGAATCCGACGTCGGCGGGCTCGGCGCCGCTTTCCCGCATAAGAAGTTCTCCGGCGCGACGGAGCCGTTCCCGGCATATTGCGCCTATATTGCGAAATCCGAGCCGATATGCGGCGGACCGTTTTCCGCACGGTTCAGGAGCCTGAACGAGCGCAAAGCGCCGCGAACCGCCGTCTTCGGCGTTGACCGCAGTTACGGCGTGACCGAAAGCGCCGCTTCCGGCGAAGAAATCGAGTGCAAACGCGTCAGGGGGCGCGGCGCGGCGCACGAGCGTCTTTAAGAGTTCGAGCGGCTTGGCGTAATCAAAGACTTTCTCCCCGCCGAAAAGCCGTTTGAGCTCTTCGCTTCCGACTTTCGTACTGAACAACCCCCAGGAAGTAACGATCGGCTTATAGGGATTCTTATATTCCGAAAAGAACTCTTTTCGCGCGGGATAGCGGCTCGGAGACGTCGGAAAGATAATCCGCTTTTCGGCGATCCAGCGATCGAGCTTCTCCTGCGCGTAGGGCGTTTCGAAGGTATAGGCGCGCCCGGTCGTGGGATCGACGACCGTCCGCTCGCGAAACCCGCATCCGAACCGCTGTAAATACTGGCGTTTCCACGGGCCGCGCGGATCGCCGTCCGGATTGGCGAATCCGGCGCTCACGTCGCGCGGATCCCCAACGAACCGAAACGCGGAACTCTTGGCGTAGCACAGGATATATTCGTGATTATTCACGCGCATCGCCGCGGGCGGAATTCCTTTCGGCTCCTTTTTCGTCTCCCAGACGACCGTCGCGACGAAATTCTCGCGCCCAAATATCTCGTCGAGCATCTTAACGGCGTTGGCGTATTCTCCGTCGTCGATCGACATAAAGAGCGCGCCGGTTTCCGCGAGGAGCGGCCGCGCCAGCAGGAGCCGCGAAAAGATCATCGAGCACCAGTTCGCGTGGCTCATATCAGGATCGTCGCGCGAGGCCGCGCCGTATTGGGAGAAATCGTCCCGATAGACGAACGTGGAGCTTCCGGTATTATACGGGGGATCGATGTAAATGAGATCGAATTTTCCGCGCCAGTGGGGAGTTACGAGCTTGAGAACGTCGAGATTGTCGCCCTCGATATAGAAATTGCGCGCGGCGTCCCAGAAATTCGATTCTTCGGGCCATGGCGCAAGCGACTTGCGGCTCTCGCGCGCGGCTTCGCGAACGGCGGCGCGTTTGCCGGGCCAGGTAAACTCGTACCGTTCCGGCGCTTCGAGCGCGGCGTTTCCCAAACTCCGGCGAAGCGCGTCGAGATCGACGCGCCGCGAGGACGCGCCGGCGGAGTCGACGCTCTGCGCGACGCATTCGGGAAAGAGCTTCGCGAGCGCGGCGATCTTTTCTTCTAAAAGTTCTCGATCGGAATTTAAAGGATTCTTCATAAGGTTGGCGCCAAAGTTACGCGGGCCGTCTTGGCCGTTCACTCTGATTTTATCCGGTTAAATTTTTCGCGCAACGTCTTCTGAATCCACGCGCGTTCGTTCGAGTCAAGCCCGGCCCGATAGACAAACGCGGCGTAGAACGCGGCTGACGCGGCCGCAAGCGCGGCAAGTACAGGATAACTCGGCGCGGCGAATTTCCACGCGAGGCCCGCGGGAAGCGCGAGCGCGGCGGCGGCGACGAGCGTCGTCCTAATCTGACGCGACCAATAGACGCGTCTCTTCTCGCCGACGAGCCGGCACGCGGCGTTCGGCGTCCAGAAATAATGAATCGCAACGCCGGGCAGAACGGTTCCGAGCGCCACGCCCGTTAGTCCAAGTCCAAGCTTAACAAAGAGAACGCTCAGCAGCACGTTGAGAACGCCGTGCGCAATCGCCGCCCAAGCAAGTATTCTGTGCCGCGCGACGCCCTGCAGCATGCGCGCGTTCGTCTCCGCGCTCCCGCGATAGAGACCGGCCGCCGCGGCGTACAGCGCGAGCGCCGGAAACGCGTCGAGATATTCCGGCCCAATCCAGCGCGCGATAAAGGGCCGCCCGAACGCAAGCAGCCCAAACGCCATAAACGCGGCAAGATAGATCGAGGCGCGATTAATCGCGGCGCGCGAGCGGTAGAATTCCGGCCCGAACGAGGCCGGCGGCGCGGCGCTCCCTTCACGCGGGCCGTCTTCGGCGGTCTCCCTCGCGGTCAGCTTGGCAAACCAGTTCGTCTCCCAGTTAGAAGCCTCGTAGAGAAATGAGTTAAAATAACTCATGAGGGTTACGACGACGAGATTGTAGCGCGCGACGTCGGGCGCCGACATGAGCGCGGCGATAACGATAAGATCGCTGCGGTTGACGGCAAGTTCGCCCGCCTGAGACAGAAACGCGAAAAAGCTGTAATTAAACAGGGTTCGCACGCGCCCTTTTCGGAAGTTCCGAAAGGAGAATCGGAAAAAGGGCGCGGCGCGCCGAACGAGAACGGCGTATACGAGCAGCTGAACGACCGTGAGCGCCAAATTCCCGACGAAGAGCGCGATTACCCTGCCCCCGAAGTAGAGGACGGCGAAATTAACCAGCCCGAAAAGAATCCGAAAGACAAAGACGGTCCCGCCCGTAAGCTCTTGACGGAGCGTTCCTTTAATAACGCCGCACAACCCGTCCGATATCTTCGAGACGGCGAACGCCGCGCCCGCGAAAAAGAGCGCGCCCGCGAGCAGCCCTGTTTCGTCAAAATGGGCGCCGAAGAACCGCGCGACGAGAAAAGCTCCGCACGCGAGCAGAAGAACGAGCGCCGAAATACCGCCGAAAAGAATAATCGCGGTCGCGCCGATCTCGTTGACGCCGCGAAGGTCGCCTTGGGTATAGAAGCGCGTAACGTAGCGGCTTGTCGTCGTCGTGAGGCCAAAGTCGAGAAGACCGCACCACCCGGCAAAGAGAGACGCGAGCGCGTAGACGCCATATGCCGCGTCGCCAAGCGTCGCGAGCATATAGGGCGTAAGAACGAGCCCAAAGGCAATTCCCACGCCGAGCGCCCCGACGGAAAAGCCGGCGCCCTGCAGTAAGCGCGTTAGCGGTTTGGTCAATTTGGCTCCTTGCGTTCCGCGCGTAACTTGCTGCGCAGCGTAAAGTTAAAGTACGGCCCAATGTACGGCGGACGTCGCCGGTTCAAGCGGACGTAGTATATTCGACGCCGCGCGCTTTGTCAAGTTTCAGAGCGCTCCGCGCGCTTTTCGCCACGCCCCGGAAAAACAATTGACGTCGGAATTTTATCCGCGACAATATATATGCAGCGTTCGATTTGCCAGCCACGCAAATCCTCCTCCCAATCCGCCATTTCACAGGAGTCGACCATGACAAAGCTAATTCGCCTCAGTTCTCTCCTATTTACTGTTTTTGCGTTCCTTTGGAGCGCGTCCCTTTTCGGAGCCGAAGGTTCCGTTAAATACGCCGTCGAGACAGTCGACGGCGCGCCCCGAATTACAATCGACGGCGTTCCGACCCGCGCGCGGTTCTTCTTCGGCCTGAACGGATCGGAAGCGTTAATCGCGACTCCCCAATGGCAGACGGTCGAAAGAACGCTCACAGCCGAAGCAGACTCGAACGGCGGCGGAACGGTTCATTTCCGCTTCGGTCCCGATCCGGGAGTAATTGCGATCGACAACTTCTCAATCGTCGACGAAGAGACGGACAAGCCGATCGCGGGCCCCTATTCTTTCGAGTCCGCGTCTGAATTTACGGACCATTGGACGGTTTGGCGGGACGAATATGAGGGCGTTCGCTTCGCGGCCGTTAAGGTTCAGCCGAACGCCGGCGTCGACGGTTCCGGCGGACTTCTCGTGCGCATTTACGATTCAAAACAGGCGCCCAGGCCCGACTTCCACTTCTATCTCAAGCCTGCGCTTGATCTTCGTAAGGGAAAGAAGTATCGCGTGCGATTTGACTTGCGCGCCGATAAGAATAGGAATATCCACGTCCATTTCTATAAACCGGCCGAGCCCGCGTACGTCTCGCTCGGCGCTCCCGGTTCCAACGTCTTCGAGGCGCAGGTAAAACTCGCCGCAGCCGCGGGCGTCAACTTTATTTCGTTCGCTCCATACGCCTACTTTTGGCCCGACGAAAATGGAAATTATGACTGGGACGCGCTCGATTCGATGTGCGACGCGGCGCTCCGCGCGAATCCAAACGCCCTGCTCGTCCCCAGACTGAAATTTGACGCCTCCCCCGCGTGGCTCAAAAAGCATCCGAACGCGAAAGCGGTCTGGGAAGGCGCCGGCGAGGATTACGAAGGATTGGGATGGAACTGGGCCGCGCCCGCCTCGCCCGAATACCGCAAGGCGGCGTGCGAAGCGTTCGCTGCGGTTATTCGCCACCTTGAATCGAAATACGGGGACTCGATCGCGGGCTATCATCCCGTCGGCCAAAATACCGACGAATGGTTCATCCCGAACACCTGGACGGAGGGCTACCCCGGCTACTCGGTCTCCGACCGCGACGCGTTCCGCGCATGGCTCCGCGAAAAATATAAGACGAACGACGCGTTGCGCAAGGCGTGGGGCCGTTCGGACGTCTCCTTGGATACGGCGGTCGTTCCCTCGAAAGAAGAACGGGACGAATCGCGCAAAGAGCCGCTCGTCAAATCGCAAGCGCTGCTGGACTTTAACGCGTATTTCCAGTCGTCGATGACAGGGCTGCTGCTCGATCTCGCGCGAACCGCGAGGAAGGAAACGAACGGACGCAAGCTCATTATCTTCTTCTACGGATACAGTTACGAATTCTCGACCGTTCAAAAAGGGCCGGCCGCCAGCGCGCATTACGCGTTGAAGGACCTGCTCGCCTCGCCCGACGTCGATATTATCTGCTCGCCGATCTCGTACGTCGACCGCCAGCTCGGAGGCGGCTGCAGCTGTATGCTCAATGCGGAAAGCGTCTCGCGCGCGGGCAAAATGTACCTTTACGAAGACGACTCGCGAACGTTTATCGCGCACGCAAGTAACGCGCCGATCAGCCGATACAGCGCCACGCCGACCCTCGAAGGCTCCGTAAACGTACTGCTGCGCAATTCCGGAGAGACGGCTATGAGGAACTTCGGAACATGGCTTATGGACTTGGGCGCGATCGGCTGGTACAACTCGAAAGAACTGTGGGACGCGTCCGCGTCGCTCGAAAAGATGGACCGATATTTCCTCGACCATCCGACGAAGTACGAGCCCGAAATCGGGCTCTTCCTGAGCGACAAGTCAATGCTGAAGATATCCTCGGGAAAATACTCGTCGAACGTCAACGATATTCGCCGCGATTTCAATCTGCTTAGCGCGCCGTACGCGCAGTACGAACTCGACGACCTTCTCTCGGGCGCCGTAGCCGCGCCGAAATTGACCGTCGTCGTCAACGCGGGCGCAGTCGACGGGGAGACGCGCGCGGCGATAGAAAAGCGCGCCAAAGAAACGAACGCGCGCGTTCTGTACGTCGACAACAAGAAAATTACAACGCACGAACTGCGCGGCGAAGCGACAAAGGCCGGCGTCTGGATCTATACGGACCTATGGTGCAACGTCTGGGCGAACGGGCCTTTCGTCTTACTGCACGCGCCCGCGGACGGCGACTATACCTTCCGCGCGCCCGGCGGCAAAAAGATATACGACTATTTTACCGACGAACTTGTCTCTGAGGACGGAACAGCGAAATTCCCCATGAAGTTGGGCGATACGAAAATCTTCCGTCTGGAGTAAAAGTCGCCGCTTTTTTCACAAAGGACCGAATCATGAAGTTTTATTATCTGCTAGCCCTCGCCGCGTTCGGCGCCGCGCTCTCTTCATCCTCGCTCTTCGCGCAAGATAAAGACGAAACGCCCGCGAAAAACCGGCTCCTCCCTGAACTCGTCAAAATTGCCAACGAGGATGGGAACAAAGTCTATAACATTTGTGAGATTGTCGACGGAGTCTCGGAAACGGCCGTTATCCGCGACGAAATTCGCTGCCACAACACCTACTCGATCGCGAAACTCTTTACATGCGCCGCGATCGGCGTACTTCAGGATCAGGGGAAACTTGACGTCGACGACCCCGTCTTCCCCATCTTCGAAAAGAAATTCCCGAAAGATTTCGATCCGAATTGGCGCAAAGTTACAATCGCCGACGTCATTCGCCACCGAACCGGATTTGCAACCGACGCGCTCGATATCGATACGAACAACGCGTCCGAGTGGAAAGACCGCAACTTCCTCAATATCGTTCTGTCGCAGCCGCTCCCTAACGAGCCGGGTACGAAGTATGTCTATACCGACGCGACCTTCTATCTCGCGTCGCGTATTGTTTCGGAAGTCTCCGGGGTTCCGCTCAACGTCTTTATGATCCGCGAGCTCCTCGAGCCGATGCAGTTCGACGAA
>CAMNJU010000199.1 GCA_946541595.1 uncultured Planctomycetales bacterium
TCAGAAATTTATTTTACAGACGGACGTGGAAGCGTTTTCGGCTAATCTTACAGGCTATATTTGGCAATGTCTGGGCAAACTCTCGCTCCTTTTTCTTGTGGTAGTCGGCTCTTCGCTCGCCGCTAATTTTCTTCAAACAGGCTTTCTTTTCCTTCCCGACAAATTAGCGCCCCAAACATCGCGGGTCAATCCATTCCTCAACCTATCAAAAATATTTTCCCTCGACTCCCTAGGACATATTTTTTTCGGATGTCTGAAACTTCTCCTCTTCATCGCAGCGGCGGCGTTTGCGTTGAAAAGAGATTTAGAGACAACGCTAAGTTTGCCCAATGGTGAACCGACGCTAACCGTCGTTTTTATCTGTCGGTACCTTAAACGCTTGGCGTTTTTATTCTGCGCAACCATGCTGGCAATAGGCATAGCGGACTATGTTTTCAAACGAATTGCGCTTGAACGCAAGCTGAGAATGACGCAACAGGAATTGCGGGACGAAATCAAAGAAGAAGGAGGCAACCCACAAATTAAGGGCAAACGCAACGCCATGAGACGCTCGGCGCTTGAGGCTGTGTCGGCTACAACCGCAGCGCAACCGACGTCGCCCGTCTCACGTTACCGCAACAAGGAAAAACAGACCGAGGAACGGCAAACATCCCACAAAGGCAGTACCACCGACGCAAGATAATTGGAGCAATTGCTTGGCGTCGTTAGCGCGAACCATTCTGCCGCGCCCCAAAAGATTATTCAATAATCACGCTCCTAATAACGCCTTTGGAAAGAGTCGTTTCAATAACCTGCCCCGGCTTTACGTCTTCTGAACTGCGAAGAATCTTGTGATCTGCCAAACGTCTTGTGAAAGAGTACCCACGACTAAGGATAGCCTTCGGATCGCGCCCTTTTAATTGCTCTTTAACGACAGCGCATCGTTTTTCAACGACGGCAACTTGTTTTTCAATTAAAGTCGTCAATTTCGTCTCAAATTCGTTTAAATTCTGAGCACGTTTTTCATAAAGAACTTCATAAGGATTGGTAAAAATACGATTCTGTCTCATGACGCTGAGACGGTCTCGCTCTACTTTAACTTTTTGTTCAACATAGCGGGCCAAACGTTGTTTCCAGTCTCCAAGGACTGTCAAACAGTCAGAATCCTTCACAGGAGACAGGAGTATTGCAGCTTGACTCGGCGTAAAGGCATGAACGTCTGACGCCAAATCGCATAAAGACGTGTCTATTTCATGGCCAATTCCGGTAACGACAGGCAGCTGCGATTTCGCTACAGCGCGTACGACGCCTTCGTCGTTAAAGACGGCCAAATCCTCGACGCTGCCTCCGCCTCGAATCAAGGCCAACGCGTCCAAATGCAAGGTTTCGCGCTGGGCGTTTAACAATTCAATTGCGTTAACGATATCTTGAGCCGCCCCTTCCCCCTGAACCTTAGTTTGAGCGACAACTACGTCGAGACGTTTGCAGCGTTCTGCGAGAATATTCAAAAAATCCCGTATTGCAGCGCCAGTGAGGCTCGTTGCAACGCCGACACGGCTAAGTCGCGGAGGAAGCGGGCGTTTGCGCTTCTGATCAAATAAGCCCTCACGACGAAGTTTTGCCTCCAATTGCTTCAGCGCCAATTCATATGCGCCGGTTCCAACAGGTTTAATTGAAGTAACGACAAGCTGACACCTTCCCTGACCTGGGTAGACGTCCAACCTACCGGAACAGACGATTTGCATTCCGTTTTGCAGCTTGAACGGCAACTTCTGCATAGTCGACTTCCATGCGACTGCCGAAAGCTGAGCTTTTTCATCTTTCAGTGTAAAATAACAATGTCCAGACGCTGGTATGCTCAAGCTGGACGTCTCGCCAACCACGCGAACTGTGTATGGAAAAGCCTCGGTAACAAGAGTCTTGAGTTGCAGCAGTACTTCATTGACAGTATACGGAGCCTCTAATTGACGCCCAGATTGATCCTCTGTCGATTCTTCTGCGCCTAAAGGGTCGTAAATTCCATCAAACAGATCGGAAGACAATTTGAAAAAACCTCGCTTGTGATAACAAAAGGAACGCGTCTTAATTCTCAGAGAACCAAGACGCGTTTTTTGAACGATCCCAGAGAAACCGTCATTTATCGGAGTTCTCTCCAGATTTCACACTGAGCTGCATGCGTTTAACGGAAGCCTCCGGTTCGCCGGAATTCATATCGACGACTTCGATTTCCAGAACGTATGTTCCGGTTTCAATCTGGCTGGGAAGCGGCACCGACACGTTGAGAACGACGTCGCGCAATTTCGTTTCGGAAATGTTCGAACAAAGCTGCGATTCAAACGGGATGATTTGCTTTCCGTTCGAATCAAGAAGTCGCCAACGGCATTCAACATTGATATTAAATCCTTCGGACGTCTCCTTGCTCGTTACATAATCGAGTTCGGTATAGGCATAAACAACGTCGCCAGCCGCGTATTCGCCCTCGTGAATTTCATACAGACCGTAACAGGCAGGCGCAACCACGAGAGCAGCCTTTCGAATTTTGATTTTGCACAATCCTGAAAGCGTCTCTAATCCAGACTGAAGACGGTCGGCAACGAAACTTGGATCAATCTCTTCGAGTTGGTTCTGCAAAAGGGTTTCAAGACCGCGACACTCCTTTTCCCAAAAGATTTTTAGTGGATCGGAATCGTCTTGAATCTCTTGTATTGAACGATCGTATTCGCCAATGACAAGATAAAGCAAACGAAGTCTAGCGTCAAAAGCACGCGTATCCGCGCCACGTTTTTCCAGCCTTCGACGTTCCGTCAACAATCCCTGAATGGCGCTTTTAACTTGTCCTACCCATTCTATCTCCTCCTGAGTTAACGGAGCGGCTCCGGATTCGACTTTTCGTTCGACAACTTTTTCGGGAACGCGAATAGAAACTTCAGACTCCTGCGCCTGTTCAATGAAATTGTCTTGATGAGAATTAACTTCCACTTCTTTTGGCGTTTCTACCAAAGGCGCAGCGGATTTCATCGGGACTTCTGACAACGGGCTAAGGCTGTCGGCAGTTTCTCCCAGCGGTTCCCCAACTTGCGGGAAATCGTTTGGAAGAGGCTCTGTGAGCGGATCGTTGGCAAGAGCCTCCGGCGCTTGCGACTCGAACAATTCGCCACTCTCTTGCAAATTATCGGAGACGTCGACTCCGGTCGTGCCTGACTTAACGGCAGCGTCGAAAATTTCGTCCAAAGAGGCTTCCGGATTCGCAAGAATCAAGTCGTTTGAATCATTCGAAGCAGACTTTGAAACGTTGTCGACGTCTCCTTCGTTCGTTGAGTTTGTAATAACCGCGCCAGAAGGATCGATTTTACTGAGAGTCTCAGCCAAATCGCCACTCTCTTGGCCAACAGCCCCCGCTGTCTTCTGCTCTTGATCGAGTGCGTCTTCTCCCGGTTCGGAGAGCGTTTGTTTCGTGTTAAACCAAGTTTTATCAGGCTGTCTTCCCAAAGAAGACATGAAGTCATAATCGACGTTTTGAGAACCAGAAGCAACGTTCGTCTGCGAGGGAGATTCCTGAACGGATTCAAGAATTGCCCGAGTGTTCTCACTCCAACCATAAAGCGATTCGGGAACTAACTTTAGCTGTGTAGGTTCTAGTCTGCGCTGCATATATCTAACTTGCGCGACGGGGTTGGACTGCGACTGTCCAGAAAACTTTCGCGTCACGCCGATGGAATTCATTCCTACGCTGCCTTCGCGACTTGTCTGAAGATTCTCATCTGTACGTAGGATAGGCGACAAAGAGGCATATCCGCCTTGACGCAAAGTCGGTTGAGCGCCGCCCCTTGAATATGCGTCATATGCGTGGTTTCGTTTAGGTATCGAACCGTAGACTGAACCGTTATTTCCCAAGGCTGTTTGGTTTGCCGTATGAGAATTGTTCTCTCTATTCCCAACTTGCGATAAACGGGGGTCTATCGCCGCGTTCTGCGATCCATACAAAGGACCGCTGGGATAATAGTATTTTTCGACGTCTTGATATGGGGGTAAAAAACGCGCTTGGTCATACTGTTCAATTGATAAAGAGTGCGATTCGTTCTGACGACGCGTTGGAACTAATTTTCCGAATATCGTATTTTGTGGTTTCTGGACGCCGCCAGTTTGAACAGGCTTTGCAACTTGACCAGAGCCAGCAAACCGTTGAGGAGCCTGAACAACATAGGAATTGGCAGATGGCGGCACGTTAGAAGGGCGAGGAGGAAACAGCTTTGACCAAAATCCACCGTCTTTCTGCTCCGATTCTTCCGACAAAGAAGAGAACGTTGCGCGAGGGGGATTCGATGGCGCCGCGTTTGCACGCGAGTTAAGTTGCGAAGACTGAGGATAACTTTGAGAGTCCCCCCTCGTGGAGTATCCGTTCCTATTTAACTCGTAGGCTCCGTTAAAATTGGCGCTGGGTCTTCTAGTTGACTCGGAAGACGGTTGAAACATCGCTTTGATGCGTGAAGAAAGAGAGGGTTTTTCCTCTTCTTCTCCAAAAGCATCGCTGGACGTTGAATATGTGTCGATCGGTTTAAGCGCTGTATGTCTAGTCTCACCTTCCCCCTTGGAAGCGGTTGACCAGGCCGCCTGCGCTGTTTTGTCGTCGAGCGTCCGTTCGCCGCGATACCGAGCAGAATCGTTAAATGCCGGACGTCCAAAGACATTGCAACCCAACGTTCCTAGGATGCACGAAGTGATTAGGAAAGCGAGAAGCGTCTCAAACCGCAAACGGAAAAAACGCAATTTGGAATCATTCCTCATCCGTTCCATCGGCACAAGACGCCAAGCATTAACGCCCTGTACAGTCGATCGTTCGTCCATCATGTTTCGTTCCATCGAGTGATTCCTTAAAAAATAAAAAACCGCGTTATCCGGTTATTTAACGTTTATCACGCCACGTTCCGTCAAAAACAGGACGGAAAACATGTCAGGCATGTAAAAGCGAAGCGATACCTATTGCCGTCTCGTTTGTTACGCTAAACGCTTTACTTTTTCTTATTCTTTTCGTCGTCTTTGATTCGATCAAGCCATTCTATCGTTGAACGCAAACCTTGTTCTAACGGGACAGGAGCGTATCCCAATTCCTTCTTAGCCTTATCGCACGAATACTTCCAATCGACCAGAAACGTTCGTACCCAGCCGGGCGTAATACGCGGATAAACGCCTGTCAGCCGCGCCCATAATTTGAGGATGTGAGCGACAAGCAAAGGCATAAACTTGTACATAGGGAGTTTGCAATGTTTCTTTCCGTCGATCTTATCAATCATGCGATATAATTCGAGGAGAGAGGCGTTGTCCCCGCCCAGAATATAGCGTTCGCCGACACGGCCCCGTTCCAAAGCCAAAAAGACCCCGCGTGCTACGTCCTCAACGTATCCATAGTTGCCGTAGTTGACTCCATAGTTCAATAGAAAAGGCGCCGTTCCACGACGGTAATCTCGAATAAGCCCCGCCATAGCGTTGCCCTCTGAAAGCTGCCCCGGTCCGTAGATACGCGTTGGATTGACTATAACCAACGGCGTTCCTCTCTTAGCGAACTGCAGCGCTTCCTTTTCAGCAACCGACTTTGACTCTTCGTACTCGGTATAGTATTTATCTGTGATACGGGCAAGCGTCTCGTCGCAAGTCTGGCCTTTCGGGGTCGGACCGAAAGAGACGATCGTAGAAACCCAGACGATCTTTTCAACCTCCAACTGGTTGGCCACGTTTAAAACGTTCCGCATACCGTCAACATTAACGTCAAAGAAGACTTTCGGATCCCTTGCGTAATTGCGGGCGTAACCCGCTAACGACAGCACGTACTTGCAGCCCGTCATACCGCGAGTAAGAGAGTCTACGTCCTTAACGTCGCCAGACACATGCTCAAAATTCGGATGCTCCCAAACGTCCTTGACGTCGCAATCAAGACCGAGCGGAAGCTTAGGTTTCGAACGACTCATACCGCGAACGTGCCATCCGTCGGCAAGTAACTGACGAGTCAAACTCGTACCGAGGAATCCAGTCGCCCCTGTAATGAAAATAGTCGCCGACTTATCTAACGGCGTAATTTGCCCGCTCACGTTTGTCATAACGACGCCTTGAGTCAAATCCTTTTCGAGTGTTCTGATTTTTGAAATCTAAATACTTTAATTACATCTCTTGAAGAGTTGCGACTATTGCGACTTGGCTTGTTCTTCGTCATTGATGAGTTTTTCAACCACTTGACAGTTGTATTCCAAAAAACTCGAAAAGCCAAAAGCGCCTGTTACTTTCCGATCAAACGTCATTTCAGTACGGACGTTCAACCCCAATTCGCGATCAAAGAGAGCGCGGCCTGTAAACAAACGTTCCGCTAATTCCCCCTCGACGACAGGATCGTCCACGATGGAAACAAGCGTCGTCTTGAAACTAATAGTCGCGTATTTTTCGTCAATTTTTTCGAGTCGGAACCGTTCTACGACGTGATAAGGACGCGTAACTTTGTCAGTTCCCTTGAGGTGCAAGGCATACGGAATTGTCCACACGTCGCCGACGGCGACCTCCTCCTTGGGGAACGGAACGACAACGTTCGAATCGCCCTCCCTTCCCTGATATTCAGCAACGAGCTTGGTTTTATCAGAAAGCACTCCCAAAGGATTAACGTCAAACGTCTCCAAGGCGACTCCAACAGCCTTTTCGGTGCCGAAAGCAGATATTTCCTTTGGAACGACAACGTCGCGTTCGCT
>CAMNJU010000200.1 GCA_946541595.1 uncultured Planctomycetales bacterium
GGCTCAATGAGAGCTGAGTTGAAGCGCGACGCTTAGTAAAGCGTTTTCGCAAGTACGACCGAATTAAGCGGGGAGCCTCGAAAGAGGTTTCCCGTTTTTTTGTTTCTTGTCCGTTTGAACGCCGTTTCTCCGTCTCTCTCCGTTCGCTCCGAACGTGCGTAATTCCCGTCGGGCGCGCCGTTTCGCCGCGCCGCAGCGCCCTTCCCTCGGCTCTATCGCGCTTGACGCCGACGGCCAAAAAAGATACCGTTGACGCGAGCCGCCCGCGCCGCGCGGGCGCGCCGCCGTTGGCGTTGTGTGAGTCATGTATCCGGAGTTAAACGCGGGAAAATGCGCAAACTGGTAATTCTCTTCTCCCTTGTCTTCGCGATTGCGCAGCTTCAGTGGAGCGCCCCGGCAGTAGACGCGCAGGGCTGGCGGCTTTTCTCCAATAAGATCAAAGAGGAAGCGCTGGAAAAAAAGGGAAAGGCGCCGCAAGAGGGCGCGGACGGCGCGCAGGAAGGCGAGGAGCAAGAGGAGCTCCCGCCCTTGTTCGACGTTACGCGAAAGGACCGCGAACAGGCGCAAATACAGGCGCCGCCTGAACGACAGGCCGAAGAGGAAGCGGAGCCCCAGCGCGGCGCGCGCTCGGCCGTCTCGAACGGCGGGCTGCTCGACTTTTCCGACGCGCTCGTTAACGACGCCGCCGAAACGCTCGGCGACGCGGACAACGAGCCGCGGCTCTATAACGAAAGCCGTTTCGCCGAGAATCCGCCCTCCTATCGGAATTTCCCGGAACAGCAGAACGACGCGCGGCTCAACGACGTCTGTTTCGTCGACGAAACGCGCGGTTGGGCGGTCGGCGACCGCGGCGTCATCTGGCAGACGGCGAACGGAGGCGAAACGTGGACGCGCGCCGAATCCCCTACGGACGCCAATCTTTTCGCGGTCTCCTTTCTCGATCAGAATTACGGCCTGGCCGTCGGCGGCCGCGTCCTGCCGTCGGTTCAAGTCGGACAGGGCGTTATTCTCCGCACGGTCGACGGAGGCCAAACGTGGGGCGAAGTCGCGACGGCGTCGTTTCCTATTCTGCGCGACGTCCGCATACTTGACGCGGAAAACGCGTGGATCGCGGGCGACTCGTCGAATCTCTATCCGTCGGGCCTCTTTTTCAGCGCCGATACCGGCGTGGAGTGGACCCCGGTCGACGGAACGCGCAGCGGAGGCTGGCAGGCGGCGCTCTACGATCCGATCGAGCGGCTAGGGCTCGGCGTTACCCCGTTGGGCGAAGTTCAGCGAATCTCCGGCCCGGAGTCGGAACGCGCGGCGCTTTCGCTCGGCGTTAGGCGCGTCGAGGACGTCGCGTACGACGGAACGACAAATTGCGCGTGGCTCGTGGGCGAACAAGGTCTGGCGCTCTTCTCTTCCGATTTCGGGGCGAGCTGGTCGCAGACGCCCGGCGGGTTCCCGAACGAGGCGCAGTTCTATTTCGATCTTAACGCGGTCGTCGCAAAAGACGGATTCGTCGGCGCGGCCGGATCGCCCGGCTCCGTCTTTTTCTATACCGACGACGGCGGAATCAGCTGGAACGCCGCCGCGACCGGAATTAAAACGCCGCTCCAAAAAATGACGTTCGTCAATCGCAACGTCGGGTGGGCGGTCGGCGATCTTGGCGTTATTATCGCGACGCGCGACGGCGGCCGCACCTGGCGCGTACAGCGGCGCGGCGCCGAACGCGTCGCTCTGCTAGGCGTCTTTGGCCGCGCAAACGAGGCGCCGCTCGAAGCGTTTACGCAGCTCGCCGGCGACGAAGGTTTTATTACGGAAATCGCGCTCGTCGCTCGGGAAGCGGAAAAAGAGGGCGTCGCCGACGAGATCCCGTACGCCGAACGGTTTAACGAGGCGCTCGTCGAGACGGGCGTTTCCGGTTCGACTCAGGTCGGGCTCTTTCTTCTCAATCCTCCGGAACAGCGCGATTCAATCGAACAGATTCTCAACCGGTTCGACGCGGAAAACGACGGCGACGGGCTCGCCCGATTCCGCGAACGGCTCGTTCGGCTCATAAGGACGTGGCGGCCAAGCTGTCTGCTGACGTCCGACTCCGTACGCGACGGGGGCGGGGTCGGGAAATTGCCCGACTCGCTCGATCTGAGCAACTCCGGCGACGCGCAGCGGCTCATCGGCGCGCTCGTCGAAGATTCCAGTCGGCTCGACGAACGGCCGCGCGACGCGTTCCAAGAGCTGCTGCTGAGGGAACTGCCCGGCGCTATTAAGAGCGCGGCCGACCCGACCGCGTATACGGAACACATGACCGCGTGCAATTTAGAGCCGTGGACCGTCAAAAAGGCGCGCTCGGTCTGCCAGGGCAAAACGCAGGGGAATCTCACAATCGACGCGGCGCGCTTCTGCAGCTCACTCGGCCGGCCCGTCGCGGAGATCGCCGGAAAAGCGCGCGCTATTCTGTCCGGCTCGGAGCAAACGCGGGACGCGACGAATTTCCAGACGCTCTTCTGCGCCGCTCAGACGAAATTCGGGGATCGGACTTTCTTCGACGGACTCGATCTTCCGTACGGGTGCGACGCGCGGCGCGCTAAGCAAGACGAACTCGCCGCGCAGGGCGAAGCGCTCGCGGCGCGCGCGGGCGATCGGCGGCAGAAACTGGGCGTCGTTAACGCGCTCTCCGACGGAACCGGTAAGAAGACGGCCCTGCTGCTCGCGCAGCTGCGCTCCAATATCGACGGGGTCGATCCCGAATTTGCGGTCGAATATCTCTCGAGCGCGGGCCGGCGATTCGCGGAGTCGGGCAATCTGACGGCGGCGGAAGAGGCGTACGCGCTCGTTGCCGCGGAGCTCCCGTACGAACCGGGCGCGCGCGAGGCGTTCGCATGGCTCGCGCAGTTCTATTCCGGCGGCGAGCCCGCGCGCCGCGTTCAGCTTCAGGGCGCGGAAACGCTCAATCAGTCGCCGATTGAACGGTTCCTTCAGGCGGGCAAACTTGGCGACGCAATTCGCGACGCCGCACCAGACGCGTTTATGGCTCCGGAAATCCGGTTCCCGCTCGCGGCGGCGCAGGCGGGCCGGGGCGACCTAGAAGGGGCTATGCGGTTCTATCTCATGCGTTCGCAGGCGTCGGGCGACGACGTTTGGGGCGTGCGCGCGGCCGCGGAATACTGGCTCCGGGCCCCGAAAGGGGACGTGCGGTCCGAAGAAAACAAATACTGTCCGCTGGGGCTCTTCTCCTGCCGACGCGTTTTGGAAAAGCCCTATTTGGACGGCGCGCCGGAACAGAACGTTTGGGCAAACGCGCAAAAGCTCGATCTCTCCGCGCCCTATAACGAAGCGCCCCAGACGCGCGAACCGACCGTCTCGGAAAAGAACGCGAAATTATGGCGCGAAAAGAACCGCGCCTTTACGAAAAAGATCGGGTCCGAAGTCATGTTCGGATACGATTCCGAGTACCTCTATATTGCGGCGACCTGCCAGAAAGCGGACGGTTTCGTCTATCCGAGCCGCGACGCCGGCTCTTCCGCGACCTTGACCGACGCGCTCAACGCCGTCTCCGGCCAGGGCGGAACCGCCGCGAAAAACAAGCCGCCGCGCAATCGCGACGACGACCTCGGCGCATACGACCGCGTTGAAATTCAAATCGATCTCGACGGCGATTATACGACCGCCTACAAATTCGTATTCGACTGCCGGGGCTGGCTGTACGATTCCAACTGGAACGATCCGAACTGGAATCCGCGCGTTTTTGTCGCGCAGTCGGAAACGGGTTCGAGCTGGACGGTCGAAGCGGCGATTCCGCTCGCGGAAATTACGGAACGGCCGCCGGAACAGGGCGGCGTGTGGCGCGTCGCCGTCAGACGGGTAACGCCCGGCGTCGGCGTCGAATGCTGGAACGTTGAGAATTCCCAAAAAGGGGACGACGCCTTTGGGCTTATGTTCTTTGAGAATTAGAACGCGCGGAAACGGCGCGGGCGGCTCGAAATAAAACGCGCTATAAACCGCGTTCTGTATGAAATTAAGCTAAATAAACAAACGCTGCGCAAAGTCAATCTTCGTTCAAAACGCGAAGTTCGGCGCGCGGCGTTTTTTCATTGGGAACTTGTTTAGATAATCGCAAGAGGAAGAAGAGGCGTTTCCCTCGGGGATTGAATCGATTTGCGTAACGCAAATCGGTTCAATGGAACGGCGCGGCTGCGCGCCATAAGCCCGCGAGCTGACTACGCCGGACACATTCTCATAAGTTTACGTCGGCCGTCGCGGCCCAGACCGTCGGTCGCGCAGATTCGACTGGAGAAGAGGCGGGGATAATCGGCGCTTCCGTCGACCGACCGGTCGCGGAGCATGCCGTTGCGTTCGATGGGAAACGCGCATGCGAAGAAAGACGCCAGCGCCAAAAGAGCGGCCTGACGCGCGACGAACTCCCAATAGATTCGGAGCTCAAATTTTGCCGTTCGGATTGCGTACCAACGGCCCAGCGACGCGTCCCATTCGAGAGACGAGGCAAGGTAGATCCAAACGATCTGCTCGACCAGCGAGCAGAGGACGAGGAACGCGGCCCAAACGCGGGCGCGGCGCAGTTCCGCGCAGCCCTGAGTTCCGGACGAGCACGCCGCGGAAGACGCGCAGTAGATTTCCCAACTGAACCAGTCGAACTGGACCATATTGGAGATAAACGCGCCCCGCCCGCAGCTGGTCGCAAGCGACCAGAGGTAGTCGTCCTGTTCCGGTTCGGACGACCGATAGAGCGCGTAACGCGCTCGAATTTCTTTAAGGACTTCAAACATTTCTGTTCCCTCCTGTTCTTTAAAAAAGGTAAACGATATTAGCAAGCGCCGATAAACGGAGCGCTCGCATGCGAAGCTCCGAACCGCAGAACAGCGGATCGGGCATGTCTTGACGCCGGTTCGGTTAGACTGCCGCCGCAAAACGGCCCGCGGCCGCGGAGAAACCGAAAGAGAGCGCAATGAATATAATCGCGAAAGAAAACGGAACGTTTCCCGCAAACGCGAAACGTCAGCGAAGCCGACTGCGAAGCGCGCGTTCAGAATCCGGGAAAGAGAAAGTACAATTCTTCAAAAGACGGACGGTACTCGACATAACAGACTCCACGCTTAACGTTCCCTCGAACGTTCAAATTTTCTTACTCGCTTTATTTGGCGCAAAGTTTAACTCGAGTTTGCGAACCGTCAACAGAGATTTTTTAAAAAAACGAGAGTATTTTGTTAATTCATATTAAGAAATAAAAACAGTTTACAGAACGTTCAGAAACTGTTGCGAAACGGCCCGCGCCGGAGGAACGCGCCCCCTCGACGCCCCCTCGACGCCCCGATACGGCGCCGCGGTTCCGCGCGGGAAAGCGGCGCGCAAGAAAACGCGGGCGCTCCGACTAATTCGCCGCAAGCGCCCGAACTCGCGTTCATGCCCGTTTTACTAAATCAGTTCGTACGTAATACCGTTGTCCTTGGCGTACTGCTCCGCGAACGATCCTTTGGCTACCCGAAGAATCAGGGACGGACAGCCGACGAACGCGTACAGGCCGATACTTGTCACGCTCGCGGGTATCTCCAACCTTTGCAAAGCCGCGCAGCCTCTGAACGCCCAGAATCCAATGCTCGTTACGCTCGCGGGTATTGCCAGGGACGTCAAAGAAAGACAGCCTTCAAAAGTCGCGAAGCCGATATCGGTCAGGCTGGCGGGAAGGTCCAGCGTTTCCAAAGCGGAACAGCCGTAGAACGCGCCCGTTCCAATACTCTTTAAACTTGCGGGCGTCGCTAGCGATTTCAGAGAAGAACACCCCTCGAAAGCGCTTTCCCCGATATAGGTCACGCCGTCGGGAATCGTCAACGACGCCAAAGAAGGACGGTAAGCGAAAGCATGATCTGCGATACCCGTCACGCCGTCCGGAACGGCAAACTCCTCCGCGTCTTCATCCAGAAGCTCAACGAACACATTCGATTCTATTCTAAAACGCGAATCATTATCCGAAACCATTACCGCCCCCGATTGTTACAAGCCAAACGAATAGACGAACTTAATGCTCCGTTACTCTCCCGCCGAACGACGGGAAACTTCCGTGTTCAAACATATGCTAAACTAAAGATAACTAAATGTCAAATTGTTATTAAATATTCTTTTTTCCTTTTTGAATGATTTCAGACGAAACTCCCGCCGTCGACGCGCGCTTGAAACCGGCGTTTCCCGCCTGCTAATATGTTTCATATCGTGCCGTTTCTCAATTTCGCGCCGCTTGGCGTCGGACCGTTGGGAAGCTCGCGCCTTCGGTTTGGGACGGCCGAGTAACGCGCAACCTATTATCATAACAAAAGATGAATTCAGTAATAAATTTCATTTAATTTTATTGACTGGCGGTCATTGACTCTTAGTCAACAAATATTATAATGCGTTCAAAGCTGGCGCAGGAAAGGAGCCGCCCTATGACTAAACGAGAACAAATGGCGCAGGAAACGCGACGCAAACTTGTCGCGGCCGCTTCGCGCATTGTGCGCAAAAAGGGTCTTGCCGACACGACAATCGAAGAAATATGCGACGCTTCCGGCGTCGCCAAGGGTACGTTCTACGTTTACTTCAAACGGAAAGAGGACGTTCTCACAGAACTCAACTGCCTCGCGGGCTTTCAAGATATCCTTTCGAGCGCGCAGAACCTCGAGAAACCGTTTCGGGAGCGGCTTGCGT
>CAMNJU010000201.1 GCA_946541595.1 uncultured Planctomycetales bacterium
GCGCGCGATCTTGCCGTCAAGCTCCGATCCAAAGTCGAGGCCAAGCTGCGCCGCCGCTTTCGCGCCGGAACAGATCCACGGCCCGCGAACCGCTTCAATCGCTTTATTTAAGTCAAACGGTGGAATCTTGCCCCGAACGCGTTTATAAATCTCGCCGTAAACGCCCGCGCCAAGCACGCCAAGCGGCGGAACCCGGATCGCCGAAACGCGCGATCGCCCGTACGCGGCCCCGATGAGCTTGCCAAACGTCGAAAATTTTATCGCCGACGCGGAACAGACAAAATAGACGCCCGCGCCGGAACACGTTCCGCGAGCCCCTTTGCTATCCGGATCGGTCGGCGCAAGACTCGTCGGCGTAAGACGTTCGCCCCGCTCTTCGATCGCGATAAGCGCGTCGGCCAGATCGTCGACGTAAACAAACGAATAGAATTGATCCAAGTAGCCCGGCAGCGTTATCCTGCCGCCCTTATTGACCATCTGAAAGAGTTTAAGGGACGCCATGTCCCCTTCGCCGAAGACGTAGGGGGGACGCGCCACAGAAATGGCGGCGCGGTCGGCAAACTGAAGGAGCTCGTTCTCGGCCGCGAACTTGCTCCGGCCGTAAGGCGAAAGTGGACGCGGAAGATCCGTCTCGCGACGGAGCCGATAGGGCGCGTACGCCTCTTCGCCAGCCGGAACGGCCTTCGGCTCGCGCAAGCCGATTCCCGCGCACGCGAGCGAAGAGACCGCGACAAGACGCTTGCCGCCAAGGTCCGCGCACGCCGACGCGACGTTGACAGAGCCCGCGCAGTTTACTTTCTGAAAGTCGCCCGGCCGCGTTTCACGCGTGAGGCCCGCGAGATGAAAGACCGCGTCGGCTCCGTCAATTCCGCGGCGCAGCGCTTCAAGATCGCTAAGATCGCCGTCGATAAAGGAAACTCCAAGCGCGGCGAGCGGCGCACGGTTCGACGTCGGACGCGCAAGGCAGACGACCCGCTTGCCGGCTTCGACAAGTTTGAACGCAAGCCTCCTGCCAATGAAGCCGGTCCCTCCGGTTATGAAATAAGTTTCCTTCACGTAACTCCCCTTTTAAACAAGATTAGCGCGTACGGCGCGGTTATCGGCGAGTCAGATTTTCCAATTCGTTCTTATCGATCTTACGGGGATGGCGGAGCCAGTCGGGGACGGGCACGATCTTGCCGGTCGGATCGACCGTAACCAGCTTGGTGTGCCCGACGACGAGAAGCTCGTCGCCGCGATACAGCTTGTATTCGTGCGTCAGGCTCGCGCGGCCGATTTTCGACGCGCGCGTCTTAAGCGTGAGCAAATCGTCGTACTCCGCAGGCTTATGATAGACGCAGTCGACGGCGGCGACCACCATTTTGACGTTCGCCTTTTCCAGATCGCGGTACCGAACGCCCGTAAGCGAAGACATGAGCTCCGTTCTGCCCATCTCGAAATAGGCAAAATAATTGCTGTGATAGACGACGCCCATCTGGTCGGTCTCTTTATAGCGAACCCGGAACTGAATCGTTCCGACGGGCCCCTCGTCCGTTTCCTCGAGCGGAAGAACCTTCTCAACGCACATTACTTCTTCTCTTCTTTCGTCTCTTCTTCGCCGTCCTCTTTCTTCGCGGACTCCTCTTCGTACTCGACGGGCGCGGGCCCGCCGATCGCGTCAAAGACGACGAGCAGATTCAGAAGCCCCGCGACGACCGTAAAAATAGTGCTCACGTCGAGCCACGAGTGCAGATTGCGCGCGATATCGTTGGCGTCCGGCTGATTCGGACGCGTCTGGGACTCCGACGGAATACGCGGCGGCGCAAACGCGGTCGACGAAAAGGAGCCGTCGGCGTCGCTTGGAAAACGCGCCTGCCAAAGCGCGGGGAGCGCCATAACCCCGACGCACGCCTGCGGAACGAAGTACAGACGCTTGTCGCTCGGCCGCCACGAGCAGTAGACCGTGCGCGCGAAATGAATCTGACCCGACGCGGTTTGCGACGTCGGCTCCGTTCGGTAAGTGCCCATAAAAAGACCCGCGAGCATAATCGGCCAGATACAGATCGCAAAGAGCGCGCCCTTGAAATAGCGGCGCTGATACAGGTGCCCCGCGCCCGGAAAAAGCCACGCGAGAAGACCCGCGAGCGCCGGATTGCGAAGGTCGGGCTCGGGCGGCGCCGCCGGCGAAGGGCGGCGCGTCGTCGTTTCGGCCATGGTAATTCGTCTCTCTTCTAATATTTCAAGCGGCTCGCCGAAAGAGGCGCGCCGCAGTTGAGTTCACACGTTTCAATACGCGGAGAAAACCCTTTCTCCACGCCGTTACCCCTTCATTATAACCTTTTCTTCCTCTATTCCTAGAAGGAAGAGACGCAAAAATTCGACCTGAGCGAACTCAGTCCGACAGCGCGAACAGACCGGAGCGAATACGAATTCGCGCAAGATAAAGAACCTCCGCAAATGGACGCGCGATAATAACGCGCGCCAACCTTCCGAACGGCAAAAATATCTAAAGAAATTGTATAAGGACTCGACAAAGATTTTTTTCAAGACTATAATAAAAGGAGGTGGGCTCGAACGTCGTTTAGCGTTTCGGGCGTGTCGGTCAGTTAACCTTTTCGCTCCTGTAATCCAACTCGACATGAAAGAAAAACGGTACGGGTACGGCGCCTGGGAATATCGGTATATCTGCAAGAACTGCGGTCACGCGGTGCGCGCTCCTAAAAACGAGGAGCCGTGCAGCGTGTGCGGCGGCGATTTTGGGCCGAAAATTTCCGTACGGAAACTCTATCTAGAGGCGGAAAAGCCGTTCGAAACGGTCGAAGTCGAGTATCCGCTCCCGAAAACGTTCTTCGAGCGGATTAAAGAGGCGTTGGGGTTCAAGGTCGAGCAAAGGTACGGCGTCCGTGAAGAGAAACGCCGGCCGAGCCGTCGCTGGAGATGGCAGACGCACGCAGAAGTCGAAGAAGAATCGGGCGTCGTACGACACGAGGATTTCATCTGACCGGCGCCGTCAAACGCGCAAAGAACAGAAACAAAAAACGCGCAAAGGAGATTCCCCTCTTTTGCGCGTTTTTTATTTTCCCCCCTGTTGCACGCGTAAATCTGTGATAGAATAATTCAGCCGTTGGGAATTCGTTCACGCGGCGAATCGGGGCGTAGCGCAGCCTGGCTAGCGCATCTGCTTTGGGAGCAGAGGGTCGCACGTTCAAATCGTGTCGCCCCGACTTCTTTCTTCTCTTCTCAGGGTTCCTCTGGCTTTCCTTTCTTTTTCTTCTGATGAAACGTCTTTCTTTGATAACGCAAAGCAAACTGATAACATAAAGGACGCTTTTACTCTTATCTTCTTTTTCTTTATCCTAAGGAAAGGTTCTTGTACACGTTTGTGGCGTTACTGAATAGACGTTTCATTTAAAATGGATAACGGCAAGCTCCGCTCATATGTTAAGCGCGTTGATTTTATCATTGTTTCAACGAATTGATCCGTCGCTTCCTTCTTCAAATAAGGTTTCCCACTCCTCTTTTGAGAGATTGTTAACAATATGCTTCTCGCCGTCTACGGAAATGTAATACCGTCTCCGCACGCTCGGAAGCCACATTTTTTTATGAACAAACGTTTTCCATGAAAGATCGCCCGGTTCTGTCCAAGGAACCGCATATTTGGGATGGACAAAAACAATATATGGCTTACTTTTGTGCTTCTCATAGCCTTCGGCCAATACTTTCTCGTGAGTCTCTTTTATTCTAAACATCAAGGTTCCACAACCCGAAAGGTCCCGCCTTTCGGATAATGGAACACTGTCAAACATCAAAGGAATATTTGCGCGTAATTTTTGATTTTCCGGTGAATTCCACGACTTGTCAACATGAACCAACTCTGTGTAAGAAGTTCCCGGTTTAGGCGCTCCGCTTGGTGGATTGGCGCTAGAGTATACTTCGAGTCCTTCTTGTTCAGCCTTCAAACAAAGATTAACTCTCCAACTCAAGAGGGGCTCTCCTTCTGGCGAAGTTATATCAGACGGAAGAGCATAGGAATAGTTCTCTTTTTCTGCTTTTCGTAACTGATCACAAAGATCTCGATAGTAAAGGGAAGGAGAGCTTGGTATCAGTACCCACCCGAGCGGTTCAGTTCGGCGCAGATAGACACATCTTGTCATAAAGCAAAATAGCAACAATATGAATGATATACATATTGTTCTTATTATTCTTCTACGGTTCATTTTTGTTTACCTATACTGATAGAATCTGGTAAATATCCAAACACGGTGGCGTTATTGAGTCAAGCTTGCCGCGCGGCTGCAACGCGCCGTATATGGTACATGGCGGCGGTCTGTTTTGTGGAAAGCGGCGTTATCGGGATCTGTTGCATGAATTCCATAACTTCAATTCGTTCAAAGTATCGGCTGTCTAAAAATCAAGATCCGATGGTATCCACTTTCCATAGGGAGACAACTCTTTTTCACGGTCGTGTTCTTTACTCGATTCTATGGTCATAAAATGCTTTAGCGTTTCCATGGGAACAGTTCTTTCAATATACCAAACGCTCCAATCGGCAAAAGCGACAAGTATTCCCTCCGTATCTCCCGGAAAAAGCTGTTCTTTAGTTACCGTTTCAACGTCAAAGTCGCCCGGCTCCCCCCAGTGAACGCCCGAGTTAACCGCCTCTATAAATAGAATAGCGGCGCCCGCACGACATTCTTGCAGTTTTGCCTCAAATAGAGTGGGAACTTGTATGTCCTGGATTGTTTCAAAGGCAGTTCCGGGCCCAACAAGAGCCATGACGCTTGTATCGTTGTAATGTGGCGAACGAGGATTGTCGTTCCAACAGACTTCTTCACAATGAAATGAATAATTCGGTTCCTCGTCCCAATTTTTGAAAGGATGAAAATATGTGCCGAAAAATTTGCCTCCTTCCATCCATTCGTTCCCACTTTCACCTGGGAGAGGAGAGCCGCTGCAGTTAATCACATGGTCGTAATATAAAAAAGCCATTCTCCAACTGCCCAACGGTTTATCGCGTTTGTTATACGCAACGTAATTATTGATTATTGGTTCAACCTTATCCTCAAGTAAAGTACAAATATTCCTAAATGAGTCTATCATAAATCTCATTTTGTGTACTCTGTTCTCAAAATCTACTTTCTTTTTCCAATTGCTCACTCCTTTTAGACCGGCAAAAATCAGCACGCTGGTAAAAAGCAAAATGATGCTAAGATATACTTTACGCAGTTTACTAAATTTCATATTATTTCTTTCTTTTCAATTAATTACCCTTATTACCCTTATTTGAAGAGAAAAAAGGTAGGGGGAGACAATCGCTTGGAATAACATCCGGAATATCAAAATTTGTTTCTAATTTTAATCCTGAAGTTCCTGTGTGGGGAATAACAATAAAAATACATTCTCGAGAATCTCCTTCGTATTTTGTATACACAGGAGTAAACAAGACTTCTTGATTGGGGTTGTTTTGCCATCCATTTGTGGCATGAACCCAACAGGGAACCTTTTCTCCTCCTACGTTGACATTAGCTAATGTCCTATAATCATAACATACTGGCTTGGGGGTAAAATCGGAAGGAGTAAAATATTTTCGTTTATCTGGAATTTTGAAATTTTGTACTACCTCGCCACATTCATCTAAATACATCATAAGAACAGGGTTCTTCTTCTCTTTCCGCATTTGCTTGTAGAAGTTACAGGCTTCTGAATAATCCAAAAAAAGACAAGCGTCTACACGACTAATAGGCATCGCCCAGTAGGGCTCATAACTGGATGGATCATTAAATATTTTTCCACATACAAACAATGCTATTCCTACGCACCCCTTACTCAATGTATACTTTATGTCCGTCGAAGTATAAACTTCACGATTCACATATTGACTTATAAACTCGGAAGGAGTCATCGAAAATTCTGTACAATAGGGACATGGCTTCTGCCCTCCTTCTCGCACGAAGCCGGTAACGCCAGGCGTTATCCACACAAGGTCGCCAGAAGAAGGGTGTTCTATACTGCAATAAGGACATTCATTATGCACCAAGACGGCAACATCCCGCCCAACAAAATAAGTATGCTTCCCCTCAACTTCAAGATTAAACACGCCAACCGGTTCCGCAATCGCGTCGCGCCCTTCAAACGCAACGCGCTTCCCGTCGGCGCTAAGACATGCGTCGCCAAGCGCAAGCTCGCTCGCATGCTTCCAGCCCTGCCCGACGACGTAAAATCGATGGCCCGGCGTGCAGACGAGTTCTGTTCCACCCTCGAAGCGAACGCGAACGACTTCCTTAAGTCCGTTGTCAAAGAACCGAACGACGCGCGCGGGAACCGGCTTGCTTTCCGGATCAAGATGATCGGACGCGAGAACAAGATCGCCCGGCCGTACCGTTTCGATCGGCTTAGTCGTACCGTCAGCCATGAGAACAGGCGTTCCGGCGGCGAAGCAGACCTGATATTCAAAATCGGGATCGTCCAGATCGGCGAACGCGTCGTTGGGAACCGAGATTCCGCGATCGACGCGCTCCTGCTGATACGCGGCGATTCGGTCGATCATATTGAGGTCGTCGAGCGCGGCGCCGTAGTCCGCGAACGCGGCGGCGCGGTACGCCGCGGCCGCGCTTTCGAGCGATGCGTTCCCCGTCGCGGCGAGCGC
>CAMNJU010000202.1 GCA_946541595.1 uncultured Planctomycetales bacterium
ATCCGCTTTTTAGGCAGGACGTTCGCCGACTGCACGGGCGACGCGGCGGTCGGCTATCTTGCGGGCGCGGATTACCGTATGGGCCGGGAAGCGAAGTCGGAATACGACGAGCCGAGCGCGCCGGAAGAGGCCGACAAGCTCACGATGGGGTCGTCGGTCCAATGGAATACGGCGGACGTCGGCGAAGAGACTACCTTTCCGGAACTCCCGTGGGCGATTCAGTTTAACGAGAATACGATTAAACCGTCGACTCACGGCGACTGGGACTGGGAAGGGGGCATGAACCGCGATCAGGTCTACGAGATGGAACGCATTCGCGACGTCGGCCTGCGCGCCGCCTACGGACATTGGTCCTATATGAAGAACCACACTCCGAAAGGCTGGGAAGACAAAGTCAAGACGCGCAAGCTCAACTGGACGGCGTACGTTGCGGGCAAACGCGAATCGCGGCGTCTGCTCGGCGACGTCGTTTTGCGCGAGCAGGATATTGTCGGCGCGAAGCCGTTCGAGGACGCGTCCGTGACGACGACGTGGTCGATCGATCTGCACTATCCGGATCCGGCGAACCTTAGAGATTTCCCGGAAGAGCAGTTCCGCGCGATCTGCAAACAGGTCGCGATTAAGCCTTACGCGATTCCGTACCGCTGCTTCTATTCGCGCAACGTGGAGAACCTCTTTATGGCGGGCCGCGATATCAGCGTAACCCACATTGGACTGGGTACGATTCGCGTGATGCGCACCGGCGGCATGATGGGCGAAGTCGTCGGCATGGCGGCGTCGATCTGCAAAAAGAACGACTGTCTTCCGCGCGACGTCTATAAATCGCATCTCGACGAGCTCAAAGCGCTTATGGAAAAGGGCGTCGCGCCCCCGACTTCGAAAGCGTCCGCGCTCGCGAGTCCGAAATGGCTTCCGGCCGACGCCGAGAATATCGCGCTGAAAGCGAAAATTACGGTCGACAGCGAATATAAGAAAGGCCCGAAATATCCGAAAGAGAATATTAACGACGGCAAGGCCGATTTTTCCGTCAACGAGGGACGCTGGGTCAGCGACTACGACGACGGGCATTGGGTCGACTTTACCTTCGACGAGCCCGTTACGATTAACGCGGCGCGCATCGTCTCCGGTCAGGCGGGCTATAAGACGCCGATCGGCGATTTTCACCTCATGTACGAGAAAGACGGCAAGCTCGTCGATCTGCCCGGCTCGGCGGTTACGGAAAACGAGGCGATTATCGTCGCGCTGAAATTCCAGAAGACGACGTCGAAGCGCTTCCGGCTTCATATCACGCAGACGCCGGAAAGCTTGGCGCGCCTCTGGGAAGTCGAGTTCTATAACGCAGCCGACTGATCCGCCGTTCGGTTTGGAGTTTCGCTCTAAACGCGCGCCGCCCGATTGGAAGGGCTTTTCCTCTTCCGATCGGGCGGCTTTTTTTGCGTTGGGAACCGCGCGCAGCGAACGGGGCGTCAGCGCGCGCAGAACGCGGCGATCTCGCGTTCCAGCAGCCGAAAGACGTTCGCCGCGAGATACCCGTCGGCGACCGCGTGATTGAGACGGACGGTAACCGGCATGGCGAGCCGTCCGTTCTCTTCCCGGTATTTGCCCCAGTTAATGATCGGCGCGAAGTAGAGATAGCCGTCGGGCAGCTCGATATTGAGGGAATCGTACGACGTCCACGGGATATACGACGCGTCGAACCAGTTCGGGTGATTCGCCATGTCCAAGCCGTACTCCCGCGTCTGTTTCGCGCGTTCGAGGTCGTCTAAAGCGCCGCGGTAAAAGACGCCGTAGTCCGCGTTATAGTACGTATAGACGGGCGTGCAGGTCTCCGTGTCTTCGTGAAAGACGTACTGCGTGGGATGAATAACGTCGTAGCAGATAAGCTCTTGCGTCTGCCAGAGATAGCCCATTTTATAGTCGTCGCGCGAATTGAGGACTTTCGAAAGCAGATAGAGAAAATTCAGGTAAAACTTTGTATTCGTCCGTTTAGAGCATGCGACAAGTTCGGCGACGTCGACGCGCGCCGTCATGGAGAGCGAGCATTTGCAGTCTTCGGAAAAATGCCGAAAGACGCCTTTGCGGTAATAGGAATCTTTATCGATAATTCGGTAGTTCATACGAGCGGTTCTTTCAGCGAACTTTATTTGCCGCAGTCGGTTGCGGCAAAGCGCAAATAAAAAACGCAGGAGCCGGCGAGCGAGGCCCGGACTCCTGCGCGTGAGAGTAAAAGCGGCGCCTGAATCAGTCGGCGGTGGCGCGTCCGGTCGCGACGTCGAATTCGTCGATCGCGGGCACGAGCATCGCCAGCGACGCAAAGAAGTACGCGGCGACGACGGAAACAAAGACCAGGAACGGCTTGCCGAGCATAAAGCTCGTCGCGGCGTAGAAGGTCGCGGGCGGGAGCGTAAAGCTCGCCAGCGCGATCGCTTTCGACGGATTGCGCGCGCCGAGCGCGGCGTAGAGACCGACGCCGCCCCCGATCATAAAGGCCAGGAACGGCTGTAGCTGCGCTTCGAACGAGCCGCTGAACGCGAGCATCGTCCAGATACAGACCGCGACGCCCACGAACAGGAAGAAGACGACGCCCAGACTCGTCGCCGTCGCGTTGCGCGTGTTCTCATACTGCAGCCCGATATGAACGCCGATCATTGCGACGAACAGATAGAGCGTTAGGATTCCCACGAGGAGATAGAACGCGGTCGACGGCTCAATCGCCCCTTTGTACGCAAGATAGACGCACAGGAAGAGTGGGAGAACCGTCGCTTCCTTCATATTGTAGAAGGCGCCGAGCAGTTTGCCGAATACGAACTCTTTCGGCTGCAAATCGCTCACGAGCAGGAGCGGAAAGGCGCCCAGGTCGCGTTCGGACGTCATCGACGCGATCGCCTGCGCGTTGAGCAGGAACATGGACAGGAGAATGAGCGGGAGCGTCGGGGCGGCGAGCTGCGCGAAGGACGGCGTGGCGACCGTCGCGAACGTATGATGCAGCGCGAGCGCCGCGAGAACGAACAGGAGTACGTAGGCGATTCGAACGACGAACGTCTTACGGCCGTACGCGCGCGTACAGAGCTCGCGCCAGAGAATCGGATTGTCCCAGACTTCTTTCGCTTTTCCGCTCGAGGAGACCGACGGGTCGATCGCGTATTTCCCTTCCGGGGCGACGCCCGCGGCGATCGACTCTTCCGTAACGAGCCCGCTCTTCTGCGAGAGGACTTCCCGCGCGACCGCCGCCACGCCCGCGGTCCCTTCGCGCGTCTCGACGTCGTGGAGCGTCTCTTCGACCGCGAAAAGGTTGTCCGTGAGATCGGCGTACGGATTGTCGTCGCGCGTTCCGGAAATCTGGGACCGCCGTTCGGCCGCTTCCCGGTCGAGGCGCGCCTGAATCGCTTCCTGACGCCATGTGTCTTGCTCCATCGTCGCGTTTTTAATCGTTTCGCGGGACGGGTTCCAGACGCGGACCATGAGAATGGCGACGGCGTTAATGACTGCGGTGAGCGCGGCGCACGCAACGAGGAAGGGCGCGACCGGGGCCAGCGAATTATGCAGCGCGGAAAGGAATCCGGTCGCGGCGCCGAGGTCGTCCGGCCTTGCCGCAACGAGAATAGCGCGCCACGGACTCATGGCGCAGGCGATCGCTTCGGTCGAATATCCGAACCAGGAATCGCCCAAAATACCGAACCCGACCGCTTCCCAGAAGCCGATCCAGATCGTCAGCAGGAGAATCGTCGCGGAAAGCGCCTGGAACGTCTTATCGCGCCAGAGCGCGACGGCCGAGCCGAGCGAGCCGCTCGCGAGCGTCGCGAACAGGGTAACGCAGAAGACGCGCCCGACCTGACCGAGCGAGACGCCGCCCAGAAGCGCGGTCGCGAGCAGAATCGGCACGGACACGACGATAAAGACGAGAATCGACAGGAGCGCCGCGCACAGCTTGCCGAGTACGAGTTCGCTGTTCGTGAGCCGCGTGAGCAGCAGGAGTAGGAGCGTCTTGCGGTCTTTCTCCTGGCCGACGGCCGCCGCGGCGAGCGTCGCGCCGAAGAAGAGCGTAACGACGAGCTGAAGGGGCGCAAGGAGCCCGAAAAGGGACGAGCCGAACCGCGCAAAGTCGCCCACGTCGACGATGCGCTGCGAGCCGCTCGTAACGAGCCACGCCGCGCTCACGACGAGCAGCAGAAATCCGCCGTAAACGCCGCGTCCGACGTACGTTTTATCGCGTCTGGGCGCGATGGTCGCTTCACGCGCAAATACCGGTCCAATAAACATAATCCAGTCCTCGTTAAAGTAACGCCCCGTCGGGGCCTGCGGCGCGAGGCCGGATCCTCGACCCTTGCCGCGTCCTGTCATTATACGCCGTTTCCGCGTTTCCTGCAAGTCGTAGCGCCGTCGCTCGCGGCTTTACGTCCTGTGAGAAAAAATATATTGTCATTAGTTCCTGAAATCTATATAATACGCGCAAACGCAGAATTATTCCGGAGAAAGCCGCCGCCGTCGCGCATGTCCGCTCGGTCGGCGCCGGAGGCTCGTCGTAACAAAGATTTAAATAACAAAACGATACGAAAGGAACGTTATGTCCCTGTCTTGGAAACGTCTTTCGATTTACTTTGCGGTAAGCGCCGTCGCGGCGGCCGTCTCGATTTCTATGTCCTTTGCGGACGAGCCGGAGCCCGTCCTGCCCGACGCGCCCGCCGCGGAATCGGCGGAACAGGCCGAGCCGCCCGCGGCTCCTGAGCCGGAAGCCGAAGCCGGGGAACCGAAGCTGGAGGTCGACGAAGAAGACCCGAAAGAGGAAGAGGGTTCGATCGACGAAGAGCTCGAAAAGGTCGTCGAGAAGGAATTGGGCGAATCGACGAAAGAGAATTCCGCCGAGGAACTGATTAATCTCGCGACGGAGCTTAAGCTTTCCGCGACGACTCTTCTTGATCTCACCAAAGTCGTTTCGCTTCTCAACAAAGCGGAGAAGATGGGTCTCGACGAAGAGAACAAAGAATTCGCGCATCAGCTCAAAGTCTCTGCCCGGCTCGATCGCGGGCTCGCCGTTGCGCAGCTCTTTATGAGTCCGGAGCTGAATTTGGACGAGCTTCCCCGCGGCTGGCAGGCGCTGCGCAACAACGCGATCGGCGACCTCGAATACGCGCTCAAAGAGAATCCCGACATGCCGATCGCGAATCTTTCGCTCGGCCGGCTCTATATGATCGCCGAGCGGGAAGCGGACGCTAAAAAGACGCTCGACCTCGCGATTTCCAGCAAAGACGAGTACACGGAGAACAGCGTCAAAGTCCTCGCGCTCATGTTCCGCGCGCTCCTCGAAAACGATCCGCGCGCCGCGATTCCGTTCGTCGAGAAGGCGATTGGAATCGAGCCGGAAGCGGAACCGCGCCTCTATTCGCAGTATTCCGCGTATCTCCAGCTGACCGGCCGGACCGACGAAGCGCTCAAACAGATCGACCGCGCGATCGAGCTCGCGCCGGACGTCCCCGATTACAAAAAGGAAAAGGCGATTCTTCTGGCGAAGATTAAGCGAATCGACGAAGCGCGCAAGCTCTTCGACGAAGCGACCGCGGGCGCCGAATCGAACGTCGCGCTCATGGTCGAGAAGGGCCAGTTCCTCGCGTCGATCGACGACTACGACGCCGCGCTCGCGCTCTATACGGATCTTCTCGCGAAGTACGACGGCCCCGGCCTCTACTTCCTTCGCGGCGCGCTCTACGCGCAGCAGAAGAACTTCCGTCAGGCGCTTGCCGACGCGAATCAGGCGCTCCGCCGCGACGCGAACCTCCTGCCCGCGCTGCGCCTTAAAGGCGTAATCTATCTTGAAATGGAACGCTACGACGACGCCGTTCGCACGTTCACGCAGCTGCGCGACAAGTCGAAAGACGACGCCGGCAAGCTTGAAGCGAAGACGCAGATCGCGTACGCGCTCTCGAAGCAGGGCAAATACAAGACGGCGTCCGAACTCCTCAAAAAGGAACTCGAAAAGCAGCCGGACAGCGTCGAACTGCTGCGCTCGCTCGCCGATATGGAGCTCCTGTTCGGCCATTGGGGCGAAGCGGACAGGCTCTATAAGCGTCTCCTCGAACTCGATCCGAAAGATTCCGGCGTGCTGAACAACTACTCGTGGCTCCTGGCTACCTGTCCGGAGGATCAGTATCGCGACGCGGCGCGCGCGCTCGAATACGGCAAGCAGGCGGCGGAAGCGACGCTCTACGCCGCGCCGCACATTCTCAGCACGCTCGCGGCCGCGTACGCCGAGGGCGGCGACTTCGAAAGCGCGCGCTCCTGGTCTCAGAAAGCGGTCGAGCTGGGCGAAAAAGAGAACCACGAGAGTCTCGATTCGCTCAAAAAGGAACTCGAGTCCTATAAAGAGAACAAGCCGTGGCGCGAAACGTCCGAAGTCCTCGAAGTAACCGACGGCGACGCGCCCGCGGAGCCCGCCGAGGAGGCCGCGCCCGAAGATAAGCCGGAAGAAACTGAACAGAACGCGGAATGACCCCGCGAATCGGCGGAGACGCGCGGCCCGCGTCTCCGTCTTTCTTTTAGAACCGAACCGGACGTTTCCGGGTTTTTTTATTGCCCGGGAGTATCGCATGAAACGTATTTCTTCTTACCGAGCCG
>CAMNJU010000203.1 GCA_946541595.1 uncultured Planctomycetales bacterium
GTTTGCGCCATTGCGACGTCAGTAAACAAAGACGCGCCGCAAACCAAGGCCAATACGACGCCGAACGCGGCGATTGTGATTTTGTTCATTTTTCCCATTTTACAATCCTTGACTGGAGTGAGATTCCAATATAACGGCGCAAAATACCAATTACGGTCACGTCGGGCCAGGGGGAGGCCTAAAGAAGGCGCGGAAACGACTAGCAACGCTTCAGTTCGAAAAAATACGCGAGAACCGAAACTGTTTCGGCATTTGGCGGTCTAAACAGGCGCTGTCTGTTTGTTTCCGCCCACGCCAAGCAGAGCGTCTCACTTCGATATCGACCTCGTCAGAATTGACAATTAGTCGAAACAGAGGTATTGGCCGCGACTTTTGAACGTAAGGGCGTCAATCTTGGCAATGTCGGAAAAGTTTCAGACAGGATTTGGGGATTGGATAAAACACAATCTTTGTAAAGGTTGAATGGAAGGCGGGCTTCAAGAAATATTTAACGATTGTTTTGATTAGCGCGACAGGACGCGTCGTTTAAATATTTTTAAAGTAATAATGGCTCCATTTCTCCGCCGTTATCCTTGACGTTTTTTAGCGGTCAAATTAGACTTATAGAACGTCAAGTAGCGCTTTGACGTATGATAGCGACGCTAACGTCTCGTTAGCGTTTGACGCGCACTGAGAAAAAACACAGATTGATTGCGTCGGTCAACCGAACGTCTTTTGGCGGCGTTTGGCTGTGATGACGCGAGGTCGACTACCATAAACAGGGTAACCTCATGTTTGCAGAGGCTCAGACTTGGAGACGCCGTTCCTACGTGACGTCAAGACGCGGAGGAACCACGGGCGTTGTTCTTGTATTCTTGGCGTTAATCGCGGCTGTTGGCGCCGGCGTCTATTGGAAGTTTCATCAATCGAAATCTTCCGGGCACGCGAACGTCATCTACGAGACGGCGCAGAAGGGTACGTTCATTCATGAAGTGAACGGGAAAGGGAGCGCGGAGAGCGCGAAGAACATCGACGTGGCGTCTCAGGTCGAAGGCGCGGCGACGGTCATCTATCTTATTCCTGAAGGGTCCGACGTCAAAAAAGGCGACTTATTGGTAGAGTTAGATTCTTCCGACGTGGACGAAAAGCTCGACTCTCAAACGGTTCAGACGAACTCTTCGCGCGCGACGCTCAACAATTCCCGCGCGACGCTCCGTTCGGCTGAAATTTCTCTCGAAGAGTACGTTGAAGGGACGTTTGAACAGAACTGGAAAGAGTACGAGAACACGATTTTTGACGCTGAGCAGACTCGTAAACAGAAGGCGGATATTTCCCGGTTTACCGAACGTCTTTTGAACTTGAACTACTCTACCGAGCTTCAGTACGAGATCGACAAAGTCGCCGAAGAGAGCGCGAAGAATTCTCTCGAAGTAACGAATCTGAAGAAGATGACGCTGCTCAAGTACACGAGCGAAAAACAGATTACGTCGCTTATGTCCGATATCGAGACGGCGCGCGCGAAAGTCGATTCCGACAAAAACTCCTATAACATTAACCTTAACCGCGAGAACCGGTATCGCGCTCAGTCCGCAAACTGCAAGATTAAGGCTCCTCAAGACGGTCAGGTCGTTTACGCGAACCAGGATTCGCGCCGAATGTCCGAATCCGAAATGATTAAAGAAGGTTCGACCGTTCGTCAGCGTCAGGTTCTTATCCGCTTGCCCGATAAGACCCAAATGCAAGTAAAGACTATGATTAACGAGTCTAATATTTCGTCGGTTAAGGTGGGTATGCCCGCGAAGATCACCTTTGACTCGATGCCCAACCGCGTCGTCGAAGGAGAAGTGACCAAAGTTAATCTCTATCCGGAAATTGTCTGGATGTCTTCGGCGAAAGACTATGTTACGCTTGTCAAGATCAAAGAAGATATTCCTGAACTGCGTTCCGGCCTCACCGCGCAGGTTCGTATTATCGCGGACGAACAAAAAGACGTCTTGATGGTGCCCGTCCAGTGCGTTACTGAGTATGGTAAGAAGACGTACTGCGTTACCTATAAAGACGGAGTTTGGGGGTGCAAAGAAGTTCTGCTTGGCGCGTCCAATGAAAAGCAGGTAATCGTTCTTGACGGTTTGAAAGAAGGCGACGTCGTCGTGAGCGGCGCGCGGCTCTACCGAGAAAACGTTACGTTCCCCGACGTAAACGCTCCGTCGCAATTTGAGAATTCCGAAATCTATCAGCAGAAGGTCGCCGAGTTAGAAGCTGAAGAAGCGAAACAAAAGGAAATCGAGGCGAGCGGCGGCGAGGAAGCGGTCGCTGGCGCGCCCGGAGCTGGCGGCGGAAGAGGTCCCGGCGCCGGAGGCGGATTCCCTGGGGCTGGCGCGCCTGGCGCAGGCGGCGGATTTCCCGGTATGGGCGGCGCAGGCGGCGGCATTCCGGCCGGTATGCTTCCGGAAGGGTTCGATCCCTCGAAGCTGGCGGCTCTTTTCGGTAGAGGAGGAGGCGGCGCAGGCGGCGGGGACGACGATTCCGCTGGTTTGCAAGATCTTCAGGAAAATGCAGAAACGTATACCCAAACGATTGAAGATAAACTGGCGCATGATTCGAAGGTGGCGGCGATCCAGCCGTTCTTCACGCGTACCGTTATGGAGATGCAGCGCGAACTTTTAGCGGCGATTTCGACTAAGACTTCTGCGCTTCAGGCGCGCGTCGCTTCCCGCCAGAATGAGATTACGCGTCGCCAGGAAGAAATTGAACTTCTTCAGAACGCGCAGCCGGTCGAAGGCTCCGCAGCTGGCGTGGCGACTTCCGGATCCGAGAGCGCGGAGTCTCGCATTGCGCGTCTAACGGACGAGATCAAAAAATTGCGGGGCGATTCTGACGCCGATCCTTTGGAACGCATTTCTTATCTCGATCAGGTTGATTGGACGAAATACGTTAGCGGAAACGACATTACGAGAGACGGACTTAATTTTCTTATTGACGATCCCGACGAGCTCTTTGAATCGATGTTTCCGAATTCTGAGCCGGTCGACGTAGCTCCACTAAATAACCCGTCCTCCGATAAAGAACTGGAAACGGTAGCCGCAGGCGACGAGAAAGAAGAGATTGACGATTCTGAAATGGGTATTCTCCGTCATGAAAAAGACTCCGACTATCTCGCTTTTGGTCCTCTGTTTGAAGATTGGGACGCGAATGCGGACGGCGTTATGAAACCGACGGAATTTGTCATCGGTTTCTTTACCGACCGCAAGAGTTTCCAAGATTCCGAGACAGACGACGAAATTGACAAGCTTTTTAAGGAATACGCTCCGGAGGACGATCAGGAAGCGACCGAAATTTCGTTTGAAAACGTCAAACTTGTTGCGGAACGTATTTTGAGCGAACGTATCGACGTCAGCGAAATGGGCGGCCGGCGCGGCGGACGTCGCGGCTTTGGCGGTTTCGGCCGACAAGGCGGTCAAGGACTTCCGAACGGCCTCGCCCTTTTGGGCGGTCAAGGCGGCCCGAACGGTCTCGGCCCTCAGGGCGAGCAGGGCGCTCCGAATGGCGTCGGCCCGCAAGCTGCGCAGAACGCTCCTGTCCAAAACGGCGAGCAGGGAAGCGGAGCGGCGGCTCAATCTGCTCCAGCCCTTCCAAACGCGCAGGCTCCTCAGAACGGTCAAGAAGGAGCCCCGAATCTTCCTTCGCCGCCGGCCGACGGACAAGCCGCGCCTGAAGGACAGGGACCGGCTCCCGAAGGTATGCGTCCGCCTAAGCCCGAGCCTATTAAGTCCTTGGGCGAAGCAAAGAGCCTTCGTCAGGCGATCGCGTTCTTTATTTCCCAGATGGATTTCAACAACGACGGTTTGCTCCAGAAGAACGAATTTGTCAAGGGGTATAACGACGTCAACGACGTCGTTGGCAAGCTGTTTGCGTCGACGATTCTTACCGGCTCGACGAATTCAGGAGCTGACGGCGGATTCGGACCTCCGCGGTAATGTAGGCGCCGTTTGTCTCGCGCTCGAAAGGACGACGCCTCGAACGCGGAGCGCTTAACCGTTCCCGTTCGGGCGTTCCTTTTCCTGCGAATCCGTTGGCAAATTTGATTTTGAAATAGTCGTATGTTTACCAAAAAGAAAAAAGTCGCGAATGATCTCAACGCGGAAGCCGAAGAATTTTTCGCTGCGAAGTTAACCGGCGTGAAGCGCGAATACGTTCTCAAAGGAGAAACTGTACACGCGCTGCGTGGGGTTGACCTTTCGGTTCCGAAAGGAGATTACGTCGCCATTATGGGCGCGTCCGGGTCCGGTAAAAGTACCATGCTGAACCTTTTGGGCTGTCTCGACCGCCCGACGGCTGGGAAAATTTGGCTCGGTCACGACGATATCACGACACTCGACGACGACCGTCTCTCTGAAATTCGCTCGACGCGAATTGGGTTCGTTTTTCAGTCGTATAACCTGATTCAACAGTTGACGGTTATTGAGAATATCGAAGTTCCGCTCTTTTATCAGGGCAACGCGTCGCTTCGTTCTCGGAAGCGCTGTATAGAGCTTGCCAAAATGGTCGGACTTGCCGAACGTCTCAATCACCGTCCGACGCAGCTATCCGGCGGTCAGCAGCAACGCGTTGCAATAGCGCGAAGTCTGGTGAACGACCCTTATTTCATTCTCGCCGACGAACCGACGGGAAATTTGGATTCGAAGACGACGGCGGAGATTCTTGATCTGCTCGACAAACTCAGCGAGCAGGGACGAACTATTATTTTGGTTACGCACGAAGACGACGTCGGCGCGCGCAGTAAACGCATCGTTCGTTTACGCGACGGCCTGATTGAGTCTGATACGCGCCTGCGACCGATTTGACGCTTGACAAACGCGGTTCGATAGAGGTTGGCGAATTTATAATTACGTGAAAGACAGAGACGCTTGATACGAACGGCGTTTCCTTTGCGCGTTTGATGGGTAAATCGATAAGATGAGACACGCTTTTCGCACGCTGCTTTCGGGGATCAAGAGCTTGTACTTGCACCCGATGCGCTCCCTGCTTACGGTCTTGGGTATTTTTATCGGGGTCGCAAGCGTCATTTGGCTTATGGCGATTGGCGAAGGGATTAGCCAGAAAGCACAGGAGCAGATTGAGAGTTTAGGCGCCGACAATATTATCGTCAGTACAATCAAGCCGCCTAACGAGGCTCTGTCTTCCGCCAGCGGTGGCCGCGGTATGCAGTTTCCCGAGTACGGGTTGACTCGCGCCGACTTTGAGCGGCTCACGGAGACGATTCCCACGATTGTGAATTCCGCGCCGATTAAAGACTATCAGGAGACCTTTCAAAACGGTCGCTGGAAGGTCGACGGGCGTTTAGTCGGCTGCACAGCCTCTTACTTCGACGTCGTTAAAATTTCGCTGCTCGACGGCCGTTTTTTTACCGACGATGAGAACTCTACTGCCTGCGATTACTGCATTCTTGGCGCCGGCGTGGCGGCGACGCTCTTTCCCTATGAGGAACCTCTGGGAAAACTGATTCGCGTAGGCGAGAATTACTATTTCCGCGTGATCGGCGTCGCGAATCCGCGCAACGCGTCGGCGGCGATTGGAAGTTCGTTTAAATCGGAGGATTACTCGTACGACGTTTATATTCCGCTGCAGACGATGCAGACGCGCGTCGGCGACACGGTCGTCGTCCGCCGCAGCGGTTCTATGGAAGGCGAGACGGTTCAGCTCAAGCAGATTACGCTGAAGGTTGGCAAGGTTGCCGACGTTATGCAGACGTCGGAGATTATTAAGCTGACTCTTGAACAGTATCACAATAAGTTTGAGGATTACGGAATAACGGTTCCGCTTGAATTGCTCGAGCAGGCGAAGACGACGCGCATGATGTTCAACGTGTTTATGGGGCTCATCGCGGGCATTTCGCTTCTTGTCGGCGGTATCGGCATTATGAACATTATGCTCGCGACGGTTACCGAACGCACGCGCGAAATCGGTATTCGCCGCGCGTTGGGGGCGAAACGCGGCGATATTGTCCGTCAGTTCCTCATTGAGACGATCATGCTCTCTGTGGTCGGCGGCGGACTGGGCGTTTTAGTTGGCTTGACGTGCCGTCCGGTTACCGTGTTTGCCATGGGGATTATTAAAAAGACGAATCCCGATCTGATTGCGAGTCTGCCCGCGATTGTTCAGGAGCTAACGCCGATCATCGTCTTTTGGTCTGTTCCGCTCGCGTTTTTGATTTCGATTCTCATCGGGGTTGTGTTCGGCGTTTATCCCGCGATTCGCGCCGCGAAGATGGACCCGATCGAAGCCTTGCGGCATGAATGATCTGATTTAGACTGGCGAGCGCCGCGAAAAAACGCCCTGAATCTCAACTTGGATTCAGGGCGTTTTTGTATTTCATAAGGGGCTCTGTCTGCCGGTTCGCTGCGGGAAAGGCAAGGGGAGAAACGCGGAGAACAGACGCAGTTAAATAAAGACGTCTCACGCAGGCCGATAAAAGAGGAGCGCGGTCTCATGCAGAAACCTCGCTCCTTTCGCCAGTCTTGCGCCCTGTTTCTCGCAGCGAAAAGGAAGGGCGCTTGTTCTCAGACGAATCTCAAATCACTTTTCTTTCCAGATAAAGCGATAGTTGAATCTGCGGTTCGGGGCGGTATC
>CAMNJU010000204.1 GCA_946541595.1 uncultured Planctomycetales bacterium
CCACGACCCGCGGATTAAGAGTCCGCTGCTCTACCAACTGAGCTATAGAGGCGCGCCGTAAAACCCGAATTCGAAAAAAGAAACGAACTCGAATTTCGGTAATTCGTTTTGTAAAATAAAGTACCTCCAGAGGGACTCGAACCCACGACCCGCGGATTAAGAGTCCGCTGCTCTACCAACTGAGCTATAGAGGCGCGTTCGAAAGAGCGAAACGACTGCGGCCGCCGCTCCTCAAATGATTGTGTTATTCTAAACCCCCGTTCGATTTTTACAAGGGGGAGTTTGTATTTTTTTAAAATTTCCCCTTTGTCGGCGGCGCGGCAACCGGCGCTCGGCTCGCGCGCGCGGGCGAGCGTAAATAGAAAACGCGCCGCGAAAGGGCATAGCAGTCTTTCGCGGCGCGCCTATTAACCGCATGCGGCTCGGCGCTTAAACGGCGCAAGCTCGATTTCAGATATCGAGATACTTTTTGTAATCGCCGATCATAGGCATGCTCTTGTGGGAGTCAGGTCCGAAGTAACGCAGACCGACGAGCGGCTCGGAACCGGTATTGACGATCTCGACGCCTTCTTTGCCGGCGGTCGCCGTAATGAAGATTTCGTCGTCGGGCTCTTCGCCGTAGTAGATCATGTTCGGGGATTCGATACTGAGCTTGCCCATCGTGCCGCGGCCCTGAGTCGTGATCCAACCGCTCGCGGCGCCGTCTTTGAGAACGCACTTGCAGCCGGGCATAACGGTAAGCTCTTTCGCGGTAACTTTCTGCTCGCCGTCGATGAGGCCGTAGACGATCCACTTGTCGACGTAGCCGCCGTTCGGATCGGATTTCTCTTCGTCAATAATCGGTTCGAGGTAGTTGTGTTCCTTGAAGAGCGGGTCGACGTTCTTTTCCCAGTCGAGCTGGTCGACGATGAAGTCAAGGTCGAATTTCTTGTCGTCCGGAACGTTCTTAACGAGCAGATCCCAAGAGATCGCGTCGTGGTCGGTAAGGGACTGGAACATGCCGAACACGTCGGAGCCCCACTGCGGCTCGTACGTGCAGACGGAGCCCGGAGCGTGAAGAACGCCCGCGGGAACGACCCAGCCGGTGCCCGGCTTCAGACGGTACGCGCGGGACAGATCGAGAATCCCGTTGTCGCCCTTATTCCAGTCTTCCAAGCATTTACGAACTTGCTTTTTCGTCGTGCCCGGTTCCAGCCCCATGAACGTATAGTCGAATCTGTTTTCCGCCGCGTTGAGCTGCGGGGGATAGTAGTACGCTTCCGGTTTGCCGTCTTGGCCCGTGAGCTTCGCGTCCTTCTCCATCTGGTGCATATGATGGGGAAGCGGGCCAAGGTTGTCGAAGAATTTCGAGAATACCGGCCAGCGATTGTATTTCTCCCACATGACGTCGCCGACGATCGCGCCTTTGCCTTCCGTAACGGCGTCGCGGAGCAGGAAGCGTTTGCCGGCCACGCGGACATAGCTTAACCCTTCGTCTTCGGTGCGCCCGACGTTGTCCGCTTCGGTCGTACTGGCGAACCAGCGTTCGTCGATACCGCCGCGGTCGAGCCCGAGAGCGTACCAGTCGGTTTGCGCGAGCTTAATGCGTCGGCCAGGTTTGCAGAACACGCGCGGAACCCAGTTCGGAGTCAGACGGAGAAGACCGTCGCCTTCTTCCATCGCTTGGGCCAATAAGGAAGGGAGTTCGCCGGCGGCGGCGACTTGAGAACGACTTTTGGTAAGCATGAATTTCTCCTTGGAATGTGTAAAACGTCAAACGATAAGGTTCGCCGATTCAGTTCGACGCGCGTTTTTTCGTTGCGTACAAATAAAACGCGCGTCCGATTCAAACGCTGAGTCTATTATGCCCGAATCGACGCGCGGCGTCAAATAATTTTTAAGTTTTTCCAAAAAATGCGGACTTTTATTTTTCCGCGTCCGGCGCTTGCGCGCTTGCCGGGAAATAACCTTCCAGCGCGGATTTGCCCGGCCCGCGCAGCGCGTAGATCATAACCGCGACGCCGAGCGCGAGCGCGCAGACGCTCACGCATTGGGAGACGGTCAGGCCCGTTCCGTGGAACGACGCCTCGTCCGTGCGAAGGAGCTCTAAGCAGAACCGATTGATCGGGTAGAGGATCAGCATGGCGGCGAAAACGATTCCGTCTTTCTTTACGAATCGGGCGAGCGCGAGGAGCAAAATGCAGATTGTCAGCGCCGTCGTCGAACTGTAAAGCTGCGTCGGATGGACCGGCTTGGCTGTCGCGGGGGACGGATGATAGACGAATTCGCGAATGCGCGCCTCGACCGCCTTCTTCCCGTTGACGTCTTCTATCTTCTCTTCTGATGCAGGCTCTTGGACAGCAAGGTAAACGTCGGTATCCGGATCCCCGTTCCACATGTACAGGAAGAAGTGGAAGAACTGCGCGTTGCTGTTTGGACGGAATTTGCGGATTTTAGCGGGCTTGCCGGCTGTTTGCGGGGCGTTGCGCGCTTCCAGAAATCCTTTGGGCGCTATTCCCATTTCGCATACGCGCATGCCGGGCTTAATTCCCGCCGCTTCCGCCTCGCTGCCCGGATCGACCGCGCCCACGATAACGTTTGCGACCGTGTCGGTCGCCAGCGTCGTATGCTCCGATTTTATACTGAAAATCGCTTTGCCAGCCGCGGTCTGCCCCTCGGTTTGAGGGGGCGCCAGCGTGATTCCGTAGAGCGAAATAACGCCCTCGTCGACTTGATGCATATATGCGGGACTGTCTTTCGGAAAGACGATCGCCCACGGCTTGTCGCAGATTCCTCCGAAGCAGCAGCCGTTCATGAGACAGCCGATTCTGCCGATTGCGATTCCGAGCATAAGGGAAGGCGCAAACAGATCAAGCGTCGCCAGAACGGGCAGTTTTTTGACGAGCAGGAAGCCCAGTACGGCGATCGTTCCGCCAATAATCGAACCGTACACGACGAGCCCGCCGTTTGTAATGTCGAGGACGGAAACGAGCGTCTGACGCGCAGTCGCGCCCTTCATATCGCTCCAGTACTGCAGAACGTAGAAGACGCGCGCGCCGACAATCCCGCAAAACGCGGCGAAAAAGATAATCGCGATCAGAATATCCGCCGGATAATTCCACTTCCTGCGTCCGCGCCATATAACGAGCGCGCCGGAAAGAAGGATAGCGAGCGTAAGAAAAACGCCGTAACCGCGGATCGGAAAACCTTGCGCTTCAGAAATGTGAGGCCCGACGACGTTGACAACAAACAGACCGAGCCCCGTTATGCACGCGTAAAAGATCGCGTCGTCGAGCCTGCGCTTCTGAACGAGACCGCGAACGATTGCAACGAGCCCAGCGACGAGAATCGCCCAGAAGAAGATTCCCTTGCCGAAAAGCGGAATACCGAATATTTCAGTCGGAAGATAAAAAAGCGTTTGTCTCATCTGAGTCTCTGAATGGACTGGATTGAACGCGGCGTAAACGCGCCCAGCTGGCGGACCTTGCCGGGAGCCGTATCTAGTCGGGCTCGCAAACCGCGCGTCCGTTTTCTTTTTTCCCTACTTTTTCGATTTTAACCAAAAAAAAAGTAGACTTCAAGGCGTTTTTCGCTATTATTAATAGACGGTGGATGATAACGCCTTAATTTCAGATATGCGTTCTCATGCGTCGGAGCTCGGTTCCGACGCGGCTCGAACGCTCGCGCGGCTATGAACAGGCTTCGCGCGGCAAGTTGGCGCAATAAGCGCGGGCGCGCCCTTTGAGGCGTCCCTTGCGCACGCGCGTATTTCAAGGAGACACGACGAATGTCGCGAATACTGGCAATCGATTGGGACGGCGTAGAAGCGCGGTTTGCGCTTGGAACCGTCCTTAAAGATCGGCTTATCGTTTTGCGCGCCGGCGCCGCCGAGATCGCCGACGCCGCGGAAGAGATCGCGGAAGCCGCCTTGAATGAGAACCCCCAGTCTGACGAATTCCGCGAAGGAGAAGGGGGCGCGGACGCTCAAGAGGGCGAAGACGGCGCCGAGTATGAAGAGGCGGAAGTCGTCGAAACGGTCGAGAAATCCGTCATTCCTAGGATTCCGGTCGCCGACGACGACGAGGACGAGGAAGCGGACGGCGGGATCGTCGTTTCCGTTAAGAAATCGAAGCGCGAATCGTTCAAGACCTCGCCCCTTGCGCTTTCGCTTAAAAAATTACTGCGCGATAATAAAGTTGGGAAGGCGCTTGTCTGCTACGCCGCCGAACGGGGCGACGTCGACGTTATGTTCATGACGATACCGCAGACGACCGAGGTGGAAACCCCTGAAATCGTCTACAATCAGGTCTTGCGCGATTCCCTCACGTTCAATGAAACGCAGCCGCTCGACTACATGCCCTTGGGGCTCTCGAACGTTAAGAAGTCGGGCGCGCGCCGCGTCGCCGCCGCGTCGATCGCGCGCGACAAGCTGCGCCGCATTACCGAGACGCTCGCCGGCGCGATTCACACCCCTTCGAAAATTGAATTGCGCGAACCGTCCCTTTCGGAATTTCTGCGCGCCGATTTCTGCGGCCTGAAATACGAAGACCCCGTCCTTCTTATTCAAGAGCTTTGCGACGAAGTCAACTTAACGCTCTGTCTTGGAAAAGACGTTCTCTATTTCCGCTCCTTCAAACTGCAGATTAACGCGTCCCCTGAATATCGCGCCGAGCGCATTAAGGAGGAAGTCGCGCGCACGCTCGTCGTCGGAATCGACGATCTCCCTGAAAGCGCGGAAGTCAATCAGGCGATATACTTTACCGGAGAAGCGCTCCCACGTCAGGTCGGCGTTTACGTCGACGACGAAGAAGAGTCGGGCAGAGCGGAGGGGCAAACGCCCGCCGAAGCCGAAGTGAATTCGACCGCCGCGAAACTTGCGCCTTTGCTTATCGAGGCGGGCGTCAACGTCGACTACATCAATCCGTTCCGGCTGCCGGGCGTCAGAATGAAGTGCGACGAGCCGGAAAATCCGGGTCGTTACGCCTCCCTTCTGGGCATGATTCTCGCGGAACGTCCGCAGTCCAAGCCTCAGGTCGACCTTCGTCATCCGCACGAGAAACCCAAGCCGCCCAACTATATGCTCGTGTTCGTCCTGTACTTCATTTTGGTTGGGACGCTCGCTTATTTCGCGTGGCGCTGGAATGCGAAAGATCTCGTCAAACTTAACGAGGAAGTCGCAAAGCTTGAAAAGGAACGCGACGGGCTCGCCGCGCAGCTCAACGCCCAAACGCCCCTCTATCGCACGCTCTATTCCGCGAACAACTGGCAGAACGTGCAGGGCGTCGTTGTGCTCGACGAGCTTCGCGATATCTTTATGAGACTTCCGAGCTCGCCCGACTTTATCGTTCAGCGGCTCGCTTATACAAACTCGAACAACGGCCGGCCGACCTTTATCATCAGCGCGAAGATAACGTCCGTCGAGTATTATCAGCTCTTCGTCCGGCGCATGACGTATGACCGATCGCACATGGTGGTCTCGCAGCGGCGCGCCGTGCCGAACGTCGGCGATCCCGGATACAGGTATATGTTTGAGGCGAGCATCATTTGTATGCGGCGAAATCCCGCGTCCTTTATGACGGTCTTGCCCGAGGATATTCGCAAAATATCCAACAATCCGCCCGAGTATTTCGTTGAGCAGGAAAAGGAACGTCAGGAAAAGCTTAAGCAAGAGCAGGAGAAATTCCTGGCTGATAAATCGTCGGTTCTCAATAAGACCGCTGGGATCATCGCGAGCGGAACGCCCAAAGCCGCCGAAGGGGAGGAAAATCCTCCGCAGCCGACGGTCGACGAAGACCGCGCCTATGTCGCGAGACTGCTGCAGCAAAAGAAAGACGTCGACGCCGCGTGGAATGAAGTCTTAGCCGCGTCGCGCCAGAATCAGATTACTCAGGTTCAGGCGAGAGAGTTCAAGAGCGGCTACGACGACGACGTGGCCAAATTGGCCGCCGCGTATAACGCCGCGACGCAGCGCATTAACGCTAAACTTGCCGAAGAGCGCGCCGCCGCCCAAAAGGCGGCCGCTGAAAAAGCCGCCGCAGAAGCCGCGAAGGCCGCTGAGGAAGCCAAAGCCGCCGAGGAAATGAAGGGCGCGCAAGAGGCGAAGTCAGTCGGGGGAGGGGAGCAGGCAGAGCCCGCCGCGTCTACGCAGGATCAGCCCTCGCAAGGTCAACCCGCCCAGACTCAACAGTCCGGAACCGACCTGCGCAAGGTTCGTTACGAATTCTGGAAAGAGCAGGACGGCAAGATGACCGCAGAGCAAGACGCAACGCTGCAAGGGCAGCTGCTGCAATACCGGAATCAGCTTAACGGACGAATGCAGCAGATTCAGGCGGCCGCGAGTCAGGGCCAAGTGAATCAGCAGACGTTTAATCAGGCTCGGATGGCGTATCTGAGAAACGTTGCCGATGTGGAAGCGCGTTGGAAGGCGTTGCAAGAGCGTAAAGCCGCGCGAGAAGGGACCGCGCCTGCGGAATCTGCGCCTGCGGAACCTGCGCCCGCCCCATCGGAACCGGCGCCAGCGCCTGCAGAACCCGCTCCCGCGCCAGCGGAACCGGCTCCCGCGCCAGCGGAACCCGCTCCCGCGCCAGCGGAACCCGCTCCCGCGCCA
>CAMNJU010000205.1 GCA_946541595.1 uncultured Planctomycetales bacterium
TAGGCGAGGTTCAGGCGTCCATTTGGCCGGAAGATATGATTCGCAAATGCGTCGAAGCGGGAATTTTCCTCCGCTGAGTAATTCGGACATTGACAATAAAGTAGAAAAAGCGCGGAATCTTTCAATTTCGCGCTTTTTCATTTTAGCGTGCTTTTCAACGGTCGCGGCGAGGATAGAAATTTGCCAGTTGGTCGACCTGCCGTCGCCAGCGAATCCATGCATCTACGTCAAATCCGAAATCAACAGGAGTTTGATAATACGTTGCGACGATATTGACGAGCGCTTCGTGAACCGTTTCGTTACTACTGACGTCAACGACCGTTTTCATGTGCCCGCCTCCTCCAGGCGAAAAGCCGCTGATAGCGCCCGTTGAATCGACGGCCATTCCCGTCTTTTCTGAACCAACGACAATTTTTCGTTTGTGTTGCGTTACTAGTGCGTTGATAAGGTCCGGAATTGCCCGTTCCGCTTCCAATCTCTCCAGAGCGTATGCGGCACGGTTAATTTCACCGACGTCGTCCGAGTTGCGGAGTCGGCGCCGAAAATACTCAATAGCTTCATTGCGCGCTATCTTTTTTTTACATACGCCGTCAATTGCCGCGACGCGAACGTCCATATCTGGGTCGGTGAGAGCTATGGCTCCAAGCTGCCCCAAGGCGGCGGGCGTGCCGATCGAGCCGATCGCTTGCGTTAGGAGAACGCGTCCTTCTGGATCGCGCTTTTCCGAGGCGTACAGGCGGATCAGGTGCGGAAGCGCGGAAGGATTCTTTATCTTGCGCATGGCTTCGCGCGCGCGTTGGTTTTCGTTTTTCGCACCTTGATACAGTAATTGCGTCTCTTTCTTCCAGTACCGTTCCTCGTCTTTAAGTTCCTCGCGTTTGCGAATCAGTTCCGCCTCCTGTCGAGAGACGCTGCGGCCGCCGACGCGTTCGAGCCCTTTTTGTTCCATTTGCTCTTTTTTGGACGCCCAGACGCCGTCTTCTTTAACGTGCTGCAACGCCTTATGAGCAATTTCATTTTCCGGATCAAGTTCAATGATTCGTTGATACCGCTCGTCGGCGAGCGCGGAGAGGTTGTGTTTTTCCGCCCAATTGGCGATCTTAAGATGCGCTTCGACCGTGTCTCGTTGTAACGGAGCGAAGTTTCGGTAAGATATCTGTTCAGGGCGGAGATTGGTAACCTGTTTGACTTCGTTGGCGTCGATAACTATTTTGCCGCCAAGCGTAGGTTCTATCTCAAAAGCCTCGGACGCGCCCGCATTCGGATTTTTAACGATTCCTCGGACTCCGCCCCCTTTCTGAATAGAGACTCCGCCTGACTGAGATACGTCGGGCGTCTGGCCAAACGCGGCTACGCCGTGCGTTATTAGGAGAAAGCAAGCGCAAATTCCCAACGTTCGGCTCTTTTGCACAAGGCGAATCGACTTCGTTTGAAATTCTTTTCTCATTCGTTTTCCCCGTTTTAGGCGAACGGTAGTACGTTGTTTGTGTTTGTCGTTCCGGCACAACGCCGCGTTTCCTATTTATCGGCTTAGAGGAATAGGCGGCTCATTGTATCCAGAAAATATCGGAATACGCCGATTAAGTAGGTTGTGTTGAACCCGCCGAAGCGCTCTGACGTCTGTTATTGCACGTCGATCGTTTTACGAATAACGTCGAGCGCGTGTTCTAGACCTTCCAGTTTCAAATTGGAATAGTTTACAATGAACTGCCGCAAGTCGTTTCTTTTAGCGATTGCATCGTAATCGCTGATAGCCTTTATTTTGATTTTTTGTTCTCTAAGCTTTTCTATTACGTCTTTCGTGGACAGGGACGTTTCAAGTTGGAGTAAAAAATGTAGTCCGGAGTCGTTTTCGATTATTCGATAACGATCTTTCGGAAGTCGCTCTTCGATCATCTTCAAAATGATTGCGCGTTTTTTCACATAGTGTAAACGCATCCGATTAATGTGTTTTTCAAAAAAACCGCGTCTGATGAATGCTGCTAAAGTGTACTGCTCAAATGTGGATACAGCGTTTGAATAGAATGAAAGCTTTTGATAAAAACGTTTGGCAAGGCGAACTGGCAGAGCCATATAGCTTATTCGAATTGTCGACGTAAGAGATTTGGAAAATGTGTTCAAGTAGACGACTTTTTCGTTAACGTCGATGCTCTGGAGAGAGGGAATAGGACGCCCGTTTAATCTGAATTCGCTGTCATAATCGTCTTCAATGATAAAGCGATCTTCTTCTTCGTTAGCCCAAGCCAGAAGCTCATAACGACGGCTGACAGGAGTCGTTATACCTGTGGGAAAATGGTGCGTTGGACTAATATGAACAACTTGCGCGTTCATTCGTTTCAGCTCGTCGACGACAATTCCGTGAGGATCCATTTCTGCAGATCGACAAGTGGCGCCGGCGCTTTCGTAAATCTGTTTGATCTTCAAGTATCCTGGATTTTCAATGCAGTAGACGAGATCGACTCCAAGAAGTTTGATAAGGAGACCGTAAAGATATTCTGCGCCCGCGCCTACGACTATTTGTTGCGGATCGATACGCATTCCGCGAAACGACGCAAGGTGGTTGGCGATGGCTTCTCTTAATTCATCTACTCCAAAACGATGCGGAACGGTTAGCAGATCGTGTTTTCTAAAAGCCATTGTTTCCCGCATAAGCTTGGACCAGATAGAAAACGGAAAGTGTTCTGGTTCCGCTTGGTTTGAAGAGAAGTCAAAATCGGCTGAAGGAGCTTCTTGAGGAAAAATGGAAGGAATGGGCGTTTTCGAAAAAAAACGCGTTTTCTTTGGCGTTTCCATTTCTGAGACAAAATAGCCTCGTTTAGGAAGGGAGTAGACATATCCTTCGCCAACTAATTGCCCGTAGGCATTTTCGACTGTTATAACGCTTACGCCTAAGTTTTTGGCAAACGCGCGTTTCGACGGTAATTTTGAATTGGCGGTTAATTCCCCAGTTTCGACGTCTCTTTTTATAAGTTCGTAAATGCGCTTATATACGGGGCCAGATAGAGTTGTTAAATCGTAAGTAAGCATGAGCGTCTTACCTTTTTACCACTATTATCTCCGTTTGAATTTGCTTTGCTAATTGCTGAGACAAATCTTTTTCCCTTGTAGAGTCGTTTTATATCTCATTTTGTTTCATAATTCAAGTAGACAATAAAGAAAGCCTTCGAAACGACAATGTTTCGAAGGCTTCCGGTATTATTAGCTAAGAGCAAACGTTATAGGGCGGCTACTGTTAAATCAGCCGTTGATGAGCTTGCGAACTTCTTCGAGATGACCGGCGGAACCGAGCATTTCGTTTTTATGAATGATGTAGTTCGCGTAGGCGGGCATGAAGATTTTGCCAGGTTTGCGGAGGTCGAATTCCGCCGGATGATCACGGAAGAATTCGCGATGGATCGCGCACCAGACCAGACGACCGTCCGTGTCGATATTGATCTTGGTAACGCCAAGTTTCGCGGCCGGGAAATACTGCTTTTCATCAACGCCGCTGGCGTTCTTCATTGCGCCTCCAGCGTTATTGATACGGGCAACCCATTCCGCAGGAACAGACGAACTGCCGTGCATGACGAGCGGAAAGTTCGGCTTTACCTGATTGACGGCAGCTTGAATCTTTTCGAGGACGTCGAAGTGAAGCCCCTGGGTTCCGGAGAATTTGAACGCGCCATGAGATGTGCCAATCGCGACTGCAAGTGAGTCGACGCCGGTCTTTTCAATGAATTCGGCGGCCTGCGCAGGATCCGTCAGTTTAACGGAACCGACAACGTCTTCTTCAACGCCGCCGAGTTGTCCGAGTTCAGCTTCAACAACGATGTTTTTGGCGTGCGCGGCGTCGACAACGCGCTTGGTGATCTCGACGTTCTTCGCGAATTCTTCGTGAGAGGCGTCGACCATGACGGAGCTGTAGAAACCGCTGTTGATGCAGTCGTAGCAGACTTCTTCGGTACCGTGGTCAAGGTGGACGGCGAAAATGGCGTCCGGGAAGACTTTGTCGGCGGTACGAATCATACCTTCGAGGAAGCTCTTATCGGTGTAATCGCGTGCGCCACGGGAAATCTGGATGATGAAAGGGGCGCTTTTGGAGGGGTCGCTGGGATCTTCGTTTTTGGCGGATTTGCCGAGATTGCCGCGGAAAAGACCGACAATTTGCTCGAGGTTGTTGATGTTGTACGCCCCGATTGCGTATTTGCCATAGGCGGCTTTGAACAGTTCTTTTGTCGTAACGATCATTAGAATTTCTCCTCAATATCTAACTCTTAAGGCGCCGCGTTATGTGCCGCAAGGCGATCCTCAACTTTTCGGAGGGCGGACAACGAAACGCCTTCTATAATTTCCGCGCTTAATTTTACCCGTTTTTTCATTTGAGAATAGGGGACCTTGCATTCAATATTCTAGTGTTGGTATAATAGAAAAAAAGGTTAGATTTCTAATAATTATTATAAAACTTCTGTTCCGGTATTTTGTTGCAATTGGAAGACTTCCGCATTTTGGCCTTTGCTCTTTCCAATTTGCCCGGTTTTTGTAAAATCAAGCAGACAGATACGTCTTCCGTCGTGTTGACGCAACGCCGCGATAATAGAAGGGTCCTATACTCTGGGTGTGCGAAAGGATATTATGAGCTCCGATCTTACTCCGATGATGAAACAGTACTACGAGGCAAAAGAGGCCGCAAAAGGAGCTCTGTTGCTTTTCCGTATGGGCGACTTCTATGAAATGTTTTTTGACGACGCGTATAAGGCAAGCGAGACGCTTGGGATCACGGTAACGACACGTGATCGCAACAAATCTTCGTCAGAAGCGACGCCAATGGCGGGATTTCCTTGGCAGCATCTTGACGCATACTTGGCGCGTCTCGTCGCCGCCGGGCACCGCGTCGCCGTTTGCGATCAGATGGAAGACCCCAAAAAAGCTAAAACAATCGTGAAACGCGCGGTAACGCGTATCGTAACGCCCGGTACGATGATGGACGAGTCGATGCTCGATCCGCGTCAGAGCAACTTCCTTGCAAGCATATATGTCTCGGACGAACGCCAGACATTACAGGCGACGCGTCTTGCCAAGAAAGCAGGCGCGCATATGCGGGGACCGTCAAACTCCCTTGAAGTCAGGGATAAGGACGAAGTTGAAAAGAAAGAAACTGAACAAGATCGAGACGAACGAACAGTTGCGTCGCGTTTTTCGGAACTAACCATTCCGAAAAATCGGTTTGTCGGATTGGCTTGGGTCGAGCTTTCAACGGGGCAGTTTTGCGCTTCAACCGTGACATTCGGAGAACTTTTTGATCAATTAGCGCGTATTGCGCCCGCCGAATGCCTCATTCAGGAAGAAATGCGCGCTCAGTTTCCCGAGTGGCTTTTAGAACGTACGACGTTAACTCAGAGACCTAGCTGGGTCTTTGCCAAACAGACGGCGTTAGAAACGCTTGCAAAGCATTTTCAGCTGAAAACATTTGAAGGGTTTGGATTTGATGAGAAGAGCGACGATCTTTTTGCTCTTCAAGCTGCAGGCGGAGCTCTGGACTATCTCCTCGAAACGCAAAAGCAGTCCCTTGAATATATCGACACGCTTACCCCTTACCGCGGAGGAAAATACCTCGAGATCGACGAAGCGACGAGGCGCAGTTTAGAGATTACTCATACCTACCGTGATTCCCGTCGCGACGGTTCCTTCCTCGCAACGATCGATCGTTGTTCTACGTCTATGGGAAGCAGGCTTCTCGCCGAATGGGTGGCATATCCTCTGACCGACGTCGGACGGATTGTCGCGCGTCAAAACGCGATTGAAGAACTCATGGGACGCGGCACGGAAACGGATTCAATTCGCGATTTATTTCGAAGCGTATTCGATTTGGAACGTATTATATCGCGCGTAGTTCAAGAGCGAGGCGTTCCTCGCGATTTAATTAGCGTTGCCAAAACGCTGCAAATACTCCCAAAATTCAAAGCTTTCCTTGAGAAATCGGAAAGCGCGTTGCTGCAATCGCTTGGAAAACGACTTGTTTTGCAGGAAGAGCTTTGCGACGAATTGACCCGTGCGTTAGGCGACGAAGCCCCGTTGAACTATCGCGACGGAGGTTTTGTTCAGGACGGCTTTTCGGAAAAGCTTGACGAATACCGAAAACTACAACGTGGAAGCAAGGAGTGGCTTGTAAACTATCAGGCCTGTGAGATTAGACGTACCGGCATTTCTAATTTACGCGTGGGGTATACAAGCGTTTTTGGATACTACATTGAAATTTCGCACTCGCAAGTTGATAAAGTCCCCGACAATTATACTCGAAAGCAAACGCTCAAAAACGTCGAGCGTTATATTACGCCGGAATTACATGATTATGAACAGAAAGCGCTAGGCGCCGAAGAACTTGCAAAAGATCTTGAATTTGAGATTTTTGCGGATCTTCAGCGTAAGGTAAAAGAGGCCCGCGTCGATATCCAGCATGCCGCTAGCGTGTTGTCGCACTTGGACGTACTTGCCGGACTTGCAAATCTTGCCGTAGCAAGAAATTACTGCCGTCCGAATATTGTTGAGGAGCCGATTCTTGCTATTAAAGACGGACGGCATCCTTCATTGGATATGAATTG
>CAMNJU010000206.1 GCA_946541595.1 uncultured Planctomycetales bacterium
GGTTTGGGCTGTTCTCTCTTCAGTTCCGACGCGACTGCCGGAGGCGCGGTCGAATATTGATTCTCACGCAAAGGAGAGATTTGAACGTCCTCGACGGAAGAAGAAGCCGCGTCGTTATTTTCGGAACGAGTCCAATTCTGAGATACGTTCTCACTGTCGGCAGAATTATTAACGTAATTGACAAACGCTATCGTGTGCTGACCGTCGCCAAACGATTCGTCAGGTTCTTCCTCGTCGCTTTCCTCAGAAGCTTCTATCGGTCTCCCCTCTGCCCCGTCTTTTGTCTCTTCCAATGCGTTCTCAGAGTCGACTTCGTTTGCGGGAACATGCCGTTCATAGCGCGCGAACGTCGTCTGGACAAAATCGGCCAAACTGGCGGCGCCCGAGGCAACAGCGTTCTTAACGTAGGAAACGTCGTTAAGAAGTTCCGACTTCTCGACGGTGATCGACGAAATTTCGCTCACTTCTTCCGTCTGCTTAGAAAGGAGAATCCAAGAGCAAACGCCAACCGCGAAACAAGCTGCAAAACTCACGCGGAGACGGCGCGCCGCCTCAGGAGCGCGCCGTCTGAAACCGAGCCGGAGTCCAAATTTGACGCGTCGGGCAAGTTCAACACTGTCCTTATAGCGAGCGGCGCCCCAAAGAATAAGATTCAGCGCCATCCAAATACCAAGAAGAAAAGCGACGGCGACAACAAACAAATTCGCGCTATACGTAGAACCGTCTGTGGAATCTACAACGCCAAAAAGCCCGTTGCTTGCAATGAGCGTCTCAAAAAATGACGTAGTAACAGAAACCATCCTAGATCGTCCGTTTTCTCTATTCCGTAAAAAACTCGAGTACGACTTCGCCGAGGGGTTAAACACCAAAAAAAGCGTTCTAAGCGTATAATCCGAAAATCCGTCATATAACGCGACCCAGTTGGATTAAAAACAATTTTTATATTCGCGTCAAGCTGAGTTTCCAATAAATTTATTAGAATCGTTCCAGACTGCCCGTTTAAATCGTTATCATTTGTCTATTCTGACTAATCGTTTTAAAAGGACTTTTTCCATTATTTACCATTTGCCTATTTTCTAACTATTTTTTAGAAAAAGATGATTTTTACTAATGAATCAAGATTAACGATTCACTGTTTTCTGCTTGCTCCCTATTTAAAAGCAAACAGATATCATTCGAAGTTCGACTTCATGAGTCAATACGTCTTTTTAGAAGCTTTCGCCTCGCAATCAAAGTCCATGTGCTAAGAAAGACAATCAAAAGAATTGCGGCTGCGAACATTATAAAGCGGCTAAGCTTTTCGTATCCCAAAACAACAAGCGCGCTGTTGGTGAAAACAATCGCGCAAATAATCGCAAAACTGCGTTGCGCCATTGGCGCGTAACCTGCACGGACGACGGTATAGTGCGCTTTCGCGCCCAAAGGAAACCCAATCGCGCCGCCTAAAGCAATCGCTAAGGAGAGCGCAAGAATTATCGGGTCAAATCCGTTCGGCGAATTAAAGAGGTAGTTAATCCCGCCTGCCAAAGTCGTTGTCAACAGTAAAAAACGAACGCATCGCGCCGTGTCGAGTTCCGTCGTTTTGAATCCGCTTGCGAGGACGGGCCGGAAAACCATGGCGCCTCCCACGCCAAGAACAGAGCTGAAAACGCCCGCGCCTAATCCGCCGATGAAAGCAAGAACGCGCGAACGAACGGTGAATACAAGAGGCGTCTCGTCGCCGTAACGCCGTGCGCGCCCAAAAAGAGTCTGCACGCATACGACGAACATAAACGCGCCAAAGCCTATCATAATTGCAGTTGAGCCGCAGCGTTCGTGAAAGAACTCGTTAATCGGCTTCCCCGCAAAGGACGTAAGAAGAGAGCCGATCGACATAGGAACAACAAGATTTCTACCTATAGAGGAACGGGACCAGCCTATCGACGGGGCCTCTTTGCAGACCGTCCCGACTATTGAGGGAACCATCTGAAGAAGCCCTATGCCAGCGGCCTGCATGGGCGTGCAATGAAAGAAGACCAGCATTGAAGGAACAACGAGCCAACCGCATCCAACGCCCCAGAATCCGCCGGCAAACATGCCAATAAAACCAACCAAAGGAGCGACGGCAAGCGCCAGCGCCCAATTGATCTCTACCATTGTTTGACCCTTTCGGAACGCTCGACGCGTTTATCACGTCGAACGTTCCCGACTCTCGCCGTCGAAAAAAGACTACTTGCGCAATACAACTACGTCGAAGACTTTACCGCGGCGAACGCGTTTGACCCAGATCGCAAGTTCGCCAACGTCTACGCGGGAATTACGCACAACCGGAACGTTCAACCTTTCTTCAATCCACAGAGCCAGACGCTTGCTTTGATCTTTTTCTTCCATGATTTCTCTGTGGAATTCGCGACAGCCGGGAAAGACTCTCATCGCAGCGTCGGAAAGTCTGTCTAAAGACACTCCTCCGCCAACGCGCAGCATATCGGGAAACTCTTTGAGCGTTTCAGGAGAACGGTCGAATTCGTCTTCAATTTCGCCGACAAGTTCTTCAACCAGATCTTCCAAGGTCAAGATACCAAGATTGTCCTTTTGGTCTGAATCGATTACAAGCGCAATATGGTCGTGATTGCGAACTAAAAGATTCAATACTTCCGACGCTTTATCGGTAGGTTCAACGCGAATTATAGAGCGGACGAATTTAGAAAGGTTCGTCGAATCGTCGTTCAGGTTCCAAGTAGCGTCGGAGGAGTCTAAGCGACGCGTCACCAGCTCTTTGAAATTCACATAACCTATAATGAGATTCTGATTCGTTCCATAATAGACGGGAAACCGGGTATGCGAGTCGTTATGGGCTATTTCAAGGGCCTCCGTCGTCGTCATGTCGTCGGACAACGTCGAAACTTCTTCAAACGGAACCATGACGTCTCTAACTTCCGTCGCAGAAAGTTTCAAAGTGCCTTTAATAATCCGCTCCTGCTCGTCGTCAAGAAAATTCCGTCGGCGCGCAAGGGACGTAAGCAACGTTATCTCTTTAACGGTCGCGAGCGTGTCGTCCTCTGTCGAGTTGCGTTCGAACGGTTTGTTGAAAAAACGAAGAAGATGAATAAACGGAGCGCCTATGAGCGTCGCCCAATAGAGCGGACGCGCAACCCAAAAGGCCAGCGTCTGATTATAGCGAACGCCAAGAGATTTGGGCAAAATCTCGGTATACTGCAGCATGAGAAAGGTAAAAATCACGGCAAACAGGCTGACCCATCCTTTGTCAAAAAGATGCTCAAACGCCGCGCCCGCAAACGACGCGCCCATCGTATGAGCGGTCGTATTGATAGCGAGAATGGAGGTAATCGGCTCGTTAACATCCTTCTTGAAATTCTCCCAAATTGCTCCTATCTTAGGACTCTTTCTACCAATTTCGACCACCTGAGCCGTAGAAAGGCTTAAAAGTACAGATTCGGCTATGGAACAAAGCGCGGAGACGACTAGCGCTACCAAACAGCTAACAACAAAGACAGTCCACCAACCTAGGTCAGCCATGACTTATCAACATTCCTCCAATACAGTTCTAATAAAGTAACAAAATACCGAATCCTGAGACGAATTATAATGTATTTAACCTATTCGTGAAGAGGAAACAAGGGTCAAGCCCTTAAAATCCGAAATATTCCGCAAATTCTGCAGTATGTTTCTATCTTCAAAAGGGTCTTGCCCTATTTCCGAACAACGATAAACTAAATTTGCTAAAGATACAACATTATGAGAACGTTCGCTCTGGCGTCGGCGGTTTTGAACGGCCTCGGCCGAGGCGGGAGCGTTCCTTGTCCGTGGGGTGACGACGTGTCAAAGTCAAAAGAAGAAAACGCTATAAACGCAACAGAAGAACCTCTGCACGTTTTGGTAGTCGACGACGAGCCCGCACACGCGGAGGTCGTCGCCGCAAGTCTCGAACGTATCAATGCTCAATGTGTCGTCGTTCATTCGGCAAAAGAGGCGAAAGAACTAGTAAGCCGCCAGTTTTTTGAAGTCGTCGTAACCGATCTTATGCTGGAAACTAACGACGGCGGTCTGCAAATTTTAAAAGAGGTCAAACGGGAATCTCCCGAAACAGAGGTCGTCCTCATGACGGCGTTTAACGGGGTGGAAGCCGCAGTCGAGGCAATGCTTCAGGGCGCGTTCAACTACCTCCAAAAGCCGTTGGATCTCAAGCAACTTCGTTCGATCGTTCAAAAAGCGGGCGACGCGGCGCGGCTTCGGCTCGACAACAACCAGCTCAAAGCGCGTTTAGACGAGAAATTCGGTTTCGACGGGGTAATTGGCAGCAGTCCGGCCATGCGCAAAGCAGTGGAATTGCTCCAACGAATTGCCCCGACTGACGCGTCCGTCCTTATTCTCGGCGATACGGGCACAGGCAAAGAGCTTTTTGCTCAGGCGATCCATCATAACAGTCCTCGTAAAAACAAGCCGTTCGTCGCCTTGAACTGCGCCGCGCTAAGCGAGAACATCCTTGAAAGCGAACTTTTTGGACATGTCAAAGGCGCCTTTACCGACGCCACGACCGACCATGTCGGCAAATTCGAATACGCCAACGGCGGCACGCTCTTCTTAGACGAAGTCGGCGACATGCCCCTCTCCATTCAGGTAAAATTGCTCCGCATTCTTGAAAGCGGCGAACTTACCCCCGTCGGATCTAATAAGTCGGTAAAAGTTAACGTCAGGCTCGTATCCGCCACGAACCGCAATCTTGAAGAGGCTGTTGAGTCAAACACCTTCCGACGCGATCTTTACCATCGTCTAAAGGTCGTAACGCTTCGTCTGCCAAGTCTTGTCGAACGCCGGGAAGATATTCCCGTTCTGCTTGACCATTTCATGCGTATCTTTACGAAGAAGTATGACAAGCAGATCAAAGGAATCGCTCAGCCAGCGCGACGGAGACTTCTCATGTACGATTGGCCGGGTAACGTTCGTCAGCTGCGAAACGTCGTTGAAAGTATGGTCGTCGTCGACATCGACGGCCTTATCGACGTAGACGATCTGCCTGAGGAAATCCTGGAAGCTACTCCCGAAGAAACCGGAGAAAACCATGTTGAATCGGGCGACGCTGCCGCCGAAGTCGAAGCGAGCGACGAACCAACGGAGCATCCGGCAATCGGACGCACGTCAAACGGCGCTATCGTGAGTATTTCGCCTGAGACGGAAAAATCCCTCAAGCCTTTCGTCGGACTCACGCTCGAGGCTTTGGAACGGCTCTTCATTCAGGAGACGCTTCGTTCTACGGGGGGGAATCGCGAAGAAACAGCCAAAATTCTAGGCGTTGGCGAGCGTACTCTCTATCGCCGCATTAAACAGTTCTCGCAAGAAAATGAGAAGGCGGCTCATGACGCCAACTAGCGACGGGCATACCGGGCAAATTCGAAAAGCTAAAGCCATTCCCCCGTTTGAATCGAAGCCGTTTCGTTTCGACCGCGTCAAAGTTGCAGAAACGGCTCTGTGCGGCATGGGCGTTTTCGCAACGGCGCCTGTCAAAAAAGGACGCGCCGTCGGAAGAGTTCTGGGCGAACGCAAACCTCTGGGGTTCCGTTCTGATTACTGTGTCGATTTCGACGGCGGCGCCCTTGAGCCGTTTGCTCCTTACCGTTTTTTAAATCATTCTTGCGATCCCAACTGTGAATTCATCGAATGGCAAATCGACGATCAATCTTTGCCGCATGAGGAGGGCTCGGAACGCAAACCGATCTGTGAACTCTGGATTCACGCCCTGCGTGATATTCAAATTGGCGAAGAGCTGACCGTCGATTACGGATGGGATTGGCGTGCGGCAATTCCGTGCAAATGCGGTTCGCCCAACTGCCGCGGATGGATCTGTAAACCGGAAGATATTGAACTCTGTAAAGCGCGGTTCGCGGAAGAAGAACCCGCCAACGCCGCGCGCAGCGCGCCGCCGCAATAAACGAGCTCAATTTCACGACGCGCTTTTTTCAAAATTCGTGCAAGAAAACGCCCGTCGCGACAACTAGTCTTATGTTTTCGTCAGTTTGACGAAACGCGTGATTCGTGCGCGTTCAACTGCCTTTTCAGGCGTGTTTTTGTAAATTTAGGAAAAGATATGTCGTCAACTAGTCCCGTCGACGTTCAAGTCGTTCGTTCCCATGCAGATCGCATTGCAAGTCTCCGCGCTGAAATCGGGCGCGTAGTCGTCGGTCAAGAGAAAATGATCACGCGACTGCTCGTCGGCGTTTTAACCGGCGGTCACATTCTCCTCGAAGGCGTGCCCGGACTCGCCAAGACCACGGCGATTAAATCTCTCGCCGACGCGTTAGACGCAAAGTTTCAGAGAATTCAGTTCACGCCAGATATCCTTCCCGCAGATCTTATCGGCACCATGGTCTACCTGCCTTCTCAGGGAACGTTCGAAACGCGAAAAGGCCCCATCTTCGCAAATTTCGTACTTGCCGACGAAATCAACCGCGCGCCGTC
>CAMNJU010000207.1 GCA_946541595.1 uncultured Planctomycetales bacterium
GACAGACTGATACTGCGTCGAGAAGATTATGATACAATCCCGTTTCCGTACAGTTTGCTCCTGATATTGCCAATACGCTTTTCTCCTTTCTGTCTTTTTCAAAAAAATAAATTGTCGCCCAACAGCACGAAACACTTCGCCACAACGCCGCCGGAAAAGAATGATTACATCCTGAACCGAGACTAAAGTACGAAATAAATCTAGATGGACGTCCCCTTCTTCGCTTTTACTTTCATGATACCGCCCAAATATCGCGCGTCAACATCACTCTACATTTCAAATGATTTTATAAATACTTAATTTTAAATTAGTTATAAACGTTTTATTTGTAACGTCTCTTAAAAAATAAAAATTTTTAAATACGGTCTTTCGTTCATAATCCCGGGCGGTTCAATGAAACGTAAATCTCTTTTTCTTCCAGTTTTCCAGCGACGCCGTAACGCCTGTCTTTGTTGTTGCCAGATTATTATATTTAAGCAGTTACGTCTTTAGAATCAGAGAATATTAGAAAAAAAGCGCCCGCAGTTTCCGGACAGGAGACTGCGGGCGTTTATCGTTTGAAATCGGCGCGCGTTACCGTTTGCGCGGCGTCGACGGCGCCCTTTCGCAACCGTTGAACTCAGATCGACATGCGGTCGATAAGTTTTTCGACCTCCTCGGCGACGCGTCTATGTCCCTGAACGACTTCGTCAAGGGGCGTGAGAACAAGCTGCCCGGAAACCATGCCCGCCATCTTGCCCGTCTCGCCCTGATGGAGCGCGTCGACCGCAAAGCAGCCGAGTTTCGTCGCAAGAATGCGGTCGGCGGGACAGGGCGATCCCCCGCGCTGAACGTGTCCGAGCACGACGTTTCGCATTTCGAACGGGCAGCCCTTCTCTTTGAGCGCCGTCATGACTTCGGAGGATCCGCCTAACGAATCCCCTTCCGCGACGATCATAATAATCGAACGCTTTCCGAGGGCCTTGAATCTCCGCAGGTCGGCGACGATCCGTTCGATCGAGGTGGTCGTCTCCGGAATCGCGACGACTTCGCACCCGCCCGCGAGCGCGATGTACGCCGCGAGATCCCCGCAATGCCGGCCCATGACCTCGACGAGGAACATCATGTCGTGGCTGCCGGCGGTGTCGCGCAGCTTATCGACCGCGTCGACGCCCGTCTGAACGGCGGTCGCGAATCCGATCGTATAGTCGGTGCCGAGCAAGTCGTTGTCGATCGTGCCGGGCAGCCCAATAATCTGCCCGTCCCAGAATTTACCGATATCGCGCGCGCCCGAAAGGGTTCCGTTTCCGCCGATCGGAATGAGCGCGTCGAAGCAATGGTCCTCGAGAATCTGAACGGCTTTCTTAACCCCTTCCTCGTCGTACATTTCCTTACAGCGGCTGCTGTTAAGAAACGCGCCGCCCTTATTCGTGAAGCCGGAAACCTCGCGCGGATCGATCTTGCGGTCGACGCCGCCCCAGAAATCTTCTTTAAAGATCCCCTGATATCCGCGCCGAATCCCGACGACGTTGTCGTTATATTTTTCCGCCGCGCGAATAATGGCGCGCAAACACGGATTCATTCCGGGCGCGTCGCCGCCGCTGCACAAAACGCCAATCTTCATTCCCAACTCCTACTGAGCGCGTTTTGGCGCGCCACAGACGAAAATTTCTCTACCGGCGGCGGCCCACGCGCCGCCGCGACCGGTCAAATTGTACCTTATTTCCTACATAGGGCAATATCATTAAACGGCGTGGCGGGTCCGGAAAAAGAAAAACGCGCCGACGGCTTCGCAGAGCCGCCGAACGCGTTTCGATTCCGTATAGAGCGCCGAGCAGGGCAATTAGAAAATGAGCGCGCACATAAGCGCGAAAAAGACGAACGCCGCGGCGGCGATCCCGAGCAGAACGAACCCGAACACGCCGAGCGCGCGGACGAGCGCGCGCCAGTTGCCCCAGCAGATCCCGACAATGAGCCCGAAAATCGCGCCGAGCGGACCGGCAAGGACCAGTCCGACGCACGTCGCGATCGCGACCGTCAGCAGGCGTCCGGGCTTCTCCTGCTCCGGTCGACCGTTCACAATCACGACCGGCGCGCCGCCCTGGCCGGAGCCGGTTACAACCGTCTGAGAGACGCCGGACGAAGAGGACCCGGTCGCGACAAAGAGCCCGACGACGCCGAGCGCCAAGACGGCAAGGACGGAAACTCCAAATCCGACCGCCAGCGTCGCCGCGATCTTGCCCGGAGAATTCGGAAGGATTCGCGAAAGGATGTTTTTGCGCGCGTTCCGCTCTTCGGCAAGTTGGCTCAGACGTTCGGAGAGCCGTTCCGATTCGGGCGCGGCGTCCGTATCCGCGGCGTCAGGGCCGGCGAAAACGGAGTCGACGAGCGCGTCGCGGTCCGCGTCGGCGTCCGGAACGACGTCGGTCGGGCGCAGCCGGTTTTCACGCGCGGCGCGTTCGTCCGTCGATTCGTCGGTCATGGCCGCAAGCTCGTCGAGCAGCCCGTTTTCCGCGGCGGTCGACGACGCGTCGGAAGTATCGGGATCGTAGCCGAGCGAATCGATCAGCTCGATTCGCCGTTCGAGCCGGTCCCGTTCGGCGAGCGCGCGCGTCATGCCAAGTTCATACTGCGCGAGACGGCTGCGAAGCGCGTTCGATTCGCGCCGCAGGACGAGCGCCTCCTGAAATTGCTCAAACGCGAGCGCCGCGTCCGGATTCGCGGCGACGTCTGCGGACGCCGTTCCGGCGCGCAGGTCCCGCTTAACGGCGTCGCGCGTCTCAGAATCGAGCCGCGCAAGCGTCTGCGCGGCGGCGGATCCGATTTCCCGCTCTTTGACTTCGTACTTCGCGAGCTGGCCGCGAATCGATTCCCGCTTAACGTTCGCGTCCGCAAGCTTTTCGTCAAACTGCCGCAGCCTTCCTTCGAGCCCGGCCGGGCTCTTGGCGACGAGCGCCGTGAGCGTGAGGCCGCGCTCCGCGCGCCAGCCGTAGGTCGCGACCGCGCCGATCGCCAGAACGCCGATCGCGGAAATCAAAATGACAGTCAGTATCTTCGCAGTCTTCATAACGCGCCGTAATATTTCTAGTTCGAGCGCGGGAACCGTTTCCGCGCCGTTTAAACCGTCGTTAGAGAAGCCGCGCGTCGGCACGCGCGCTTACACAAGCAAAACGCTCAAATAATCCTTCAGCTTTTTCGACGCCATGTCGAAGACGCCGCGCAGTTTCTTAACGCGCCGCACGGCGACGCGCAGCGCGTCGAACGTCCGTCGGTCGATAATCGTGCGGAGCCACGCGTACGCCTCCGCGTCGGTCGTTCCGCGAAAGGTCGACGCCTTCTGATAGACCGCCGTAAGGGTCTCGGCGAGCACGTCGCCGGCGTCTTCGAGCGTAACGGAATATCCTCCGGACGCCTCCCGGTACGTTTCGAGCCTGCGTTCGACCCGCTTGCGAAAATACGCCTCGTTGCGCGCCGCAAGCTCGTAGAGACTCGCGTTGAGGAGCGCGTCGTCTCCGTCGCGAACGGCGGCCGCGATTCGGTGAATTAACTCGCAAAGTTCCTGCTTCGGTTCGTCGGTCATTCGCCAGCCTTACGCGCAGTCGGCGCCGGAAAGTGAGTTCGCGTCAGTTCCAGTAGGCGTCGAGTTCGTCGACCGCGTCGGCGGGCTCGAGAACGTCGCTCGGATTGAGCTCGGTCTTTTTCGTCTGCGCTTCGTCCTGATACGTGTCGGCGAGCGCGTTGAGTTCGTCGATTTCGTCCTGAATCGTCTGCATCGCCTTGCCGGAATCGCCCGCCGCGACTCCGTTTACGCTCGCCTCCATCTCGGCGAGTTCCGCGTTGAGCTTCGAGACGTCGCGCGCCGCGGAGAGCTCGCGAACGCGGTTCTCCATCTTGGCCAGTTCGGCGGTCATTTCGCTCTTTTTGGCGCGGATCTGCTCGGAAACGGCGCGCATGCGGTCGATCGACTCCTTCTTCTGATTCGCGACCGTCTCGAGCGTCTTATATTCGTCGTTCCAGCGGTCAAGCGTTCCGTAGACCTCTTCCGCGGCGATCCGCTTGGCGCCGAACGGGAGCTCGATCGCGCGCTGCTCCTCGGTCAGGCTCGCGCGTTCGCTCGGCTTCGGGAGCCCGGCCTCTTTCGCGGCCGCGGACAGGCGCGAGACCGCCTCTTTGAGCCGCGCCGCCTCCTCGACGTCGCGATTCCACGCGTACTCCAACTTCCGAGCCTTAACGTTGTATTCGCGCGCCTGTTCGTCGAACGTCGCGATCTTATTGCGGTACGCCTCGATCGCCTTGTCCACGCGCGCGGACGCCGCCGCGCGGTCGACCCGCTGCGCTACGTCGCGCGCCTTATCGGAGAAGAACCCGAACTGCCAAACGGCGATTCCGGCGACGATCGCGACGATACCGACGGTAGCCAAAATATTCTTAACCATGATATCCGTTCCTCTAAAATTCTATTATGCTAAATTCAATCCGCAACCTACCGATTAGAGCGCCGCGCAGTATTCCAGCGCGGACCGTTCGATCGCCGCAAAGGCGGCGCACGCGAGCGGGAACTGCGCGATTAAAAAGACGCCGACCGCAATCGCGATCCGATTCGCGAGCGCGAGCCGCGCCTCCCAGCGCCGCGCCGCAAACGCGCGTTCGGCCGCAATCGCCGCGCCCCTGCGCGCAATCGCCGGCCAATGCTCCCGCAGAAACGCCTCCTCGGGCGTCTCGCGCGCTTCTGTTCGTTCGTCGGTCATGATTCGCTCCATTTCGTTGCGTTAGTCTTTTCCGATCGGGCTTCTTTCCGCCCGCTATAAAGAAAGACGGCGCCAGATCGGCCCCCCGGGGAAAAAATTTGAAATTTTACAGAAAAAATTTCGTGCTCGTGCAGAAATTCGCTCGCGGCCGCCGGAAACAGCGCGGACGCGGCAATAAAAAAAGCGCGCGGCGAACCGTCGCGAACAGGGACGGCGCCGCGCGCGTGAGGGAAACTTCGGGCCGCTCTAAGCCCGACGCGCTTTACTCTTTGACGAATTCCTCGATGCGGTCGAACGCCGTCTTGAGCGTGTCCATACTCGCGGCAAAGGACGCGCGCGCGTATCCGGGCGCGGAGAACGCGGACCCCATAACGGTCGCGACCTTCTTCTGCTGCAGCAGTTCAAGACACCAGTCTTTATCGGTATCGACCTGAACGCCGTTATATTTCCGGCCGAGGAAATTCTTGATATTAAAGAAGACGTAGAACGCGCCGCCCGTCTTGGGCGCGGTCATGCCGGGAATCGCGGCGATGCGTTCGGCGACGTAATCGCGGCGCTTCTCGAATTCCGCGCGCATGGCCGCCACGCATTCCTGATCCCCTTTGAGCGCGGCGAGCGCCGCGTACTGGCTGATCGAGCAGGGATTCGACGTCTCCTGACTCTGAAGACTCGCGATCTTCTTCGCGACGTTCTCTGGCGCAAGCAGCCACCCGATACGCCAGCCAGTCATCGCGTACGTCTTGCTCACCCCGTTAATGACGATCGTGCGGTCCTGAAGACCGTCGAAAAGGGTCGGGAAACTTGTGAACGGAACCGCGTCGTAGACCAAGCGCTCGTAAATTTCGTCGGCGACGACAAACAGACCGTTCTCGACGGCGATCTTCGCGAGCTCGACCAGTTCCGATTTCGTATAGCACGATCCGGTCGGATTCGAAGGATTGCACAGCAGGAGCATACGCGTCTTGGGCGTAATCGCGGCGCGGAACGCCTCCGGGGTCAGTTTGAACGAATCCTGCTCTTGCGTCGCGACAATCTTCGGAACGGCGCCGCACAGCTTAATGAGCTCGGTATAGCTGACCCAGCAGGGGGCGGGCAGAATCGCTTCGTCGCCCGGATTGAGCGTCGCGAAGAGCGCGTTGTGGATCGAATGCTTCGCGCCGTTGGAGATTACGCACTGGCTGGGGGCGTAGTCGAGCCCAAACCGCGCTTTATAGTCGGCCACAACCGCCGCCTTGAGCTCCGGAAGGCCGCTCGCGGCCGTATACCGCGTGTGGCCCGCGCGCATCGCGTCAATCGCCGCGTCGCAAATGTGCTTCGGAGTGTCGAAGTCAGGCTCGCCCACGCTCAAATTATAGACCGTCTCGCCCTGCGCCTTGAGCTCTTTCGCCTTCGCGGACATCGCCAGCGTCGCGGACGGCTCCACGCCCTGAACGATCTTCGATACTTCAATGTCCATTTCAACCCTCCTATTGCGAGTTACGGCGCAGTCGACGCGCCATGTCTTTAAAAACGCCAATATTATAATACGGCCGTCCGCAGCGGCAAGGCGGAGAGCGCATTTTCACACAAAGAAAAAACGCCGCGCCCAAGGTGAGGCGGGCGTTATAACGCAAACGCAAACGTCCTATGATCTACGCGTTTTCAATCAAATTCCAGGCCGTCGGACGGCGTTCCGGGGAGACGCAGAGCGCCGCCTGACGAACGCTGGAATTCTTAATCTGG
>CAMNJU010000208.1 GCA_946541595.1 uncultured Planctomycetales bacterium
GCCAATAAACTGTCGGAATTCCTTCCCAAGATGGCGCCGCAAAATATGGCGGACGAAGGACAAGTTCGTGAAATGGAAGCAGCTCAGCAAGGCTGGATGAACTACTGCCTGCAAGACGCGGCGAAATCGAAAGAGCTGCGCGCCGAATCGATTAAGGCGATGTGCGACGCGCTTGAATCGGACGCGCCCGTCGTAACGAAACAGTGGCTACTGCACGTCATGCAATGGGTCGGCGACGATTCCTGCATCGGCGCAGTCGCCCCGCTCCTCAAGAGCGACGATCCCCGACTCGTCGACGGCGCCGCGCGCGTCCTCGCGCAAATCCCGACGGAAGCCGCTCTTAACGCGCTTAAGGTCGACGAAAACAAATTCGCGTCTTACATCAAAGCGCGAAACGTCGATATTGAAGTCGGCGTTGAAACGGAACTGCCGCTCGCGCTTCCGAATCTTTCCGACGCCGATTTCGCCGAATACATGAAGGGATTTGACAAGCTTTCCGACGACGATAAAGCACGCGCGCTCGGCGCCGTTCGCGTTCGCAAAGCGAAGGAATCCCTTGCTACGGCTGTCGCATGCGTCGACTCAGATAACGATCAAGTCAAACGCGCCGCTTTGCTGGCGATCGAACGAATCGGTTCCGCTAAGGAATTCGACGTCCTCTATCAACAGCTTAAAACCTTTGATCGCGGATTCGTCGTTCGTATTATGAAGAACGTCGTTGGCCACGATTTCGACGCCGCCGTCGTTAACGCGCTTAAAAAGGAAACCGACGGCGACCTGATGGCCGCGTTAGCCGACGTCGTCGGAGGACGCTATATCAAATCGGAAGTCGGAACGCTCCTTGCGCTCGCGAAAAAAGACGACTGCCCTGCGCGGCTGGCTCTTATCTCCGCCGCCGAACGCCTTGCGACCAAAGATAATATTGGCGATTTCGTCGACGCTTCACTCGCTATTTCCGACCGCGGAGACCGCGACCGCGCCGAGCAGATCCTCTCCCGCCTTTGCGACGGCGACGCGACTCAGGTCGTCGCTAAGATGAACAATCAGAACGGCGTTCAGATCTTTATGCTCCTTGGCCGCATCGGCGGCGACGCCGCGCTCGAACAAATGGATCGCGCGCTGAGCTCGAACGACGCGGCCGCAAAAGCGCTCGCCGTGCGCGCTATGTGCAATTGGCCTAACGCCGTCGTTTGGGAAAAACTCCTTGCCGCCGCTCAGGATAAAACGTATCCGGAACAGCTTCGCGTTCAAGCGCTCCGCGCGTTCATTCGCGTCGTATCCCTTCCCGACGAACAAGACGGAATCGACATGTCCGGCAAAGACAAACTCGCCAACCTGAAAAAAGCGTTTGAACTTGCGACTCGCGACGACGAACGCAATTTGGTTCTCGAACGCGTCGGCGCCGTACGCGAACCCGAATCCGTTGAATTCGCGCTCCAGTACGTCGATACGAAATCTCTTTCTGATAAAGCGATTAACGCGGTTCTCGACCTCGCCCACCACGACTATCTGCGCAAAGAAAATAAAGACCTCTTTATCAAAGCGCTCGACGTCGTTCTGGAAAAAGGCAATCAGGGTCAGAAAGACCGCGCCGCCGGCTATAAGAGCAATATCCGCTGACGCGCCCCGCGTTTAATAAACGCAGGACAATAACCTCAAAGCCGTCGAAAGATTTTTCGGCGGCTTCTTTTTTTAAACAAACGTCGACAAGAAGTGAAATACGGAGAGGCGCAAACCTCTCCGTAACAAATATTAAGTTCGCGGCGATCCGGATTTGCACGCGTTTGCCCGCCGCCTACCGGGATCTATATCCCTTATACTCGTCCAGGAAGCCAGAACTTGCGCCGAATTCGTTTTCTTCAGCGTCCCGTTTGATCGCAAAAAAGTCCAAGGCCTCTTTTACCGTCATTTTCTGCCGCATTATCCAGTCAAGCTGAGCGTAATTCTCCGGTCCGGCAAGCGTTTGCTCTTCTTGTTCGTCGAGGCGCAGCGTCGCGGAACTGGCGCGCAACGTTCGAGCGCCGTTCTCGTCGCGGCCTTGCAATAAGTACAGAACGTCGCCGGCGGCGTTCGCCTTCGTTAAATCGTAACCGAGCGTATCTCTTTCATAAAGCGCGATTTCGGCAATCAGGCCGCCGCCGTCTGTCGGTTTGCGGTTCGCGCGATTGAAGCAGACGACAAGCTTGAGCGATTTAAACTCGGTGCAGAAGTTAAAATCGCCGGTGGAATCCATAAACCCGGCAAGCGGGCCTTTTCCGGAGTAATCGGGAGCGATCGCGTTAATAATCGCAATACTTTTACCGGCGCGAGACGTCTGAGTCTTAGTCGGAAGCGACGTCTTCTTCCATGTCCCGTCCGGCTGGCAGTAATACCCAACTCCCGTTTCGTAATCGTAGGCGCTCTTGTATCTTCCGTCGGAATCAAGCTCGACTGTCATTGCAACGGCGCCTTTACAATAGTCGTGGAGCCCCCAGACGTCGATCGCCGCGCGAATCGGATCAATTGCGGACGCGGAACAGACCCAAACGTCGATTCCGTTATCGGTTAACGCTTTCCAAAGTTCCTTAATATTCTCCGTAACGCTAACGCCAGAAGTCCACTCGATCGAGACAGGACCTACGTTAGAAGGCATATCCTTAGGACTCTCCCAAACTTGCAAGCTCGACTCGACCTGTCCGTACTTCTCGCACGAACGCCGCGACAATTCATAGACCTCGCTCTCCGTCATTCCGCTGAACCAATAGATAATCCACGGCCACGCGACTTCAAGCGGTTCGACGTCGCAAACCAAATCATAGGACAATCTCATCTTCGCGGCAAACTCTTTCCAGTCGGGCTCGGCGTGCAGTTCCGCAAGCCGTTCTTCGGGAAGCCCTGCCGGAGTAAAGGGCCCATATTTCGTCCACAGCTGTTCATAAGCCCTGGAAATATCGGCCATAAGATCTTTATACGAACCTTTTATATATCCGTAACTCGACAAATCCGCCTCTGGATCAGACAGGTCTGTCAAGAGAATCTCCTCAAGGACGCCCGGCTGAATTGCAAACGCCATCGTTTCAAGCTGATAGACAATCAGTTGTTCTTCTACGTCGAAGATCGCGCTCGTATTGTCGAAATCGAAAACGACATAGGAATCGCCGTCGTAAGAAACGGAATCAGATCCGTATCGGTCGAGGAATTCATTGAGCGCTCGCTTGACGTCGGGCGCCCAATCGGAACGCTCCAGCCGCGCGCGCTTGGCAGACTCTTGCGCGCTTGCGGAAATCGCCGCAGATAGAAGGACAATAATTAACAGTCCATAAGACAGTAGAGAAAAAACACTTTTGATTGAACGAGTCTTCATAAAACAGCCGTTTCCTTTTGTCGCGTTCTCCCGTATGCGCAAACAAACGGAGAAAAAAGCGGTTCGCAAACGATGCCGGGCACACGCCAGTTTCTGCGCGGCGTTAACAGACGCGCAACGAAATGGCTCATTACAAGAGCGCGCAAAACTCCCCGGCAACTATGACATATTATTCCGCCCGCGTTTAGAAATACAAGACGCGAAACGCGTCCTTTTACCGCCGCGCCTAGCCCACGACTTTCAGAACGGGCGGCTTCGTACGCGCGACGACGCGCGCGGGACTGCCGTCAACGCCGGCGATCGGCAGGGGCAGACACGCCGCGTCAAGCGTCTTTGCGGGATCAAACGCCACGGAGCCCGATACCGCGTCGTCTGGCGAATACGCCGGAAGAAGTTCCAGATTCGTAAGTCCTTCCAAAATAAGAATTGGAGGTCTTCTTCCCAAAAGAAGACGGTGACATTCGGCGTCCGCGTTGATTTCTAACTCGTCGAGCGGCTCATAAGGCGCCGTCATATCGGCCAGACGGAGCGCGCGCTTACATTCCGGATCCTTTTTCGGTAAAAGATCAGAAAACTCTTTATTAAACGGATTCGGGCGTTTTTCGGCGGGCTCGTCGTCCGCTCCGATATGCGGAAACGAAACAAGAGACGGCGTTTCCAAGCCAATAATACGCAATTTTGGGAAATCGTCCAGCCAGTCGCAGGTTTCTGGGGAAAGAGACGGAAAATCTGTATAGAAATCTGAACCGCCAAAACGGGAAGACCAGCCCGTTCGAAGAAAGATAAAGGGAACCGTCTCAAAGATTCTCTCGAACGGCGCGAGATCGTCGGCCGTTACCGTGGCGGGCCGTCCGGTCTGCCGCGCGGCGAACCGGGCGGAATCCACGCCGACAAGGGACGTTAGATCAATAATCGCCGCGTCGGCCAAAAAGAAATCGACGGGAAACGAATCAAGCGTTTCGCCGTCGATAAAATAATGAAAAGGGGCGTCAATATGCGTTCCCAGATGAGAGCCAAGCGTAAGTTCCGTACCGCGAAACCCATCGGTTCCGTGATCGGCAAAAGGACGCGTCTGAAATAGAGGATCGCCGGGATAGACCGAAATCCCCTCGACGATCGCTCGCGATAAATCGACCCACGCCATTTGTTTTCCTTTTGCCGGCTTGCAAATTGCGCGCGGTAAGTCGGCGCGCGACTCGCCGCGGTCAGGCGAGCAGTTCGCCAATATAATGAATCTGGATCTTTTTGAGTTCCGGATCGCGCCTCATCATGCCGCCAAAGTGCATTGCGCAGGACATATCCGTCGTTACAATATGCTCCACGCCCTGCTTATAGACTTTGCGAATATTCTCAATTTTTTTCTGCCCCATATTAATCGACGTACCGGGCATCTTAACGCTGAACGTGCCGCCAAATCCGCAGCATTCCTCAACGTTCGGAATCGGAATGTATTCCAAATCCTTCACGGAATTTAAAAGCGTCTGAGTCGCCTCGGCGATTCCGACTTCACGGCGGCTGTGACAGCCTATATGCAGGGAAACTTTATGCGGGAACGAAGCGCCAAAGTCGGTCTTATGAAGAACGTTCACGAGAAATTCCGCGAACTCATAGACGCGTTTGCCAACGGCGACTGCAGGAGAATTCTTATCCGCCTCTTCAAAGAAGACGCGGCACATCGCCGCGCAAGCGCCCGACGGAGTAACGATCCACTTATACTTTTCAAAGACGCGGCCAAACCGCTCCATAACTTTGCGCGCGTCGTCCCAATATCCGGAATTGAAGGCGGGCTGACCGCAGCAAGTTTGCTCGTCAGGATAGACGATCGGGATATTGAGTTTTTCCAGAACTTTAACGACGGAAACGCCTGCTTCCGGGAAGAACTGGTCGATAAAACACGGAATGAACAGGGCGACTTCTTCGCCTTTGTATTCAGGATAATCCCAATGAGGAACGTTTTTTTCAAGCGCTTCGATCATTTTGTCTCTACTCCAAAACGCGCCGCGCGCGTCTCCTGCACGCGGCGCGAACACTTGCTCAGATCATTTATTTTGAGAGGCTTTAATCTCTTTATCGGCAACGTCGCTGCGGCTCCAAGCCCCGTCCCAACTAATCTTCGCAACGGCTTCATACGCTTTGCGCTTTGCGTCGGCGACCGTTTCGCCAAGCGCGACGACGTCTAACACGCGGCCGCCGTTCGTAACGACCTGCCCGGCGTCGTTGAGTTTGGTCCCCGCATGAAATACTTTAACGTCGGGCAGCTGCGCCGCCTCGTCAAGGCCGGAGATTACCTTCCCTTTCTCATAGGAGCCGGGATATCCTTTACTCGCCATAACGACGCAAACGGCCGGACGTTCGTCCCATTCGAGCGGACTCATGTGCACGAGTTTTTCGTCGACCGTCGCTTCCATAACTTCGAGAAGATCCGTCTTCAAACGGAAAAGGAGCGGCTGGCATTCCGGATCGCCAAAGCGCGCGTTATACTCCAAGACTTTCGGCCCTTGCGGAGTCATCATCAACCCAGCGTAAAGAACGCCCTTGAACGGCGTGTCGAGGCGGTTGAGCGTTACAACCGTCGGGAGCAAGACTTTCTCCTCAATCCAAGCCAATTTCTGATCGTCGACAAGAGACGCGGGACAATAGGCTCCCATACCGCCGGTATTCGGCCCTTTATCGCCGTCGTAGGCGGCCTTATGGTCCTGGGCGGGCTGCAGCGTCATAATCGTTTGCCCGTCGGTAATCGCAAGAACTGAAGCTTCCTGCCCCACGAGACGCTCTTCGATAAGGAACCGCGCGCCGGCGTCGCCAAACGCTCGGTCCTCCGCGATCGTCTTAATACCGGCCTTCGCTTCCTCTTTCGTACTCGCGACCACGACGCCCTTTCCGGCGGCCAAACCGTCCGCCTTAATGACGTATCCGGTCTCGCGCCCTTCGTCGATAAATTCATAAGCGTCCGCGGCGGAATCGAACACCTGCGCGCGCGCCGTCGGAACGAGAGCCTTATTCAGGACTTCTTTGCAAAATACTTTACTGCCTTCAATTTGCGCGGCTTTTTTATTAGGTC
>CAMNJU010000209.1 GCA_946541595.1 uncultured Planctomycetales bacterium
GAGAAGCAGAACGGCGGCGGCGAGTTTTAGACGTCTCATAAAAATCCTCCGGGGAAATGAAAATTTTCAAGAACAGCAAGAAATTTTATCACAGCGAAAATTTTTTTGAAACTGTCTGAAATTCTTTTCATCAAAACGAACGAATCCTTTTCTCCTTTGTTTGGAACGAGAGGGGAAAAATTTTTAAAAAAAATCGTATTCTGCTTGCAATCTGAAAAAGAGCGATGTAGAATTACGTCCAGTTGCTTTGAGAAGCGAATTTTATTCGCGCCCCTGCAAGGTTGACAGCGGGTTCGAAGCGGCTTTTGGCATAGAAGTCATCTTTTATCGCTGTGTTCAGCACAGCTGATTTCGTTGAGCGCCAACGCTCTTTGGTTTTCGTTGGTATCGTTCGAGAAGTTATGGCAGGCGCGCTCTTCGCGCTTAGAGTAGCTCTCAAAGTTTTTTGTCGTTGTTTCGACGGCTTGTGCTTGTACCGTGACCGGTATGACTTTACAGCCGTCAGTCCGTTAACGATCGGTCTGCGCGGTATTCGTGCTGAGCGATTTTCAAAACATTTACATTTGGAATTCTTTTTACAAGACGCTAGAAAGTTAATACCGTCGTCTGATTAAGAAAAGATTCCGCTTATATTTAACCTTATTGAAAGGATTTCTGTAATGGAATCAACCTGTTCCCATCGTCGCGCTCTTGACTCCAAGAACGCTTTCTGCTTCAACAATTCTAACACCCAAAATAGCAACAACTTCATTGGAGACTCCACTATGAAAAAGTTGTTCGCCTTTATGGCATTCCTTTTCCTCGTCCTGATGGGTTCCGTCTCTCAGGCGGCTAACGGTTTCTTGGAAGCTTACGCCAACTACCGCTGCGACGCCGTCGCGTCGCGCGCGAACATCCTCGTGGTCCACCACGACGCCGACGCCGTCGTCGCCACGATCCCGACGCATGCGATCGTTCATGACGACGACGGCTCTCTTTACGAGTTCGTCAGATACTATCTCGTCGTGGACAAGCGGTTCGTCGAAGCGCGGCCGATCGCCGCTTATATTCACGAGATGCTCGACCTTACCTTCATTGTGTTCGCAAAAACCCCTGAGCTTGACGGCGTAACGGCGGTTGTTCTCGCTCCGGAGGACAGCGTCGTTGAGAACGCTCCAAGCAAGGCGATCTCCTGCACGACAGGCTCGCGCAATCCCGGTCATATTCGCGCAGTCGATAAAAACACGCTCACGTTCGACTTCTCCAAGGAAGTGGTTTACGGCGAAAGCGGATCTGGCGTCATTGATCCGAACGGTCTGACGATCGGTCTTCTGACCGGCTTTATGAACGACGATCCCTCTTGCGGTATCGGACTCCGGCTCGACCCGTCCGATGTAAAGCGCGTCGTTTCGGCGATTAAGCGCGGCGGTTCGCTGCCCGGCTTCAACCGGTATGCATTCTGATCCGTTCTTTTCCGGCGCGCGATCGACGCCAAGCGTTCGGCCCGTTTCCACAGCGGACCTGAACGCGAGGTTTTCTCCCCCGATTTGCGTGCCGCATAACGCGAGCCGTCCTTTTGCCGTCCGGCAGAGGGGCGGCTCTTTGCTATTAAGTTCGACGCCGATCGGTTAGATTTTTATCCCGGCAAGTCAAATTTATTGGGAAAGACCGCAATTCGCTTGAAGCGCGTATGGGCGCAGAGTATAATCGGGGCAAGGCCGGCTTAAATATAAGTCGGCGCTTTCCCCACATTCAGAACCGGCGCGTCCGGAGGAGAACGCTATGCAGGGCAATACGAAAACAATCGATCCTTCTTCTGATCTTTGCGGCGCGGTCGCGTCCCTTTCGAGCGGCGACACGCTGATACTTAAACCGGGCGTCTACAAAATCGCCCGGCATATCGTCGTCGATAAAGACGTCGTCATTAAGGGCTCGACCGGGGCCGCGAAAGACGCCGTCATTGTTCGCGAGGGCTCGACGGCGGCGGTAATTGCGGGCGGCTCGCCCACGTTTGAGAACCTGACGTTCGTTTCGCCGAGCGGAAACGCCGACGCCGGGCAGGACTCCATATCTTACGAGAGCTGCGTCGCGGTTCGCGGCGGCTCGCCGACCTTTATCGGATGCCGCGCGACGTCCGCCGAACAGAGCGGCTATTCCGTGCGCGGAGAAGGGGTTGCGGCGAAGCTGGTTCGCTGCGAGGCGCGCGGCACGGCGCACGGCGGAATCTTCTTCGACGGGGGCGCGACAGGTCTGCTCGAAGAGTGTCTTTTCGCCGACAATGGGCTCGGGTGCGTCGACGTCGAAGAGACGCCCGACGGCAAGTGGGTGGAAATCCGTAGCTGCAAACTCGTTAAGAGCGGCTATTCGTCCCTTTCGATCCACGAAGGCGGCCGCGTGCGGATCGCCGACAGCGAGCTCGTCGCGTACAATACCCCCTGCGTTAATGTCTTTGACGCCGGATCGGCGCTCGAAGCGCGTTCGGTTCAGTTCCGGGGTCTGCTCCCGCCCGATCCGGTCCAAGAAGCCAATTTCGCGCCGATGGGGATTTCCGCGTTCGAATCGACGGTTCGGGTTTTCGATTCTACGTTTAAGAATTTCACGATCGCCGTCTCTCTCTCCCGAGCGTCCATAACGCTCGAACGCTGCTCGATAACCGACTGCGCTAAGTCGATCCTTTCGGGGGATTCCGCTGAAAACTGCAAATTGACCGACTGCCGGCTGTGCGCGGATCCGGTCTATGACTCCGAAGACGTCGGCGCGGACGACGACGAAGACGACGATTTCGACGACGATTTCGACGAGGGGTTCGACGACGACGATGACGAGGGCGACGAGGAAGAAGAGGACGACGAAGAAGAGGACGAAGACGAGGAAGACGATTTCACCGACGAAGAATATCAGAAGTCGATGGAGATCAAAGAAAAGAAGATCGAAGAGTTCGTCGGCCCGCAGGCTGATATGGTTATGCACGCGATCGTTCCCTACGCCGTCGGCGGGCCCTTAGACGGATATATTCACCCGCGCTCCAAGTACGGCGGAACGTTCTTCGTTTCCGAAGAGCTCGTCGATCCGAGCTTTAGCGGTCCAAGCAACGCAATGTTCCATTCGTACGAACTCGCGATGGCGACACGTCAGAAGTGTCCGGCCAAATTCCTTGAGGACGGCGCCGAGGAAGACGACGGCCAGGCGGAAGAGCAGGTCAAAAAGAGACCGTTCTTTATGAATCTCTTCAAGCCCAAAGAGACGAAAGACGATTTCGATAAGACGTTCAGACGCTGCATTAATATCATGACGCAAATTGGGCGTTACGTCGAAAGCGGAGTGACCGTCAACCGGTATGAAACGCTCGAATTTCCAAGCGATTTCGACGTCGAGGACTGCGCAGGGCGGTGTTTCGTCTTCGACGCCATCGGAACGCCGTTCCCCGCCGAACAGGTTTCGTTCAAGGAACTGCTCGAGTCCTTCGACCGCGATATTTACGCCGTTCCGAATGAAGACCGCGTCATGAGAGATCCGAATAAGCCGGGAACGTTCGGGCTGCTCCTCGTCATTGAAGTCAATAGAAGCGAGATGAATCTTGCGCGCAAGATCGGCGGCCGGAACTTCATTGAGAAGTTCAAAGAGAAGGGCTTCTGGCCGTTCTCCGATCTCGACCGCGAGAAGATTAAATAATCCTTTCCGGCGCGCCGCCGGATTCCCCTCTGTTCGGACAATAAAAAAACCGGGCGCTCTTTCGAGTTCCCGGCTTTTTTTATTTGCGGAGCTTAACGTTCGCTTTCAGCGCGCGTTAGAAGCTCACGCGGCGAACTTATCGTACGCGGCTTTCACGGCCTCTTTAATCGCTTTGACCTGCTCTTTGACCGCGTCGGGATTCTTGCGCGCCTTGCGCAGCGCCTTGTAATACGCGCGTTCGATCGCCGCTTCGATCGCGTCTTCGTCGCTGTCGGTTACCGTCTTGCCGGCGGCGCGCAGCGCGCGTGCGACCCCGTCTTCGAGCTCGTCTTCCGCGTCGTCGCCGTCGCGCGCGAGATCGTAGTCAAACGTTTTCGCGATTACGGCTTCGAGCGCGTCCCCGTCGTTCGTCTTCAGCGCCTGCGCGACCGCGCTCTTAATGGCGTCTTCAATCGCGTCTTCATTTCCGCTTTCAAGCGCCGCGTCGAGCGCGTCGGTCTTCTTCGGCGCTGCGGCCGAGCCGCCGTTGAGTTTCTCAAAGACGCCCTTAACCGTTTTCGCGGCGAAGTCGGCGTTCGCGCGGCGGTGGAGCGCCTTTTCGACGACGCTTTCGATTTCGTCTTCCTGACGGTCGGTTACGCGTTTGCCGAGCGCGCGGAGCGCCGTCTCGACGCCGTCTTCGACCGCGCCTTTTCCGTCGTCGTCGCGCGTCTTTTTATCGAACTGAATCGCTTTGGCGAGCGCGTAGGCGAGCGTGTCGTCGTCGCCGTTCTGGAGCGAGTCGGCGACCGCGGCTTCGATCGCGTTCTCAATCGCGTCGTCGTTTCCGCTCTTCATCGCCAGATCGATCGCCTCTTTCGCTTCGTTCATCGGCTCGGCGTCTGCGGGCTCCGCCGGCGCTTTTCCGTCGGGCGCGCTTTTCCCGGTCGACCGACCCCCTTGCTTTTCAAAGGTCGACTTCACAATGGCGAAGATCGCGTCGGTCGCGGCGTCCAGTTTATTCGCGTCGCGTTCGACGTCGCGCATCGCGCGGAAGTACGGCCGTTCGATCGCGCGCTCGATTATATCTTCGACGCGGTCGGTTACGCGTTTGCCCGAAAGGCGGAGCGCCTGTTCGACGCCGTCTTCGATCGCGCCGCCCGCCTCGTCGTCCCCGGTCGGAGCGTCGTATTCGAGCGCTTTGCGAACCGCGTATTTCAGCGTGGCGTCGTTACCTTTGTCGAGCGCGTAGGCGACCGCCGCCTTGACCGCGTTTTCAAACGCGTCCTCCGAGCCCAGTTTGAACGACTGGTCGAGCGCCGCCTTAAGACTCGCGTTGAGCTTGTCGTTTGCGGGCGCGGCCGCTCCGAGCGCGTCGGCCGGCTGCGTCTCTTCCGCCGCCGTTTCCGCCGCTCCGCCGTACTTCATGAACGTTTCCCGAACAGCCCCTTTGACCGCTTTCGCGGCCCCTTTGGCGTCGCCGCCGTCCTGCGCGGCGCTGCGGAGCGCTTTGTAGTACGCGCGCTCGACCGCCGCTTCAATCGCGTCTTCGGCCGCGTCGTCGACCGTCTTGCCGGCCGCGCGCAGCGCCTGTTCGATTCCGTCTTCAATTTCGTCTTCCGCGTCGTCGTCGCCGCGCGCAAGGTCGTGTTCGATCGCTTTGACAATCGCCGCTTCGAGCGCTTCGTCGTCGGAGTCGGTCAGCGCCTGAGCGATCGCCGCTTTCATTTCGTTTTCAAACGCGTCGTCGTCCGCGAGGATCGCGTTCGCGCCGCATGCCGCAAGAGCAAACCCTAAAAATACAAGGAGCGTCTTCTTCATGAGCAAATCCTTAATTCTGTGCGCCGAAGTTTTGTCGGGCGCTCGTCGGTAATAACAATAGCGGAGGCTTTCGCGGGAACGTCTCCAAACCGGGCTGTACGGTTGACGCAAAGGGACGCCGAACGTTCGGCAGGAGAACGCCGCGGCTCCGATTCAATACGGCCCTCATTGTACAGTCGGAGGCGTTTGCTTAAAGGGGCGGTCTTGCACGCGCCTGTAAACGCCGAATCTGCCCGCGCCGTTTTTTTACATGTCATACGCCTCGAGCGCGCAATAATACGAAGAAGTCTTTTTTATTCAGGCAGACGTTAATGCAAGGAGACGCAGGCATATGGCGAACAACGGCAAAATTTACGGTTACGCGCGCGTGAGCACGGCGCGTCAAAACGAGGATCGGCAGCTTCAGGCGCTCAAGGGGGCGGGCGTCCCTTCGGAGAACGTCTTTGTCGACAAGCAGTCGGGCAAAGATTTCGAGCGCGAGCAGTACAAGGCCCTTCTGGAAAGACTGCGCCCGAACGACGCGCTCTATATCAAGAGCATCGACCGGCTCGGACGCAACTACCGCGAGATTCTCGTACAGTGGCAAACCCTAACGAAAGAGCTCGGCGTCGACGTCGTCGTGCTCGATATGCCGCTGCTCGACACAAGGCGCGGCAAAGACCTGCTCGGAACCTTTATCAGCGACGTCGTTCTCCAGATCCTGTCGTTCGTCGCCGAAAACGAGCGCGCCAATATTCTCCAGCGGCAGCGGGAAGGAATCGAGGCGGCGAAAGCGCGCGGCGTAAAGTTCGGACGGCCGAGAAGGGCGCTCCCCGATAATTTCAAAGAGATCGTCGCCCTCCGCCGCGCCGGTTTTCTAACGGAAGCCGCCGCCGCGAAAGAATGCGGACTCCCGCTCTCGACGTTCCGAAACTGCGCCAGGAG
>CAMNJU010000210.1 GCA_946541595.1 uncultured Planctomycetales bacterium
ACCGTCCTTAACGTTCCCAATTCGTCTTATAACGTCTTCAGAACCCAGATCATAGTCAACCTGCGCCGCTTCAAGTCTATCTAGTAAGTTCGCAAAAGTATTTCCGAGCCGATCCTTTTTTCCGTTGTTTTCAGGTCCGGAATTCTGCTGATACATCCAAGCTGTCGAGGTTGGTTCAATGAGAAGGAAACGATCCTGAGACAATTCTCCTCTGGATAGAAGGTAAGATAAACGTGTCCAGTAGTCTTCCAATTTGGAGTATTGTTCGAACCACGGAGAATGGTATGAGAATGTTTGCGGGTGATCATGTTTACGGGCGCCGCGAATCGAAATATAGGACAAATGTTCGCAGGTTGTATTAACGCCTAAAGCGTAGGACCAATCGCCCAGTCGCTTGAGATCCTCAAATTTGATATCGTATCCGCCAGCGCCGTAATTTTCCGAAATAGATCGAGCTCGCCCTGCCTGACGGGTAATAGAATTGAGTTCTCGAACAGAACGTACGTTTCCAAACTGAGCATGAGTTCCGCGAGAAAAATTGTTCATAAGCAAATCGATCGCGGGACGCTGCCGCCAGAACGCCGTCGCCATGTTATCGGGGCACATATGCGCATTAGGCCAATCGTGTTCCCAATCGTGTCCGGTATATTCCAAGCCGACATTTTCACAATACTCGGCGAGCGGTTTATGCCAACGATCAATGAACACTTCAAGAACAGTTTTGAAATAATCATAACGGACGTGTTTCCAGTCCCCAATCGGTTCAACGAGCGATCCGATGCAGGGAACGATATCGTATCCGCGCCGCTTTTGAAATTCTTCTGGGAAATCAGCAGTCCAAGAAAACATTCCGGCAGAGGCGACCTGCGGTTCGTCTGTGAACGCGCCCGGGATCAATTTACCGAACTGGTCGCCTAAATTTTTACGGTATGCCTCGTGAGTAAACTCGATAAACTTATCAAGTACGCCCTTGGTCATAAGATTGACATACGTCTTGCCTCCGAACCACTGAGAAGAACCCGCAAGTTGAACGCGGCCAACAATCCAGCGCGAACCGTCCTCTGTCTTGGCTGGAATGGCGGTTTTGTTTTGCAGCGCCGCAAGGATTTCGGCAGTTCTGTCTTTCGTGGACCCGTCCTTCAATGCTTCAACGACATATGCGGGGGCTTCGCCCGCTTGCCATGCGCCTTTCTGATCGACTAAGGAATCGTAGAAGACAACGTTTAATCCGGAACCTCTTGATTCCGGCATGGCGTCGGGAACATATCCGCCGGCAAATCCGGACGGATATGAGTTTTCATCGTATATCCAAACCTTCATTCCGCGAGATTTTGCTTCGTCCAACGCGGCGCTCCACAAGCGGAACCATTCGTCAGTAAGATACGGCGTGGCTAAACCCGGTCTGGGGTGAACGAAGGCCATATTGACGCGCTGTTCATTCAGATCTTTAAGCGTAGAGCGAACTTGTTCCTCCGTTAAAAGATCGTTCCAAACCCACAATGGCGCGGTCGCATAGTCAACGCCTGGCTGCGCAAAATGCGCGCGTATTTCGTCTACTGGGGTGCATTCAATCCCGTTCAGTTTCGACTGAGTCGGCAAATAACCAGACGAAAGATTCTCTTGCGCGCGAACGCAAATGGAAGAGAAAACAACTGAAAAGACAATCGCCGCTATGCCCACTGGCAAGAGGCTCCGTCGGAATATTTTTTGCTTAGACATTTGAACACCTCGCTTGGACTAAACACATGAACTTACCAAAATAGCAAACCGGCGTTTACAGGGTTCTTGACGATTCCTGTAAACGCCTTTATTTAGCTATTTACAATCGTTATTTCGATTCGATTTTAACGACGAGTGCCGAGTAGGATTCCGCCTTAAATACGGCTTTACCGTCGACAACAGAAATCGCTAAATCGCGCGGAGCAATTGCGTTTGGATTCTCAAACGTATTGCGTTTTCTCAATTTATCGCTCGCTTTTTCCGAACCGTTCAAAGTTGGAGTCACGATCGAAGCGCTGACAGCGGCGTCTGCAAGATTGACCGACGCGTCAAAACTGAGATTAAACTCAACGTCTTTTTCACTGTTGTTCACGATCTTAACATAGACAGTCTTGCCGTCTTCTGATTTCGTAGCGACAGCGTTAACAATAGGATTATCGCCGTTAAGCTCCGGAGCGCTCGACGTCAGTTCGATCAGATTGGGCGCAAACGAATCGCTCCATAACTTCATGACCACGTAGTTTGGAGCCGGATACCAGCCTTTACTGTCAAAATTGACGAAGGCGTTATCCCAAGCGTTCGCAGACTTGTGACGCAGGAAGAGCGCCGGCGAAGCGATCGCCGTAACGTCGGACGCCATTTCGTTGCAATTGAGATAACCGCCCGCATGGAGGCCGGTACGCCAGTCGGTAGATTGAGCGTTCCATTCGGAATTGAAAATCTTAATGTTAGGATTATCGGAATTGGCGATCATTTCGCGACGCGAGTCAAAGAAACGCTTGTTATCCCAAGGATTAACAGCAAATCCGTTCGGATCGTCATAACGGTGCGTCGAAAGAAAATCGATATTTTTAGCCGTACCCTTAATGACGTCGCCGTCCCATTTCGCTCTGTCGCCCATAAAAGAGCCGCAGGCAATGATCTTAATAGACGGATCAATCGCCTTCATACGCGGAACGAGATCATTAACAATTTTGACGTATTTTTCGGACGGAGTGCTCGAAGGCATAACTTCGTTGTCGATTTCCCAATATTTGACTCCGTATGGCTCTGCATGACCGTTTTTCGCTCTAACGGCGCCCCATTTTGTAGACGCGTCGCCATTACAGTACTCCAGCCAGTCGCAAACCTCTTGTAGCCAATCGTTCGAACGAAGGCTGGGATCACCGACCGCATTAATCCACTGTTCCGTGCCGACGTTAACGACCATAATCGGTTCGGCGCCGGTTCGACGGCAAAGGGAAAGAAATTCGTCTATTCCAAAAGAGTTGACGTCAACGTCGTTCCATAACTCGATGGGGTAGGCCACGCGATCGTCTTGGGGGCCGATTCCTGATTTCCAGCGGTACGCCGACGCGTAGCAGCCGCCGGGCCATCTAATCATTGCGGGTTTTAACGCGGCAATCGCCTCTAAAAGGTCGGGGCGCAAACCGTCGGTATTCTCTTTCCAAGATCGCGGGAATATAGAAATTTGATCGACGTCGACGCTTTCTCTTCGTACCGCCGTGAATTTCAACGCGATCGAACCGTCGGCCGATTTCGGAACGGTAAACGATCCCGTCTTTTTAACCCATTCTTTTGAATCAACCTGGAATACTTCACATTCAAGCGTTTGCCACTCGTCGGAAGATACGTTCAGAGAAGCCTTGCCTTTTCCACGCGTCCAGAACGAGTAGTCGTAAACTTCGCCTTCTTTGAAGGCGTAATTCGCTTGAGAAAGAGATCCTTCCCCCTTAAACCGCAGATATCTTGAACTGTTGCGCGCGTCTCCGGTTCTTGCTTCCGCAGGGCCGGAAACAGACCAGTAGCGGACGTCAACGGGCGCATTAACAGCAACCTTGGAATCGCTCAAATCAAACAGCGTTCTGCGGCGCAAATCTCTAACGAGCACGGAACCGAATTCGGCTTTGGTTCCCCAAGTCCCCACGCCGACGCAACCGGCCTTCGGGGCGTCGTCGGCAAAGTCTACTACTTCATGAATCAACTCCTGATTGACGAAAACTTTAATATTTTGCCCAATCACCAAGATTCGGACGTCATAAACGACGCCGTCCTCAATCGGGGGAATCATTTTCTGCTCGCCAACAACGTGCCGACCGTTGGACGTAGGCGTTTCCTTTTCGATTGCGACGTACTTATTTTCCCAGCCGCCAAGATTAAGCCAGTAGTAACTCGAACCGTCCGGCGCGACGCGGAACATAATAAGAAAACCTTCGCGTCCCGAAATCTTCTTAGCGGTGACGCGAACGTCATAATCGGTCCACGGAGCGTCTTTCTGAAGATCTGCGCCGAGAATAAAGCGGCAGTCGTTCGCCATAGAACTTTGCTTCAACACACCGTCGTCAAAGCTCCAACTAGGCGCCTTGCCGGCTTCTAAGGAACGGTTCCATACTAATTCACCCCAGAGTCCGCCATTGCAAGAGTTGTAAATATGTTCCAGAAAATGAGAGTAAACCCTGCGGTCAATTTGATGAAGCGTTTTTTGGGTATTGACGGACGCTTCTACGACGCTTGCTTCCTGCGCCTTGGCGGACGCTGCGAATCCTGTAATTATTAGCGTCGAAAGTGAAAAAGCAGCGAATAAAAACGACGTCAATCCGTACTTCGAATTCTTCATTGACAAATCTCCTGAATGAAAACAGTTGCGCCTTCGGCGTATTACTAGGTTAGTTTGCACTGTTAAGAACCGTACAGACCCAAGCCACGCCTAACAGAAGCTAATTATCGTGAACGCTCTCGGCAAATCAAGTAAAAAACACGAATTTTGACGTCGAACTTGCGAAAAATAACCGTTGTTAGAGGTTGTCATACCAAATGCGACAGGGACGTTCAACCGATCGACTTGGTTGAAAAGTATGTTAGGATTGGTCAATGCGTGAAAATTCACCCTCGCCTTCAACAAAAGGATTTTGACACAAAAAGAGGGCTGCTTGTCGACGTCAGGGAACAATATGATAGAATATGCATTGGCGTTTCTCGCGGTCAAAAGAATAACTTTTCGCGAAACGCTGTGAGAATCCGACGTCCCGCTGTGGAAATTACATTTTTATCAGAGGCCATGAGCGAGGCGCTGTTGTCGAAATTTACGTCGACGTTTGGAAGGAGTCGAAAATGTTAGATAGTTGGTTGTCAGCTCGGTCCCGTACGTTTAGTTCTTCAGGTATTCGCAAAGTCTTTGACTTGGGCGCCAAGTTGGAAAATCCAATTAACTTGTCCATTGGTCAGCCTGACTTTGATATGCCGGAAGAAGCTCATCAGGGCGCGATTGAAGCGATTAAAGCCGGTAAAAGCAGTTACACTCCCACGCAGGGCGCTAAGTTACTAATCGACCGCATTCAGGCCGACGTCGACGCCAAGTATCATGATTCAGACCGCAAGGCGTTCATTACGAGCGGCACAAGCGGCGGACTTCTCCTTGTCGCTTTGGCGTTCGTCAATCCGGGCGACGAAGTTATTATTTTTGACCCATATTTCGTCATGTACGAAGCGTTGATGAAGATGATCGGCGCGGTACCCGTCTGTATCAATACCTACCCAGACTTTAAATACGACGTCCAAAAGGTAGCCGACGCTATTACGCCAAAGACGAAGATGATCATCTATAACTCGCCTGCGAATCCGACCGGTCACGTTGCCACGCGTGAGGAAGTCGAGGGAATTGCGAAACTTGCTGCCGAAAAGAACGTTATTCTTGTGAGCGACGAAATTTACCGTTGCTTCAGTAACGGCGAATTCTACTCTCCGGCCCAGTTTAACTCGCAAGTCATTGTTCTGGACGGTTTCAGCAAGTCTCACGGCATGCCGGGATGGCGTGTAGGTTATGCGCACGGTCCTTCCGAAATGATCCAAAACATGCTGAAATTTCAGCAGTATACGTTTGTCTGCGCGCCTCATGTCGGTCAGCTTGCCGCGCTCAAAGCTCTCGACGCCGATATGTCGAGTCACTTTGAGGCGTATCGTCAAAAACGCGATATGCTCATCGACGGCCTTTCGGATCTTTACGACCTTGGCAATCCGCAGGGCGCGTTCTATATGTTCCCGAAGGCTCCTTGGGGAACCGCGACTCAGTTCGTAGAAAAGGCTATTACGAAATACAAGCTGCTTGTAATTCCTGGCAACGTCTTCAGTCGTCAGGACACCAACTTCCGTCTTTCTTACGCGTCGAGCGTTGAAACGATTGAACGCGGTATCGACGCACTTCGCAAGCTTGCCAAGGATCCCGACTGATCTTTGACGAGTCGACGACAGGGGCGCCGCGATTCGGCTGTTTAAGAATAATCAAAGACGCCCTAAAAGTACGAGGCGCTGTCTATAGGACAACGCCTCGTTTAGCAATGGAGATAGAAAATGAGACTAAACTTCGCGTTTGCGATTGGCGTAATCGGCTCGCTGATCGCTCTAAACTTGTACGGCGCCCCCCTTCATGGCGCCGCTCCGCAAGTTACTTTAACAGGCGACATGCAAGTTCAGACGTCCTACAACGGCGTTTCGGCGACATTTGATATTGCGCCGCAAACGTGGAAAATTGTCGAAAATGAAAAATACA
>CAMNJU010000211.1 GCA_946541595.1 uncultured Planctomycetales bacterium
CGGCGCCCGTCCGGGCTTTACCCTTGTCGAATTGCTCGTCGTGATAGCGATAATCGGCATTTTGGTTTCGATGCTCTTGCCCGCGGTTCAGGCGGCGCGCGAAGCGGCCAGCCGAATGCAATGTTCGAGCAATCTCCGCCAACTTTCGCTTGCGACGCTCAGTTATGAGGACGCGTCGCACAGACTCCCTTCTTTCGACTACGGAATTGGCGAATATACCTTTGGCTGGTCGACGTTCGTCGAGCTCCTTCCATTCATCGAGCAGACGGCGCTTGCTAATTCGATTCAGAACGACTACACGTACCGATACGGGATTCAAACGGATTCGCTCATGTACGACGTTCCGTGGCGGGACGTCCAGATCGAAACGCTCCTTTGTCCGTCCGGATATTACGCGGAAACGGTTCACCCTTCTTTCCGGACGGGCGGCACAAATTTCCTCACTTCGACGGGCGATTTTCCTTTCCATCAGTTCGAGGGGAAGGGATACGAACGCGACAATTACAAGCTTTCCGGGGTAGGCCGCGGGCCCTTTAAGTCGAAGGTATGGACGAAGCTCGCCAACGTTAAAGACGGCACGTCGAATACGATCGCCTATACCGAGCGCGTCCTCGGCCGCGTCTCTTCCGGGGGCGGCGGTAAAAGCCTCCGCATGAAAGACACTTACATCTCTATGGCGTGGAAGTCTGGCACGACGAGCTCTCCTAATCCTACGAAAGACGGCCAGACCCCGATCAAACCGAGCAAATGCCTTGAATTCATGGGGATAGGCGGCGACTACATTCAACCTATGCCGACCGGTTCCGGACTCGCAATTAACAGTCTCGGCGGCCGGACGTGGTGCTACGGCAACGCGCTTTCGACGACCGTCAGTATTATTATGCCGCCGAACGGTCCGGCGTGTACGTCGTACTATTCGTTTTTGGCCGGTCCGACGAGCAATCATCAGGGCGGAGTTAACGTCGCGATGCTCGACGGCTCCGTGCGGTTCGTTTCCGATATCGTCGATACGGGCGATCTTTCGACTCCCCCAGTCCTGAGAGGCGAGTCTCCCTACGGAATCTGGGGCGCGATGGGATCGGCCAGCGGAGCGGAAACGTATCAGACGGTAGATTGATTTGCGACGCGTTTTAGAAAGGATACGCATGGAATTGAATCGCGCTTTCATGGCGTCCGCTTTGGCGCTTGCGGCCGCGGCGACGCTGACGTGCGGCTGCGGACCGGAGAAGATACCCGGCCTGACGCCGGTCGAGGGCGTCGTTATGTACGAAGGGATTCCGCTTCCGTACGCCAGTATGACGTTCGCGCCCGTCCTTAAAGAGGGCGAACCTCGGACCGGCGTACGCGTTTCGACCGCTATGACCGACTCGCGCGGACGGTTTGTCGTAAGTACGCTCGGACGCGTAGGCGCGCTCCCCGGCGAATACGCAGTTACCGTGGAGAAGTACATACCGAACGGGCCAGACGCGGTCGAAGCGTGGGAAAAAGCGCGCCGGGAGCCCGGTTATTCCGAACCGCGCCCCGCCGACGTATACGACGATGGCAAACCGCAGGTCGACGAGAAAGGAAATCCAGTCGAGACGGTCGCCGCGACATTTGACGTGACGTCCGCTATTCCAACTTCATACTCCGAGAAAGAAACGTCCGGTTTAACTGCCGAGGTTCCGGAAAAGGGCGTGAAAGACCTGAAATTTGAACTCGTAAAATAGAATTGTTTCCTTAGGATTTAAAGATAAAGCTGATCACATGACCGCCTCCCCGAACAAAAACACGAACGGTTTTACACTGGTAGAACTCCTTGTCGTTATTGCGATTATAGGTATCCTTATCGGTTTGCTCCTGCCTGCGGTTCAGATGGCTCGCGAAGCCGCGCGCAGGATGGAATGCACCAATCGCGTCAAACAACTCGCGCTTGCGTGTCAGAATTACCACGAAGCCGTTAAGAAGGCATATCCGGCCGGCGCGTTTGTCGCGCGCAGCGGCGACGACGAATTTAAGCGCGTCTCGGGCTTTGTTCCTCTTTGTCCGTATTTGGAACAGTCGGCGCTGTACGACCAAATCGCCGCCGATTCCTATAACGGCGGCTTCAATAGCGACGCGCCGTCCGAAAGCTACCTGACGACGCCTCTTAGCGTCTTTTTGTGTCCGTCGGACGGAGGAGGGGACGATCCCCAAGGTGGTCAGGCGCGCGCGAACTATCGCATGAGTTACGGCGATTTTCCGTGCCACTTCGCCAATATGACGAACGGCAACTTGACCTTGGGCGCCGGAAAGACAGCGATTTGCAACGCTGATCGAGGCGCGTTTGCCCCACAGCAGTGGAACGGCTACAAAGGCTGCACGGACGGTACGACGAACACGATCTTTTTCAGCGAACGTTTGATTTGTTCCGACGCCAGTCTTATCGACGAGGGGATTGCGACGAACGGTTCGCAGCTCCCGGAGGAATATATCAACAGGGTTCACGAACTTGTCAAGGGAGACGCTAAGCCGGTCGACGGATGCATGGCGTTGAAATCTAAGCGCGAATACGCGGAAGGCGCGTCTCCTCGCGCGTACTCCGGCATGCGTTGGAGCGACGGCGCGGCGGTCTATACCGGGTTCATGACGATTTTGCCCCCAAACGCGCCTAGCTGTTTAGCGTCGGACGCCGAAACCACCGGCGGTATGATCACCGCGTCGAGCAATCATCCGGGCGGCGTCGTTTGCGGCATGGGCGACGGTTCCGTACGCTTTATCGACAACGGAATCGACTATACGAGCACAAATGGAAATACCGATCCGAAAATAGGTTATAACAGCTTCACCGAATACGGGAAATCGTATCACGGCGTTTGGGGCGCGCTTGGCACGACGAGCGCGGAAGATCCCGTCAGTTTGAACTGAATTTACTTTCCGGCAAGCCGCGCGGCGCGGTCGGCGTTTGCGCGGCTTTTTGATTTTTTATCGGCGCGAAATATTGTTTTTTGCGATTTGGCGGGCGCCCTTCATTATGAAAAGAAACAACGGCATGAGTCAGAAAACCGTTCTAACGACCGCGGCGGCGCTCGCCGTTTTTTTTCACCTGATCGGTTCTTTCAGCGTATTTTCAAGCGGGCCTTTCCTTCTGGCGCAGACGCGTTCCGCGTCCTCGCGAACGGCGTCCCGGTCCGCAGATTCTCAGACGCGGATTGCTCAGCGCTACCGCAGGATTCTCCTCAATAATCCGGGCTACGGCGCGGCGTTCGATCAAGTGTACCGCGCCGAGACGCAAAAGGACGGCTGCGAATCGTTTGTCTCCGAACTTCAAAAAGAGATTGAACTTTCGGAAGGGGAGACAAAAGGCAAGCGTCTCTTTTTGTTGGGATTGGTCTATTTGCGCATGGACGAAGCGTCAGGCGCGGTCGACGCGCTGACCGCCGCCGAAGAGCTTTTGCCTAAGCAAGGCTCGATTCCCTCGGTTCTGGGCCGCGCGCTCATTCTGCGGGGGCGGATGCAGGAAGGCTGCGTTGCGCTAGAACGCGCGCTCGATAAAGAGCTTAGCGATTCGGAACGCGTTGAGACGCTCGAAAAACTCGGCGCGACCTACGCGCGGCTCGAAGAGCGGGAGAAGGCCGAATCGGTCTGGAAGAACGCGATTGAGAAATTTGGCGGCGATCCCGATATCCTTCGTTCGATAGCCGACGTTCAGGCGGACGCCGGGTATTACCGTCAGGCGAACGAGCTTTACGCGAAGCTCGAACTGGGCGCGAAATCGCGAAACGACGTTCAAGCGGAAATAGAATTTGCCGTCGCCTGCGGGGATATGAAGACGCGCTTGGGCGAAAAGGAAGGCGCGATCGAAGATTTTGAACGCGCTCTCGATAAACTCTCGCCCGACCACTGGCTCTTTAAATCGCTGCGCGATCGGGTCGAATACGCGTATCTTCTCCGCTCGGATTACGACGGACTGGTCGACCATTACCGCGCGCGAATCGAGAAGCGCCCGAACGACGTGGACGCGATTCGACGTCTTGTCGTAACGCTTGGCGCATTGGCGCGTTACGAAGAGGCAGAAGCTGTTCTCACGGCGGCTCGAACGCGCGCTCCGAAAGACGCGGAGCTCTGCAGGTCGGCGCTTGAACTTGCGCTCGCTCAGAACGATTACCGGCGCGCGGACGAACTTTACGCGGAACTGGACGGCGTTTCGCCGGGCGGTCTCGACGTTTGGCTTGCGTGGGGCGACGTCGTCCTGAAGAACGACTCGCTCGACGCCCAAACGCGCAAAGAGCGCGCCGTCGAACTTTGGACGCGCGCGCTCAAAGACGAGTCGACGCCGGCGTCTTCGGCGCTCCTTGTCGCCGACAAACTTGCCGAGAACGGGTTTGACGCCGAAGCGGAAGCGGCGTTTCTGCGGGTTGTCGACGCGTACCCAGACGATTTCGAACTGCGCGCCGGTTTGGCGCGGTTCTACTTAAAGAAAGACGAGCGCGACAAGGCGTTTGCCGCGCTTGACGGCTTTACGGCGAAAAACGCGAACGATCCGACCGCGTGGGACCGCCGCGCGGCGTTTCTGCGATCCGTCGGGTACGCCGCCGAGGCGATCGACGCGGCGCGGCGCGCCTGCGAACTGACGCCGGGCGATTTCCGGCGCGCGCTCTATCTGTGCGACTGCGAATCGAACGCGTCCGGGCGCGCCGACGAATCCGATCTTCAAAAAGCGGAAGAACTTGCGCAGACGGAAAATGAGCGCGAGCAGGTTTTTGGCGAACGTATGAAGCTCGTTCGCGCGCAAAACGAGGTAGGCGAATATCTTGCCTCAATTGACGAGCAGTTGGCAAATTGTAAAGACGCGCAGGAGCGCGCTTGGCTCTATTGGCGCAAGGCGGCGTGCTGTCTTGCGTTCGACGATCCCAACGGCGCGGCCGACGCGACGGTCGACGCGCTGCGCTCCGACGCCGTTTCGCCTGCGCTTGCGAGGAAGATTCAGGAGATCGCCGCGAAATCCCAATCGCCTGAACGCTCGCTCGAACTGCTCGACCTTGCGATTGAACGCGATCAAGGGAACGCGGCAAATTATTGGCGTTCGCGTGTGCGCGTCTGTTTGGAAATGGGCAAGGCGGACGAAGCGATCGAGTCGGCTCGCAAGCTGGTCGAACTTGGACCGGGCGCCGCCGAGAATTACCGCGCGTACGCTGAAGCGCTCCTCGAATGCGGCCGGTTCGACGACGCGATTGAAGCGCTGCGAACAGCCGCGAGCGGAAATACGTCCGACCGCATGTCGCAGCTCAAGTTGGCGGCGCTCCTCGACGAAGTCGGAAAGACGGACGAGGCGATCGACGTCTTATGGCAAGTCTTCAGCCGCGCGTCCCGGCTCGAAGAGAAACTGTCGCTTGTCGATTCGCTCAGTAAGCTGAGCGCGAAGGTCGATAAATTCGACGCGTTTAAAGAGCGTTTGCAGACGTCCGCGAAGACGGCCGACGCGCGCCGCGAAAACGCGTACTGTCTTGCGCGCGCGTACATGGCGCTCAAAGATTACGATTCCGCGCGAACGACGCTTGAAAACGCCGTCGCGTTTATGGGCGCGCGCGCCGACGACTCTGGGTTCTGGCTTCACGCGCTTTCAAATCTCGCGGAGTTGCAGAACGATATCGAAGGGGCGATTCGCTTTCAAGAGCAGCTTTGCGAACTCGACGCGTCTGCGGCGGAACGCAGCCGCTTGCTCGAACTCTATCGCCGCTCGGGCGACACGGCGCGCGCCCGCGATTATCTCGTCAAAAAGATTCTGCCGACCGAACCTCTCTGGCGGCGTTTAGAGACGGTCGACGCTCTTGCGTCGCTCGAAGAGTATCCTCTTGCGAACGCGATACTTGACGAACTTGACCGCAGTTTTCCCAATAATTGGGAAGTCCTTGCGCGCCGTCTTTCTGTCGCGGGCTGGACGCATTCGCCCGAGCTTCCTGAACTGATCGCCAAGACGCTCTCGCGAACCGACGCGTGGAACGCCAAGAGTTCGAAGGCCGCGGCGCTTGAATTTGACCAAAATACCGTCGCGACGACCGTTTCGGGCGATTCCTGGGCGGTCGGTCCGATATCGGGCCGCGCGGTCGTCGCGCTCGCGGAACCGAAAGATTACCGCGATCTCGCCGCTCAGACTCTGACGGTAGTCTATCGCGATCGGCTCGAACTCAAAGATAAGAACGCGCGCTCGTTAGCGACGACCCTTACCAAGCCTCAGAAACCGATACCGTCCTATCCAACGTTCGGAGCCGCGCGGTTTGAGGCGCTCGCGTGGCAGG
>CAMNJU010000212.1 GCA_946541595.1 uncultured Planctomycetales bacterium
TTCGTCCTTCGACGATCTCCTGAATCGACTTCGGTTCACGTCTCTTTAACCTTAACGGCTTTCGGAGATTTCTCCTTTTTCGACATAGGCGTCCGGTTCTTTGGAAGGTTTAGATTTCGCCGTCTGAAGCGGCTTTTCAACCGTCAGAACGTTCGAATCGGCCAAACGCCTTATCATTCTGATTATTTCTTCCTGTTTCAGACAATAGTAGTCGCCTTTTACGTCGATATACGCCCCTCTGCCGTAACTGCCCAGTTCAACGTTTCCGTTTAGAATCTCGCGTATCGAGACGTCTTGCGGTTTAGTCCACGGGACGGCGTGCCGATTATCGACCATAACTAGATAAGGATCGTCGTCATGGAGTTGAACGCCGGCTTCCAACGCGTCTTGAACCTCGGTAATGCGAAGGAGGCAGGTCTTGGGTTCTTGCTGTTTTACCCAGTATCTTTTTTGAAAAAGGGAGAAAGGGAACGGATAATAATCGGCGCATATAGGATAGAAATAAAAATAAGGCCGAAGTTCCAGCGCCTTCGCGTTAGCGGGCGAATCCCAACTTTGCGTTTCGTCGATTTTTATTTTCCGTCCTTCTGGATCAACCGAAAGGAGGCGGACTCTCCAACTTAGAATCGGTTCTCCGGTTGAGGAAACAACGTCGTCCGGCAGCCGGGTTACGCCGTTTTCTTTCCGATAATCCAAGATTGTAATCGACGCGATTTTCACACTGTTTGCTATGTCCATCACTGTCAACGTATAGCGCGTTCCCTCTACCTGCATGTACATATAGCGCAGATAATATCCGAGCAGACCAAGAATGACCGCCGTCCAGATTAACTTCTTCCTGCGTAAAAGCGACTTCATTATTTCGTTCCTAAAAGGGCGTCGTTAAGGGACGTCTTTGGCAGGGCGGCGCTTGCCGCAATTTCTTTCGGGTACAATCTTTGTTAAGCCAATCCGTCTCACCGAGAGAGTTTTATCTGCGTTCTGCCTTCGACGATCTCCTGAATCGACTTCGGTTCCTAGTCGATATACGGGCCCATACAGCCGACGTTGTACGCTTTCATTTCGGGGCCGCTTTTTTGTTTCTCTCCTGACAGCGTCAAAAAAGAGCTTATCTTCGCCTTATCGTTTGCAACCGTCTTATTCGTATTGGCGTCGATTTCAGAAGCATTTTTGAACTGACCTATAACGCCTTGTGAAATCTATTCATAACGGTTCTTTCGGTATTTAGATTATTACGAAGAAACGGGGCTTTCCCGGCGGGCGCGCCTTTGATTTTCCGCACGGCAACGGCGAAATCAGGACGCGACGACCCGCCGGAAAAACCCCGTTTTGAAACGAGTTTACTTCCGGACAACGAAATTCAGACGAATTGGGACGTTTGCTTCCGGCGATTCAATTCAATCGCGCATGGGTGCATGGCGAAAGACGCCTCGCCGGCGGCGAAAACGTCCCCAGCTTGACGTCATTCAAAGAAACTCAGGACGGAATCTTCATCGGAGAAGAGTTCGTCGGTAAGGAAAACTTCGCTTTCCGAAAGAGCCGAGCTTGCTTCTGACGTTGTTTCTCCAGCTTTAAACTCATACTGCGCTACTTTGCCAAAGTCGTATGTAGAGCCGTTAGCGTATTTGACGCTCAGGGAGATTTCGTAAACGCCCGGATTGTCGTACCAATGGTACGTGTTGAGGTAGTACGAAAGTTCCTTTGTCGTCTCCGAGTCGCTTCCGTCTCCCCAATTAACCGTCCATTCCGAAATAGGCGTCGACTCGTAGTATCGGAACGAGTATCCGACGACGCCTTCGCTGAGGCCAATGTCGTTCAGGTCGAGAGGACGAGCGATCAGGCATTTGGAGTTTTCGACGGTGATCCACATGCCAAAGAGCGTGTCGCTCGCTTCTTTGACGTAATAATTCAGTTCGTAGACGCCTTCGGCGGTAATATTGAAGTCGTCGCTAAGCGAGACGCTCTCGCCGGGATTGAGTTCGACGCTCTTTCCGTCATAGACGACGACGATCGTGCCGGGTTCGTCGTTCGACCGTTCCGCGAAGAAGGAATAGTCGAGCGTCATATCGGCAGTCGAAACATTCTTATAGCGCGCAAACGTGTCGAAAACGGTTCGCGGAATTGAATATTCGGCTTCGGTACCTCGCTGTTCTGCGGTGATGAGTCCAAACGCTTCCTTAATATCGGAAGCGGCGTTACTCCTGAACTGGCAGTTTGCGGCGATTGTACGACCGTAGAATCCGGAGGTGTTTCCGGTGAGCGTTACGGTAGAATTATTCTCGTTTGTCGGGCTTTCTCCTCCGACGACGAACGCTCCTCCAACAACCTTCGCGGAGTTCGTGACGAACTTCATGTCGGCGGCCGTATCAGCGGAGCCGAACGACATGGATCCGCTAATGAAATCGACGGCTCCTCCTGCGTTGTCGGCAGAGTTTGCACGGAACGTGTTTTCTCCTGTGAAGACGCAATTGGCTTCCGCCGCGGGGGCGCTTGCATTTTTGGAAACGAAGACGGCGCCTCCGTTGCCGCCTTTGTCGCTTCCTCCCTCCGCGAACGGGAGCGAACGCATTGCCGCAACGTTGTTAGTAAAAGTCGAATCGGCGATCGCGGCCGTTCCTGCAGACTGAATAGCGGCCCCGGATCCTCCGACGTTTACATCGAAGAGCGAGTTGGACACGCTCAGCGCGCCAAAGCTGGAGATTGCGCCTCCGAGCTTGTCGGCTTCATTCATATAGAACTTGGCGTTTTCAACGGTAACGTCTGCAGCGGACGAGCAATAAATCGCGCCTCCCGATCCTCCGACGAGATAACTTCCAGAGGCGTCGCCAGTGGCGGAATTCTTCTTGAAGACGATCTGATTATTTGCGTCGGTTCCCGTAACAGTGAACGAACCCTTATTATAAATCGCGCCTCCGAACGCCGCGTCGTTTTGAGAGAAAACTTCTCCCGTTCCGGAAACGGAGACGACGCCCTTATTGTAGAACGCGCCGCCGTATTTTTCCGCGACGTTTCTTGAAAACGTTCCGTCTTCGACGGTTAGCGTGGAGTACTGGTCGTTAAAGACGGAACCGCCTGATCTGGCTTCGTTTTTGGAGAAATTGACGGCCGTAAGAGCAGCGATCGCCACTTTCGTTTTGGTCGAACCCGCGCTGTAAACGGCGCCGCCTTTAATTGCCTCGTTGTTCGTGAAGTTCGAGCTATCGACGGTAATTGTTCCTCTGTTATAGATAGCGCCCCCGTTTGCGTCGTTGGCGGTATTCCCGTTAAAAGTCGCGCCGTCAATCAGGAGTGTCGCGCCGTACGCGTTACTGACCGCGCCTCCAGAACCTCCGGTTGCGACGTTTCGCTCAAAGGTCGGGGCGGAGACGGTAAGAACGCCGCTGTTGTAAAGGGCGCCGCCGTCTTGAGCCGAGTTGTTTGTAAAGTTCGAACCGTCAACGGTACTTTCAGTTGTTGAACTGTTGTAAATCGCGCCTCCGGAGAGGGCGACGTTATTCGTGAAGGGAATATTGACAACGCTGATCTCGCCGGATTTATTGTAAATTGCGCCGCCTGCGGTAGTCGCCTCGTTGTCGGTAAAGACGGAGTCGGCGATCGTGAGCGTCTCACTGGATTCGTTATAGATTGCGCCGCCGAGGTCGGCCTTGTTGTCGGTAAAGGTTCGCGTGGCGCCGTCTCCGGTAAATTCCAGAGAGCTTGAGTTGTAGATAGCGCCGCCCGATCTTCCCGCTTCGTTATTACTGAAAGTCAGCGATCCGTCGATAACGAAGGTTCCACTGTTGTAAATAGCGCCGCCGTCAGTTTCTGACGAGTTTAATCCAAACTCGACATTTTCTACGTTCGCCGTTCCTTTGTTGTAAATGCCGCCGCCGGAAGCCTCCGCCGTATTTTGGGTGAATTCAATCTTCGAATTGTCGGCGCCTTGTACGGTCAAAACGCTATTGACGTTATAGATTGCTCCGCCATTTTCAGTTGTCGCCTTATTGGACTTGAAATATGAGTCGCCATTAATGGTAACGACGCACTGGACGTTCTTTAGTCCAGAGCTGTATATTGCGCCGCCGCTTCCGGCGCTGTTGTTGTCGAATTCTGCATTAGACAGTTCGAACGTCGCCTCGTCAATCTCGATCGCTCCGCCGGTTTTAACTGCGCTGTTGTTGTTGAAGACAACGTAATTGGCTGAAATAACAGGACGCACCGTCTCTGACGTGGTTGACCCGCGACCGTAGATAGCGCCGCCGGCCGAAGTCGAGACGTTGTTGGCGAAGATCACGGGCGAGTCGGCGGTTCCGGTGATGGAGACATTTGAAGTTGAGTACGCGCTGATTGCGCCGCCGGCGCTCCCTTGATTGGATTCAAACGATCCGCCGACAACGGTGAGCGTAGCGCTGGCCGAACTACTACCCTCGTTGAAAATAGCTCCGCCGCGGTAGTCGGTTATATTGCCGTTGAAATTCACGTCGACGGCGGTAACAGTTCCCATATTGTAAATGGCGCCGCCGCAGTTGCCCGCCGAGTTGCCGGAGAAAGCTCCGCCCGTCACGTCCAGTACGCAGTTCCTAGCTAGATGGAAGGCGCCTCCGTAGCTTGCGTCGGAGCTGTCTCGTGGGTCGGCCACTACATTGTTCGTGAAAATGCCGTCGTTTGCTTTGATTGAAGCGTTTGAAGCTGCGTACAGGACTCCTCCTGCCATGCCCTTGTTATTGGTAAACGTCGTTGTTTGGGAGACGGCTGGGTCGTCTGAACCAATAGTTAACTTTGCGCGAGCGGCAAGGTAAATCACGCCTCCATAACCGGCGGATGCATAAGTGGTCGTTCTGCCGTTCGAGTTTGTCACGTCATAAACGTCAATCAAGGCCTCGTTGGAATCAAACATTGCGCCGTTAATGGCGACGGTCGAGGACATTTCGGCATAAATAACGCCGCCGTAATACGAGTCGTTTGCAGTAAAAGTCGGCGTTCCCGTATCCGTTCCATCGCCGTCAATGAAGAGCTTCGACGAGCTCCCGCAGTAGATCGCGCCGGCGCGCCCGGCGGTGTTGCCTGTGAAACTGACGGCGCCGTTAATGTTTAGCGTTCCCTTGTTGTAAATAGCTCCGCCTTGCGAATGGTCAGAGTTGTAGTTGTAATGTTGAACAGAGTTGTTTGCGAAGCTTGAATCGCCTGAAATCGTTACCGTACCAAGATTGTAGATAGCGCCGCCATAGGCGTAGTACAAGCCGGTAGTTGCGGTCTCGCTAATGTGGAACCCAAGCGAATTATCGACGAAGTGAACGTTAGTTCCGTCGAACTTAGCGGATTTGGCAACCGTAATTGCGCCTCCGGATTGAACTTTTGTTAGCGCGTCAAGGTAACCGCCGGTGAACGTCAGATCGTTGACCGTGAGCGTTCCGGAGGAAATCTGAAAAATACGCGACTCATGCGCCTCGGTCGTATCGGTCGCGGCGGAACCGTTCGCGTCGATTGTAACTCCCGCTTCGCTGTTGACGGAACCGTCGATCGAAATGTTTGCATTAACGACGATTTCGCCTTCAGTCAGGTCAACCTCGGCGACTCCAGGCGCGAACGTAACGGTTGTGAGCGCGGGGTCCGTCTCGCCGGCTTTGGCGTTGGCAATAGCCGCCGCGACCGCTTCGCGCAAGGAAACGACGTCGTCGCTGGCGTCGGTTACGTCTTCGCCAGTTGTAACAATGAGCGCGGAAGGGTCGGCAGCGGCGGTGGTTGCGAGCAGCCCGAAAGCGCCGTCCGCGCTGAGCAGCTGTCGGTCTTCAAGCGCTTCAAATCTTAGTTGGCTCTGAGAAACGCTGTTACGAGAGAAAGAACGTTTACCTTTGAAAAAAAACATAGCGCCGTACCTTAATTTGGAATTTGTCTTTACGACAAGTGGAATAATTGCACAACCCCCAGAACCAATCGGTTCTTCTTTCCGAAAGATCGGGGGGGAGTTTTTAGGAAGATTCAGGGCAAAATTGACAAAAATTTACATGAAAATCAGATTCTCTCTAAAATTTTCATGCGAACTCCAGTTCGTTTGCGCCTTAAATCTTGTCTAGCGGCGTCGATTGTCGTTAAGAGACTAACGCCAATCGACGCCCTCGCTCCATAATAAAGTATACTTGCCGTTTCCGGTTTAACAAGCAAATCTACATACCCTGTTCAAAAAATTAAAACTTTTATTTAATTCACGGGTCGGCAAAAAACGTTTTATCCGAAAACACGGACGCGACTTATGCCGATTATTTCTGGTATGGG
>CAMNJU010000213.1 GCA_946541595.1 uncultured Planctomycetales bacterium
CCGCGGAGACCTACCGTGCGCTCGTCGAGGGGACTGCGTTCGGCGCCAGAACGATTATCGACCGGCTGGAAGAGTACGGCGTAACGATCGACCAAGTAGTTATTTGCGGCGGCATTGCCGAAAAGAGCCCGACCATTATGCAGATCTTCGCCGACGTCTGGAACCGTCCGCTCAAGATCTCGCGCAGCTCACAGACGTGCGCGCTCGGCGCGGCGCTCTTCGGCGCGGTCGCCGGCGGCGCGTTTGACTCGATCGGCGACGCGCAGAAGGGAACCGTCGCGTATAAGACGACCGTGTACGAGCCGAATCCCGACGCCGCCGCCGTCTACGAAAAGCTCTACCGAATCTATAAGACGCTCCACGACGCGTTCGGCGTTAAAGGAACCCGCGCGGAGCTCTATCCGATTATGAAAGACTTAATTGCGATTCGCGATTCCGCGCGAAGCGCCAAATAGAATAAACGCAAGTAACGCGGGCGTTTGAACGGATTCAAACCGTTCGAACGCCCGGCAATTTTTTTACACGATTCAACTAAAAGGTTCAACAATGACGTCAATTTACAACGCGCTGCTCTTCGCGCAAAGCGCCGGCGCGGCGTTAGATAAATGGGACTGGGGAACGCTCGCCGCGTATTTCCTGATCCTGTTGGCGCTTGCATGGTGGGTCGTTTCGCAGAAGAACGACTCCTCGAAGGATTACTTCCTCGCCGGTAAGAAGGCGGGCTGGGTCGTAATCGGCGCGTCCCTTTTCGCGTCTAATATCGGTTCGGAGCACCTCGTCGGGCTCGCCGGGACGGGCGCGAGCGACGGTATGGCCATGGCGCACTACGAGCTTCACGCATGGTGCCTGCTCGTTCTGGGCTGGGTCATGATACCCTTCTACGAACGGAGCGGAATCTTTACGACGCCGGAATTCCTTGAACGCCGGTATTCTCCGTCCGCGCGTTGGATCCTTTCGCTTATAAGCCTTGTCGCCTATGTCTTTACGAAGATTTCCGTCACGCTGTTTGCGGGCGGTATCGTCTTCAAGGCTCTTTTCCCGGTCGATATTATTCCGGAGGTGAGCAACTTCTGGGTCGGCGCGGTCGGCATGGTCGTCATAACGGGTCTTTATACGATTCTGGGCGGTCTTCGCGCCGTTCTCTATACGGAACTGCTTCAGACGGTCGTCCTGATTGTCGGCGCGGCGTGTGTTCTCTTCTGCGGTTTGCATCAGATCGGCGGCTGGCAGGAACTGCGCAAAGTGGCGCAGGGCGTCGACCATATCGACGGCTACAAGGTCGTGCTCGGCGAGGAGGAACTTCAAAAAGCGAATCCCATGTGCTTTAAGAACGAGCTCGGAGAGGTCGCGAACGATATTATCATCAAGCGGCCCCTCTTCGACATGCTCTCCGATAAAACGATCCCGCAGAAGGAAGCCGCGAAAGAGCGCGCCGCCAAACGCTCGGGCAACTATCTTCTCCCGTCCGAACTGACCGCCGAAGAGGTTGAACAGATTCGTGGGCAGATCGACTCGCTCACGTTCGAAAAATATTTCTCGAACCACGATTATCCGACGCTGGAAGAAGAAATTCCGTGCGAAATGCGTGAGAAGATCGACCACTTCAATCTGTGGAAACCGAATTCTCATCCGAAATATCCGTGGTTCGGGCTCCTCTTCGGGGCGCCGGTCGTCGGTCTGTGGTACTGGTGTACCGACCAATACATCGTACAGCGCACGCTCGCCGCGACCGATCAGAAAGCGGCCCGCCGCGGTACGATTTTCGGCGCATATTTGAAGCTGACTCCCGTGTTTATCTTTATCGTGCCCGGTATGATCGCGTATGGGCTCGCCGCGCAGGGCAAGCTCAACGCCGAAGTCCTCTTCGACGACAATCAGGCGTTCCCGTACCTCGTTAAAGAAGTTCTTCCGATCGGCCTCCGCGGTCTGGTCGTCGGCGCGCTGCTCGCCGCGCTCATGAGCTCGCTCGCGTCCGTGTTTAACTCGTGCTCGACGCTCTTTACGATGGACGTCTATAAGAAGCTGCGTCCGAATACTCCCGAAAAGAAGACCGTTTGGGTCGGCCGGCTCGCCACGTGCGTCATGGTCCTCCTGGGCCTCATGTGGATTCCGACGATCTCCTTCATGAAGGGCTCGCTGTACAACTACCTGCAGAGCGTTCAGTCGTACATGGCGCCCCCGATCTTCGCCGTCTTCTTCGTCGGCGTCTTCTCGCGCCGCGTGAACGGCCCCGGCTGCCTCGCCGCGCTCATCGTCGGGTTCGTGCTCGGCATGTGCCGGCTCGGCTGCGAGATCGTCAACGGGATCTCGCCGTTCCCGGACGAATCCTTCCTGCAATGGTTCGCCACGACGAGCTACACGTTCATGTGCATCTATCTGACGGTCGTGTGCGTCGCGCTCATGTTCCTCGTGAGCTACGTGACGCCCAAACCGCGGCCGGAGCAGCTGGAAGGGCTGACCTACGCGACCGCGACCGCCGAGCAGAAAGCGGTTACGCGCGCGAGCTGGAACTGGGTCGACGTCGTCGCGTCCTGCGGCCTGATCGTGATTATTCTCGCGATCTATATGTACTTCGTCGCGTGAGTTACGCCGCGCCGGGCCGTTTTCCGCGCGCCCGGCGCCTTGTTTCGTTCGGCCGACGTTCCTGCGAACGTCGGCGTTTTTTGACCTTTGATACGCATTCTTGCCAAAGAATCGCAAAGCCTATTCAAGATGACTGATCTCAACCAGTTAAAACAAGACGTCTTTGACGCGAATCTGGAGCTTGTCCGGCGCGGTCTCGTTCTCTATACGTGGGGGAACGCGAGCGGAATCGACCGCGAGCGCGGGCTCGTCGTCATTAAGCCCTCGGGCGTCGACTACGCCGTCATGAAACCCGACGACATGGTCGTTCTCGATCTGACGTCCGGCGACGTCGTCGAAGGCGCCTATCGACCTTCGACAGACGCGCCGACTCATCTCGCGTTCTACCGCGCCTTTCCGAATATCGGGGGCGCCGTCCACACTCATTCGTCGCACGCGGTCGCCTGGGCTCAGGCGCAGCGCGATATCCCGATTGTCGGCACGACTTGCGCCGATTATTTCTATCGCTCGATTCCGTGCGCGCGGGCGCTTACGCGCGAGGAAATCGCTCAAAATTACGAGCAGGCGACCGGCGACGCGATCGTCGAAATCTTTCGCGAGCGCGGAATCGATCCGGACGCCACGCCCGGCGCTCTTGCGCGCAATCACGGGCCGTTCACGTGGGGAACGTCGCCCGCGAACGCCGTTTACAACGCCGTCGTGCTCGAAGAGTGCGCTAAGACCGCGCTCTATACCGCGATCCTCAATCCGGCGCTCCCGGTCGACGAAGCGCTTATCGAAAAGCACTATATGCGCAAACACGGGCCGAACGCCTATTACGGCCAGAAGTAACGCGCGCTTTGACCGGGCGCCGCAACCCTTTTTTAGATAAAGACTACAATGAAAAAAACGCAATACGAAATATGGTTCCTGACCGGATCGCAGACGCTCTACGGAGAGGAAGCGCTTCGGCAGGTCGACGCGGATTCGCGCGTCGTCGTCGACGGATTCAACGCGTCGGGCAAACTTCCGTGCACGGTCGTCTATCGCGGCACGGTTAAGTCGAGCGAAGAGATCGTAAAACGGTTCCGGGAAGCGAACGCGGCGGATCAGTGCGTCGGCGTTATGCTCTGGATGCACACGTTCTCGCCCGCCAAAATGTGGATTAAAGGCCTGCACCTGCTGCGCAAGCCGATTCTCCATCTTCATACCCAGTTCATGAAAGAGATTCCGTGGTCGGAAATCGACATGGACTTCATGAACTTGAATCAGAGCGCGCACGGCGACCGCGAGTTCGGGCACATTATGGCGCGCTTTAAGAAGCCGCGCAAAGTCGTCGTCGGGCATTGGGAAGACCCGGAAGTTCACGAACGCGTCGCCGCGTGGGCGCGGATGTGCAACGCGTGGTGCGAGTTGAACAATCTGCGCGTCATTCGTTTCGGCGACCAGATGAACAACGTCGCGGTAACCGACGGGGACCGCGTCTCCGCCGAAATGACGTTCGGGTTCCACGTCGACTACTGCCCCGTCGGAGAGCTTGCCGCCGCGGTCGCGAAGGTCTCCGAATCGGACGTCGACGCGCTCGTCAACGAGTATGAGACGCTCTACGAATTCGCCGACGACTGCAAGGCGAACGGCGCGAACCGCGGCCAGGTCCGCGAGGCCGCGCGCATCGAGCTCGGGCTGCGCGAGACGCTTGAAAAGTGGAACGGAAAAGCGTTTACGACGAATTTCGACGATCTCTACGGGCTCAATCAGCTCCCCGGACTCGCCTCGCAGCGCCTCATGAACGAAGGGTACGGATTCGGCGCGGAAGGGGACTGGAAGACCGCCGCGCTCGTGCGCGCCATGAAGGTCGCCGCCGAAGGACTGCCGGGCGGAACCTCGTTCCTCGAAGATTACGTCTATCATCTCAAAGGGAAGGGCGCGATTCTGCAGGCGCACATGCTCGAAGTGTGTCCCTCGATCGCTAAGTCGAAGCCGCGCATGGAAGTGCATCCGCTCGGCATCGGCGGCAAGGCCGACCCCGCGCGCCTCGTCTTTACCGCGCAGGAAGGGCCCGGCGTCGCCGCGACGTTCGTCGATCTCGGCGGACGGTTCCGCATGATCGTTAACGAAGTCGACTGCGTGCCCCCGGAAGCCGATCTTCCGAAGCTGCCCGTCGCGCGCGCGTTCTGGACGCCGCGGCCCGATCTCAAGACGTCGGCCGCCGCGTGGATTCTCGCGGGCGGAACGCATCATACGTGCTTCTCTTCGTCTCTGACGCGCGAGCACATGGAGGACTTCGCCGAAATCGCTCAGATCGAGCTCGATATTATCGACGCCGATACGAACATTTCCGATTTCCGCCGCGAACTGCGCTGGAACGAAGCGTTCTACAGCAAATAACGGGAGAAGGCGCGCATGCCGATCGCTCATGTTCCGAGAGTCGCGCTCCTCGTCGAGACGTCGCGCAGTTACGGGCGCGGCGTCTTAAAGGGCGTCGCGCGCTATTCGCGCCTGCACGGGCCGTGGCGCTTTATGCTCACGCCCGGCGATTTTGAGCAGACGGTCCCGAAGATGCGCGACTGGCATGGCGACGGCGTCATTGCGCGCACGCTCAACGCGAAATCGGCGGAGGCCATTTTGGAGCTCGGCGTTCCGGCCGTTCTGCTCGATTTCTCCGCCGACTCGCTCGAACTGCCGCACGGTAAGACGCGGTTCTGCGCCGACTTAACGAGCGATTCCGCGGGCGCGGCGCGCATGGCCGCGAAGCTCCTGCTCGATAAGAAGCTTTCGCGATTCGCGTACGCGGGCTATCCGCGCCAGAGCTGGTCGGTCAAGCGGCAGCGCGCGTTCGTCGACGCGATCGCCGAGGCCGGATTTGAGACGAGCGTCTATAATACGCCCGTGAGCGCCGGGCGCGAGGTTCGGTGGGAGAAAGAGGAGCCAGTTCTTGTCGAATGGCTGCGCGCGCTCCCCAAGCCGATCGGGCTCATGGCGTGCAACGACCAGCGCGGCCGGGAAGTCCTCGACGCGTGCGAAGCGGCGGGCGTCTCCGTGCCCGAACAGATCGCCGTCGTAGGCGTCGACGCCGACGAAGTCCTGTGCGAGCTCAGTTCGCCGTCCCTCACGAGCGTCGCGCTCAACGCGGAGAAGGGCGGTTACCTCGCCGCGCGAGCGCTCGATCTCATGATGCAGGGGCAGGAGCCGCCGGAAAAGCATATTCTCGTCGAGCCGACCGGAGTCGTGGAACGCCGGTCGACGAATATCGTGCTCGTCGAGGACGAAGACGTCGCGTCGGCGCTCCAATTCATTCATACGGGCCGGCTTGAAACGATCTCCGTCGACCGGATTGCGCGGGAAGTGGCCGTGTCGCGCCGCACGCTGGAGATTAAATTCCGGAAACTGCTCGGAAGAACGATTTTAGACGAGATTAAGAACGTGCGCATCGAGCGCGCGAAGCAAATGCTCCGCGAGACCGACGCGTCGATCGACCGGGTCGCCAAGACGGTCGGATTCAGCGCGACAAGCTATTTTATCCAGACGTTTAGAAAAGAAGTCGAAACGACGCCCGCCAAATACCGCCGC
>CAMNJU010000214.1 GCA_946541595.1 uncultured Planctomycetales bacterium
CGTTGCGGGGTCATTCGCGTGGGTTAGACCGGCCGTTTGGGCCGGTTGCGCCCGTCCGGGCGCGGGGCGCGGCATTGCGTATTATTACGCGGCGGTTAGGTACGCGCCGGGGCGGCAGTTCCGGGCAAGCGACCAGCGGGAGCGAAAAACAAAGAATACGCGCGGACGCCGAATCCTCATCCACCCGCGTTTTTAACACAAATTCTCTTAAAAATTGGTAAAAACGGAAATATTTACCTTCCAAAAAAGATATATTCTAACACTTGACGAATAGATTAGTGTATAATAGCGCAATAGAGGGCCGCAGGGAAATTTTCCTGCGTCCCGTCGAACCGTTATTCCGGTCCGCCAAACGCGGACGGCGCGATCCGCTTGCGATTAAAGGCGGCGCGCTTTTTTGGCGCCGCGCCCTTAACATATTTTTAACGGAGTTTCTCGAATGGCTCAATCCGTCGTCAATAAGAATTTTGTCGGGATCGATCTTGGCGGTACAAACATCAAGATCGGTATTCTCAACGACGCAGGCGAAAAGCTGTACTATCGCACGATCCCCACGTACGTCGAACGAGGCGCCGACAGCGCGACTCACCGCATGGCGGAAGCCGTCGAAGAGGCGATTGAGGCGGCGGGAATCAAACGGGAAGACGTCGCCCAAGTCGGGCTCGGCTCGCCCGGAACGCTCGATCTCGCCGAGGGCAAGCTGGTACGGCCCTCGAACCTGCCCGGCTGGGACTTCTACCCGATCCAGTCGAAGCTCGCCGAATACTCCAATCTGCCCGTCACCTTCGCGCACGACGGCCCGGCCGCCGCGTTCGCGGAATACTGGGTCGGGGCCGGCAAAGGGGAACCGGGCCTGATCGTTCTCACGCTCGGGACCGGCGTCGGCTGCGGCATCGTTCTCGACGGGCACGTCTGGAACGGAATTCACAGCCACGGCGGCGAGGCCGGGCATAACCTCATCGACACGTCGGAAAACGCGCGCCTGTGCAAGTGCGGACAGCGCGGACACCTCGAAGCGTACGCGAGCGCGACCGGCGTCGCCAACCGTACGATCGAATACGTCGAAGCGGAATTCAAAACGTCGCTCACCGAACGCGTGCGCGCGCGCAAACGGAACGACGAGATTCCGAAAATGGTCTTTGAAGAAGCGGAGCAAGGCGACGAGCTCGCCATTCGCATCGTTAAAGAGACGGCCCGTTATCTCGCCTACGGCATGGTCTCCCTCATTCATACGCTCGATCCGTCCTGCATTCTGCTCGGCGGCGCCATGACGTTCGGCGGCGACGCGACGGAAACCGGCCGAATGTTCCTCAAAGCGGTCCACGACGAGACGTGCAGCCGAATCTTCCTGCACCTTGCCGAACGGCTCAAGGTCAAGTACGCGACCCTTGGCGGCGACGCGGGCTATATCGGCGCGGCGGGTCTGGCGCGTCAGGAATGGGAAGACAAGAATCTGGAACAGTAACCGTTCTCTGCTTTTAGGTTTGGCAACGCGGCAAAAGACGTTCTGCGTCTCTTCGCCGCGTTGTTTTTTCTTATTTCACAACGCGTTATGAAAGAACAGACTATGCCGGAGGAGAGCCGTTATACCGACGCGACCGCCACCGTCGACGACCTCAAGCGCCTCGTCGATCGGTTCCAGAAAGAGCGAAACTGGGCGAAATACCATACCCCGAAGAATCTCGCGTCGTCCGTCGCGATCGAAGCGGCGGAACTCATGGAGCATTTCCAGTGGCTCACGCCGGAAGAATCCTACGAAGTTAAAAACGACCCTGATAAAAAAGAGGCGATCGCCGACGAAATCGCCGACGTCGCGAGCTATCTCCTCAATTTATGCCTGAAACTGGACGTCGATCTGGCGTCTGAATTCGCGCGCAAAATGAAGAAGAACGCGATAAAATACCCGATTCCCGCGCGGGAAGAGGCCGAATGACAGTTACCCCTTCCGTCCGCGCCGCGCGACGGCCGGACGCTCAGAAAGCCAACGGTATGCGAGTCGTCGAAATATTCCAATCGAAACAGGGAGAAGGCCTTTGGACGGGCGTTACGTCGACGTTCGTTCGAACGGTCGGCTGCAATCTCCACTGCGGATTCTGCGATACGACGTACGCCTCCTGGCAGAGCGAACGCGGCGTCGACCTTGCGGTCGAAGAGATCGTCGGACGCGCCATTCTGCTCGGGAACCGCCACGTCATACTCACGGGCGGCGAACCGATGATCCAGTCGGAAACCGTCATGCTCACCGAGCTCCTTGCGGAACGCAAATATACGGTTACCGTCGAGACCGCCGGAACGGTCTATCTCCCGATCAAGTGCGATCTTATTTCGATAAGCCCCAAGCTCTCCAATTCAATTCCCGAAGGAGTCTCGGAAGCAATTCTCAAACGGCACAATACGAACCGAAAGAGAATAGAATCGGTTCGCAGACTCATTGCGGAATATCCGTATCAGCTTAAATTCGTCGTAGATCAGCCGGAAGATCTTTTGGAAGTGGAAGAGTACCTCAAGGAACTGGGAACGGCGAGTCCAGACCGCGTCTATCTCATGCCCATGGCGATCGACGCCGACGTCATGAACGCCAAAGCCGAATGGATCGGCGCCTACTGCAAAGGGCGCGGATACCGATGCTGTCCCAGAATGCAGCTCGTCTGGTACGGAAACAAACGCGGAACCTGACGCCGTTTTTTGCCCCTTGCGTCAACGCGCGTTTGAAATACAATGAACGGCGGCTGTTTTTCACGCCGCAGTTCCTGTTTGCGCCCTACGGCGCCCCCTATTCGCTTGTCCGTCTATGAAGCCCCAATTACCGCCCCCGACCGAATACGACGTAAGGCGCCCCGCCTGTAAGGGCGTCGTTGAATTCGCGCGGGAATCGGCGGCGACCTTTTTCGCGCTCGCGTTTGGGGCCGTCAGTCTCTTCTCGTTCTCCGCGCTGCTCGCGTGGAACGCCGTCGAATCGGCGCGTAATTTAACCCATGACGCCAAGCGCGAACGTCTCGTCGAATTTGACGGACGCGGCGCGCTCTTCTCGCCCCTCGACGCGCCGAGCGTTCAGGAAGCGGCCTCGCGCGCGCTCGAAGAATACCTTGCCGACGTCGACGCATACGGCGCGCTCTCCCCGGAAACGCGCCAAAGCCGCCGCGACTCTCTGCAAGACGTTCGCGAGCGCTTTCTTCCGTCGGAGTTCGGAAAACGCGCATGCGAACGGCGAACCGAAGACGCGCGCGCGGCGAAGGAGGCGCGAGAAACGCTCGCGGAATTATCGGAAGCGGACGGCGCCGACGCGTTAGGCGACGCGCTCGCGTTTCTCGACATACTCGCCGACGTGCCGACGGCCCCGGAAGAGGCCCTGTTCCCCAGCGGGACGCCGTTCGTCGAGGATTCCGCGCGCGACTTCCGCGACGCGCTCGTCTTTCTGCCCTCCGACGCGCTTCGGCCCGCCGTTCCAACGGTAAGCGATTGCGTCGAACGCGCCGCGGCGCCCTCGGTCCGAACGTGGTTCGCGGCGCAGCCTCTTCTGTGTGTGGGAACTGCGGTCTTTCTAAACGTCTGTTCCAACTGGCGCCGATTCGCGCGCGCCATGCGCCATGCGCGGCGTCTGCCCGTTCTTCGGAATCTCTTCTTTCAACTTCAAAAAGGGGGCGCCCTCGGCGCGGCTCATATCCTCGCCGAACTCTCGCCCGTTCGAATGCTCTGTTGAAAAGGCGCGGACTAAGCGCCGCTCTCGCTCAGATTCAGTAAAGAAACGCCTTAAACTGGCGCGAACTAGGATCGCTATGTCGCGCGGGGTCGTTTTTTGTCTGGTTCAGAATAATTGCAACTCTATTAAAAGAAAGAACATATGAATAAATCTATCCAATTCGCCGCGAATCGCCGCGGCGCGTTCACGCTCGTGGAACTCCTCGTCGTCATCGCGATTATCGGGATCCTTATCGGGCTTCTTCTCCCCGCAGTCCAAGCGGCTCGGGAAGCGGCAAGGCGCATGCAATGCTCTAACAACGTCAAACAGCTCCTGTTGAGCTTCCACAATTACGCGGACGTCAACGGCGCGTTTCCGCCGGAAGCGTGGCTTACGTACCTCGACGGGCAAAGTCAGGGATTTGGTATCCTCGCGCGGATTCTCCCGTTCCTCGAACAGAGCGCCGTTTATTCGGAAATCGACTTCTCAGCGAACTATACGGAAAACGAAGGCGACCCTGACTATCAGGGCGCGGAGACGCTCACGAAAACAAAGATTTCCGGTTTCCTATGTCCGAGCAATCCTACGGTCGAATCGAGCATGAAGAAATACGGTCAGGAGCTCGGTTGCTTTACGTCGCACTATTACGGGCTTTCTGGCGCGATCGGAACCAACGCGCGCACGGGCAAAGCGTACTCGACGGTCCGAACGGCGGCCCAGAACGGGGGCGCGTACGGAGGCGGCGCGCAGGCGAACAACGGGATATTCTACGAAGAGAGCGCGACTCGTTTCGCGTCGATTACCGACGGAACGTCCAATACCGCCATGCTCGGGGAGATCGCGCGGCACGACTACGACGGCTACTTCGCGTGGATTCGCGGCGCATACCGCATGTACGGCATGGTTATCTACGTAAGCTCGAAAAACGTCGAATGGAAGCTCAACGCCATTAAAGACAAAAACGACCCGCTCGCAGAACTTTATCGCGGCTTCTACTCGTCCGGATCCTTCTCGAGCGAGCATTCCGGGGGCGTCCAGTTCGGATTCGCCGACGGTTCCGTTCATTTCATTTCGGATACGGCCGATACGGCGGCCGTGAGCGCCGCGGCGAGTCGAAACGGCGCCGAAGTCCTTTCCCTCTAATCCTTTTTCTGAGGCGCCGGCATGGCGTAGACTTCCAGCAGAACGACTCTCGGTTTGCGGCCGGAAATCGGCGCGGGCAGCGGAATCGGATCGGCGATCTCTTTGCGAATAATCGGTTTAGCGTTCGCTAAAAAGGCAAGGTCCAGTCGCGAATATCCCGACGGGCGCCGCTGCATAACGTAGAATCCGAACCGGTCGAGTTCTTTTTCGACTCCGGGAACCGAGGCCGTATCGAAGTCGGCGCCGTCGCCCAGCGTCTTCCAGCGTCTGTAATAATCGAGCGTCTGAGAGGAAAACGCGCCAAAGAGCGCGCCGCTCGGACGCCCCTCTTGTTTCGCGCGCGCCATCTCCGTACGCAGCGCCGACGCGACGCCTTCGTCGAACGCGTCCCAGTAGTACGTCGGTTCGAGCCCGAGCGCGGCAGCGCCCGTTACTCCGCCCGTAAGCGCGTTGTAGAATGAAAGATACTGCGGCGCGACGCGAATCAGATCGACGGCGCTCGCAATGGGCGCGGCGCATACGAGAATCAACGCGGCGGCGCGCGCAGAAAGCCGCCCGCCCGTCAGACGCGACGCGGCGCCGTAAAACGCCTGGGCCCCGAGTCCCGCCAAAACGCACCAGAAGGGCGCCGACGCAATGAGCAGCCGCGCGCCGTCGTGCACCGGCAGGCCCGGAAAGCAACGGACCGTCGGAAAGGTCAGGCCCATAAAGACGAGCGACAGAATCAGCCGCGCGCGCGAAGGATCCACGACCGCAAACCGAGCCCGAACCGCGCGAAGGCCGCTCGAAAAGACTGCGTAAAAAGCGAGCAGGAGCGTGCCGAGCGGGACCGTCGCGGCGAGCCAGAAATACCCGTTCCACCACGGGGCCGGCCGACTCGGCGAATAGAGCGAACCGAAAAAGTAAATCGGAATATTGAATCCTTCGCGCTCCGTATTGAGCCGCCAGAAGGTCGCAAGGCCCGTTATCGGACGGTTCCACAGCGTCGGATTTGTCGCCAGAAAGAGCGCGAACCCTACGGCGCACGCGAGCAGAAAGAGCGCGGCGCGGCGCCGTTTCGAGACGTCGCGGCGCTTCTTGCCGGCAAGCTCGGCGGCAAATTCGCACGCCAAAACGAGCGCGAGGGGCGCGACAATGAGAAATCCGCTGAACTTTGCGCCGAACGAAATCGCAAACGCGCATCCCAGAAGAACGGAGCCCGTTTTCGTAGGGCGAGAGCCGGTGAAAAGAACCCACGCGAGAACCCACGAGGAGATAAGGAGCGAGTCGCCG
>CAMNJU010000215.1 GCA_946541595.1 uncultured Planctomycetales bacterium
GATCGCGGCAACGACATGAGCGCCCGCCAAGGCGTCTGGCGCAATGCAGGTTTTGAAATCGATTGGAACGAGCCCGTTAAGGTCGATTCCGTCGACGGACTCGCAACCTTTGAACGTCAAGGCAAGTTCCGCAGGATCAACGCCTCCGTTAAAGAACGCGTCGTCGTCGGCAAAACCGGCCTAAGACTCGCCGTTACCGTTGAGAAAGGCGAGAACGTTCCGGATATGCCGCGCCTCGGCGGATATTTCGCCGTTCCGGTGAACATGCTAAACAACGAGCAAACCGTCAGGTACTACGGACGCGGACCGGAAGAGAACTACTGGGACCGTTGCGACGGTTCTCCCGTCGGACTGTACGAAACGACCGTCGATAAAATGGTTGTTCCTACATATTCCGAACCGGGCGATTTCGGATACCGTACCGACTGCCGATGGGCGGAAATCGTCAATCATGAAGGAAAGACCGTTCGCGCAACCGCGGTCGAAGCCAACGGCGAAAAAGTTCCAACCTTCTCCTTCTCCGCGCGCAAGTCGCTTAATCGCGATCTTGAATCAGTCGAACACGGTTGGATGGTCCCGAAACGTGATTTTGTCGTCATTAACGTCGACTTCAAAGCGCAAGGGGTCGGCGGCGACGACTCCTGGGGAGCCCGACCTTATCCCCAGTACCGACTGAGCCAGAAGAAGTATTTCTACGAATTCCAGTTGGATTTTGAGAAATAGTTTTCCCATGAGCCAACACGCGCGCAGTCAGAGATTTGACGGCGCGTCAAGCAAAGAAGACGGCGCGTTTTCATTTGAAGCCGCGCCGTCTTTCTTTTGAATGCGGCGCGGCTTAAAAACTATCAACGAAACGGCGCGCTTCCATCTGTCTCCGCCGCCGCTTCTCTTACTGAAAGCGTCGAAGCTTTCGTGATAAAGGAATTAAGGCCTTAAAATCAAATTTTTTCTGAGGGAACAATTGTAATTTCTTTGCGAATACTGTTAAAAAACCGAGAAAAAGGTATAATCGTTAGCGGTAGTGGAACAAGGATTGGCAGTTTAGAATCATATTTCTAACGGCCCCAAAAAGCTCCTCAGCTGTTTTTTGCGCGTGGGCAGAGAATAAGGCGCGTGAAAATTGAGTCGTAAAGAAGCGACAGGATAAGGGATTTAATGTCAGTTCGATTCGTTTATTTTGATCTTGGAAACGTCCTTATACGTTTCAGCGTTCACCGCATGATTAGTCAACTCGTCGCAGTAACTGAAAAATCCGAGACGGAAGTGCGCTCGATGCTTTTTGACTACCAGCGCTACCGCAGTTACGAAATCGGCGAGGCGTCGACTGAGGAATTCCTGAGCGAAGTCTACAAAAGTTTGCAACCGCAGGAACCGAACCGCGACGACTTAATCCATGCGATTAACGACGTCTTTTGGGCAAACGATCCAATCCTGCCAATCGCGCGCAAACTTGCCAAATTAGACGTCCCACGAGGAATACTTTCAAACACAAACCCGCTTCATTGGAGCTATCTTGAAACGGCGTTTCCCCGCATTTGGGACTTCTTCCCCAGACACAAACTCGCCAGCTTTCAAGTTAAGGCGCTCAAGCCGTTCCCCGAAATCTATAAGATCGCCTTTGAAGAGGCCAAGACAGAACTACCCGATCTGCTTCCAAACGAAGTTCTGCTTATCGACGACCTCGAAGACAATGTAAAAGCGGCTCAGGAATTCGGATTCCAAGCGATCCATTACGTCGAGTTTGAACCGTTCCTGGAAGAGTACAAAAAGACAGGATTGCCCGTACCTTCCCGGTACAAAGACCAACTGGAAGAATAGCAGACCGCCTAAACCGCGCAAAGAACGTAAACTGCCATTTTGGCTTTACCGCCGTAATAGGACGTCAAAATTTTGCGGATTTCTGACTGCGGAGTCTGTCAATACGTCTGGTAAACGTCGCTCGACCGCAGGGAAAAACATTGAAAGAAGGAACGCGATTCTCCTGAAATTTCAGGAATAGCAACGTTCCTTCTTTTTTTCTACTTAAAAAAGCACATTGGCGTCTTATTTGCATTAAAAATAAGCGTTCCGCGATTCGACGTCACGCCGCTGTGCGGCGGCCCTTCGAGAAAGACGGCGCCCATATCGCAAGCAATTTTATTCAGGACGGCGCGACTCGACGCGTCGAGCCGCGTTATAAAGAGTAAGATCCAGTAGGAGTATAAAAATGGCTAAGAAAAAGTGCGACGCCGCTACGGAAAATCAATGCTGCGGTATGAAGCTTCAACCTCTCGGCGATCGCGTCGTCGTTCGTCGCGACGAATCTGAAGAACGCACGGCCGGCGGGCTTTATCTTCCCGAAACGGCTAAAAACAAGCCGTCTCGCGGAGTAGTCGTTTCCATCGGCGACGGGCGCATTCTTGACGACGGCTCTCGCAGCAAATTCACGGTTCAAGAAGGCGATCGCGTCCTCTTCCTCTCTTACGCGGGCGAAGATTTCAAATTCGGCGAAGACGAATTTCTCCTCATGCGTGAAAGCGATATTCTCGCAATCATTAAATGAGCGCCGATTCGCGCGGCGACCGTTCGCGCTAAGAACCGTTTACGGCTTGCTCAAGGCTTCCGGTTCGTCCGTTTCAGGTCGGTTCGCGCCGTTACGTTAACTATTAAGATACAAACCAGTATAAAGGAATATTGCAATGGCTAAGATGATTGCTTTCAATCAAGAAGCACGCGAAGCGCTCCGTCGCGGCGTCTCCAAATTGGCGAGCGCCGTTAAAGTTACGCTTGGTCCGCGCGGACGCAACGTTATCATTCAAAAAAGTTTCGGGTCTCCCTTGGTTACCAAAGACGGCGTAACTGTCGCGAAGGAAGTCGACTTGGAAGACGCTTATGAAAACATGGGCGCCAAAATGGTCCGTGAAGTCGCTTCGAAAACGAGCGACGTCGTCGGCGACGGAACCACGACCGCGACCGTTATGGCGGAAGCGATCTTCAATGAAGGCATGAAAGCTGTCGTCGCCGGCGTCAATCCGCTCCACATGAAGAGCGGTATGGACAAAGCGGTCGCCGACGTTGTCGCCGAGCTCAAAAAGATGGCCGTCTCCGTTAAGGACAGCAAAGAAAGCATCGCGCAAGTCGGTTCGATCTCCGCTAACAACGACGCCGAGATTGGCGGCCTCTTGGCCGACGCTATGGAAAAGGTCGGCAAGGACGGCGTCATCACCGTCGACGAAGGCAAATCCCTCAAGACTGAAGTCGAGTGGGTCGAAGGAATGCAGTTCGACCGCGGATACCTCTCCCCCTATTTCGTTACCGACACGCAGAAGATGGAATGCGTACTGGAAAATCCGTACGTCCTCCTCTTCGAAAAGAAGATCTCCAATATTAAGGACTTCATTCCGATTCTCGAAGCGGTCGTCAACAGCGGCCGTCCGCTCTTCATCGTCGCCGAAGACGTCGACGGCGAAGCGCTCGCGACTCTCGTTATCAACCGTCTGCGCGGCGGTCTGAAGGTCTGCGCGGTTAAGGCGCCCGGTTACGGCGATCGCCGTAAGGCAATGCTCGAAGATATCGGCATCCTGACCGGCGGCGAAGTCCTCTTCGAAAGCCTCGGCCGTTCGCCCGAATCCCTTACCCTCGCCGATCTTGGAACCGCCAAGAGCATCGTCGTTTCCAAAGATTCCACGACGATCGTCGAAGGCGGCGGCAAGACTTCCGATATCAAAGCGCGTATCGCTCAGCTTCGCCGTGAAATCGAAGTTTCGACCAGCGACTACGATAAGGAAAAGATGGAAGAACGTCTCGCCAAGCTGGCGGGCGGCGTCGCCAAGATTAACGTTGGCGCCGCGACCGAAGCGGAGATGAAGGAAAAGAAAGCGCGTGTTGAAGACGCTCTGCACGCCACTCGCGCCGCGGTTGAAGAAGGCGTTCTGCCCGGCGGCGGCGTCGCGCTGCTCCGCGCGTCCTCGCTCGTTAAGGCCGGCAAACTGGCCGAAGACGAAAAGGTCGGTTACAACATTATCCTCCGCGCCTGCTGCGCCCCGATCGCCCAAATCGCCGGCAACGCCGGAAAAGACGGCGGAGTCGTTGCGGAAAAGGTGCGCGAAGGCAAAGGCGCCTTCGGTTACAACGCCCTCACCGACGTTTACGAAGACCTGATTGAAGCCGGCGTTATCGACCCCGCTAAGGTTACCCGATCCGCGCTTCAGAACGCCGCGAGCGTCGCCTCCATGATGCTCACGAGCGACGCGCTCATCGCCGACATGCCTAAGGAAGAAAAGCCGGCCGCGCCCGATCCGAACATGGGCGGAATGTATTGAGCTTAACAACGCTCGCCGACTGAACGTCGGTTAACAAATCAAGCGCCGTATTTATTGGATTTCATCCTTTAAATACGGCGTTTTTTATTACGCGGCTGCAAAGACGGCCGCGTTCTCTTTTTATGAATTGTAAACTTATCTTTGTTTTTAGTTGACGTCGCACAATAACCCTGTATAATCAAGACGTCTTTATAAATAGCCTTTCTCAATTCGAGATCAGATATGAATTGCAACGTAACTGAATTAGCCAAAGAAATTATTGACGGCAGACGGCTCTCAGGCGCCGAAGATTTATCCTTCTTTATCGACTGCAGTCTTGACCGGCTGCGCGAGGGCGCCGACGCTATCCGAAAAGCGTGCGTGGGGGAGCGCGTAGATTTATGCGCGATTATCAACGCCAGAAGCGGAAAATGCTCAGAAGACTGCAAGTATTGCGCGCAGTCGGCTCATTACCGCACAAACTGCGCAAACTATCCTTTTCTTCCGGAAAAAGAAATCGTCGACGCGTGTAAACTCCACGAGCAGGAAGGCGTCGCGCGATTTGCCGTGGTAACGTCCGGCCGCGCGCTTATAGGGGAAGAATTCGAACGTGCGCTGCATGCCTTTCGCATAATGAAAAAAGAATGCGCAATAGGGCTTTGCGCCTCGATGGGATTTCTTACGGCGGAGCAGCTCCACGCGCTTCACGAAGCGGGCGTAACGTCGTATCATCACAATATTGAAACGTCGCGGCGTTACTTTCCCAATATCTGCACGACGCACACGTTCGACCAGAAACTGGCAACCCTCAAACTTGTTAAAGCGGAAGGGATGCGCCTGTGTTCGGGCGGAATTATCGGCATGGGCGAGACGTGGTTCGATCGAATCGACATGGCGACGACGCTTGCCGAATACAACGTCGACTCTATTCCCATCAACGCGCTTATGCCTATTAAAGGCACGCTCTTGGAAAACGCGATTCCGCTCAAAGAAGACGAAATTCTGCGTGCGGTCGCGATTTTCCGATATGTCAATCCTACCGCCGATATTCGACTTGCCGCCGGACGCGGTCTCATGACAGACGACGGAAAATACGCCTTCTGTTCCGGCGCGTCCGCAACCATCACGGGCAATATGCTCACAACCGCGGCGCGCGCGACAATTCAAAGCGATCGCGCAATGCTAACCGAAATGGGACGAACCGTTTAAAGTACCTTTTGTAAAAAAACAATCTTACAACACGGACCGACGTCATGCGAACCGACTCCTTATCTTCAAAAGTTCTTTCGGCGCTCAACGCTAAAAAAGGCGAATACATTTCCGGGCAGGAGCTCGCGGACTCTCTTAACGTAACGCGCGCCGCCGTCTGGAAGACGATTAAAAAGCTGCGAGAAGACGGCGTTGAGATTGTCGGCGCGCCTAATAAAGGCTATTCGCTCTCTCCAGACGCCGACGTACTCGACGCCGAGTCAATTCGCGCAAAGCTCGACTCGGAGTCAAACGCGTTCTATCGCGAGATCGTCTGCAAAAAAGAAACTGGGTCGACGAATACCGATCTCAAAGAACAGAGCTCGGCGTTTCAGGGCGAAGGGCTTGTCCTCGTTGCGGAACGTCAAACCGCCGGACGCGGGCGATTCGGCCGCTCTTTTTTCTCCCCGCAGGGATCGGGAGTCTATTTCAGCGTCCTTTTGCGTCCGAAATTCGACGCGGTAGACGTCGGCGTCCTCACTTCAACTGCGGCGGTAGCGGGCGCCCGAGCGTGCGAGATAATCAATCCGCGCCTTAAACAAGGTCAAGTCAA
>CAMNJU010000216.1 GCA_946541595.1 uncultured Planctomycetales bacterium
TCGTAAGAAACGTCCGGCGTTAAATTGCCTATGACGTAAGGACTTGCCGCGTTCGGAACGACGGTATACGTCGAAGACGACGACTCCTTATATTCCAAGGTATAGCTCGACGCGTTCGCGACGGTCGACCACGATACCGTGATCGAATCGGTCGTCGTTTCCGCCGTAAGACCGGACGGAGCCGCGAGCTTAACGCTGTTCCCCGCGATCTTCTTCGCCGTCGCCTTAACGACCTGACCCGTATAGCTGCCCGTCCCTTTAACGACAATGCGCAGATAATACCCCTGGTCGTCCGCCGTCGGTTTGTACGTCTTTTTCGTCGCGCCGTCGATCGCCGTCCAGTTACTCGCCGTCTTACTGCGGTACCACTGATACGTTACCGTCGCCGCGCCCGGACTCGGATACGCCGTGATCGTCTTCCCGACTTCCGTTACCGCGTTGAGCGTTACCGAGACGAGAGGACGCGTTACTTTATTCGAGGAAACGCGCTCGACCGTTCCGGTATAGGATCCGCTCCCCTTCGCGACGACCTTGAGATACTTCCCAACGTCGGTCGCAGTCGGGAGATACTTCGCTTTCGTCGCGCCGGAAATGGCCGTCCACGTCTCTCCGTCCCCGCGGTACCACTGATACGTCGCCGTCGCCGTACTCGGAGAAAGGAACCCCGACGTCGATACGTTGTACTTAATCGAGGCGGGAAGCGTAACCGAAACGAGGGGACGCGTTACCTTATTCGCCGTCGTCGCGCTCGCCGTCTGGCCCGCGTACGAGCCGGTTCCCGTCGCGACGACCTTGATATAATACCCGACGTCCGCCGCGCGCGCCGTATAGTTGTTCGCCGTTACGCCCGTGATCTCCGTCTCAACGCCCGAAGAGCTGACGCGATACCACGCGTACGTCGCCGTCGCCCCGCTCGGTGAGAGCGTTACTTTCACTTTGCCGTTGAATTTAGGCGACGCGGTTATCGCCGCCTCGAACAGGGACGGCATGGGATTCGCCGTCTGAACAGAGACCGAGCCGGTATACCCGCCGGTTCCCGTCGCGACGACCTTTAGATAACACGCGGAATCGTTCGCCGTCGGCGTATACGTCGATTCCGTCGCGCCGCTGATCTTCGTCGACTTTCCGGTCGCGTCCACGCGGTACCACTGATAGTCGGCGGTCGCGTTACTCGGCGCGATGTAAGTAATAATCTTTTTGCCCTTGGCGGGATTCGTACCGGCGGCGTTCATTGTAATCGAAGTCAGCGCGCGCGTTACGACAGACTGCGTCGTCTGCTGAACGCTCATGCCCTTCGACGTCGCCACGACGCGCAGGTAATATCCGACGTCCGACGCCGTCGCGACGTAGAACGATTTCGTCGCGTTAGAAATCGCGGTCGACGTTCCCGACGCGTCGACGCGGTACCACTGGTACGTCGCGGAACTGTCGGCGGGCGAAAGCGTCGCCGTAACGCGCGCGTTATACGCCGGATTGGCGGGCGAAAGGGTTACGGTAAACGCGCCCGGAAGAGGATTTGCCGTGCGTTTGGACACGACGCCCGTATACGCGCCCGTACCCGTCGCGACGACCTTCAGATAGCATCCGGCGTCCGCCTCGACCGGCGTGTACGCATAGCCCGTCGCGTCGGGAATCGCCGTCTCCGTACCGGTCGAGTCGATTCGGAACCACTGGTACGTCGCCGTGCCGGTACTCGGCGCGACGTACGTAACAATGCGCGTTCCGACCGTCGGATTCGTACCCGCGTTGTTCATCGTAACCGACGTAAGATCGCGCGTTACAACCGACGCGGACGTCGCCTGAACCGTCGTTCCCTTCGAATTCGCGACGACGCGGAGCCGGTATCCGACGTCGGCCGCGACCGGCGTATAGTACGAGTTCGTCTTGCCGGAAATCGCGGTCGCGACGCCTTCCGCGTCGACGCGGTACCACTGCCACGTCGCGGCGCCGTCGGCCGGCTTGAGCGTCGTTGTTACGATCTTGCCAAAGCGCGGCTGCGACGTCGAAAGGGTTACCGACTTTTGAGGAAGATTGAACGAGAGCGTATAGGGAACGGAGGCCGAGTTCGTATAGTAATTATAGATCCGAACGTAATAAGTTCCTGCGGCAAGTCCTTCAAATTTAATCGTTTCGGGACTCGACGAACGCGTCGAGGAGGCGAGCCACGTTCCGTCGGACGCATAGAGCGCAATATCGACGTCGGCGGCTCCGTACTCATAGTCGTGCGACAGCCGAATTGTATGCTCGCTCGTACCTTCCCCGACGGTCGTGAACTTGAACCAGTCGTACGCGCGGTCCGAATCGGCTTCCGCGTCGACCGTCTTCACGCCGGAAATCACGCCCAGGTCGTACGCGGCGGACCGCGTATTGTTCGGCTCGTACTGGTCGGGAGGCGAGATCGTGCCCGCGGAAAGGGTCGTCCATGCGGAATCAGTATGCCCCGGCGCGGTCGCCTTAACGCGGAAATAGTAGGTCGTCGCTTGGCTAAGGCCCGTTATCGCATAGGTTCCGCTCGAAGAATAGGAAACTTCAGAATAAGTCCCGAACGAGGAATCCGTTCCGTACTGCACAACGTAACTTTCGGCGCCGTCGACAGCTCCGATCTTGAGGGAAATCGTCGTCAAATCGTAATAGACGACCGAAACGACCGGGAAATCAAGTTCGTTCGGGCCAAGGGGCGCGGGCGGCGCGATTTCCAGCAAATAGGTTTGGCCTTCGTCGCAAGTTTCGTAATTGTAGATCTTGAGATAATACGATCCTTTCGGCAGATTCTCAAGCGTTTTGTACTCGACGCCCGACATGGCGGACGAATACAAAACCCGGTCTCCGTCGGCGTTATAGAGCCCGAAATCGAGATCGAAGCAGGACGAGTGATCGTAGGTAATCCGGATATAATTGTCGGCGGTCCCGTTGGCGCCGGTGGTAAATTTAATCCAGTCTATGTCTTCGGCGTCGTGCAGACTCAGCGTGGAGACGGAGAAGAACTCCGTCAGGGTCCCCAGATCGTAAGCTTCGCTCCTGACGTCGTTGGGCTCGAATTCGTCTTTGTCGACAATAACGGCGGAAGCCGTGTTCCATCGGGAATCGTTCCAGCCGGGAGCGGTCGCCTTAACGCGGAAATAATAGGTCGCGTTCTCAATAAAACCGGTAAGGGAATAAGTTCCGGCAGACGTATATTCCTTTTGCGTATACGTTTCGAACGCCTCGTCGGTTCCATACTGGAGAACGTACTTCGCCGCGTTGGCGACCGCGCCGATCGTGATCTCGACGGTCGGCGCGTCGGCAAAGACCGAAAAGGTCGGACGCGAAAGAGACGTCGAATCCGGAGCGCTGATTTCAAGAGAATAAGTTCCGGGATCGGAGCGGTAGTTGTAAACATAGACGTAATAGTCGCCCGCCGCAAGCCCCTCTAAGGACATGTATTCCGTTCCGGTTTCTTTTTGCGACACGGCGAGCTGATTACCGTCGGCGTCGTACAGCCTCAGGTCAATATCGAACCCGGACGTCTGCTCGTACGTCGCCTGAACATAATGTTCCTCGTCGCCGACCGCGTCGATACTAAATCTGTAATAATCGACGTCGCCCGATTTATGAACGTTCGCGTTTACCGTCAGGACGCCGGACGCCGTTCCCAGATCGTAGGCGGCGGATCGGGTATTGTTCGGTTCATACGCGTCGGGATCCAACGGAGTAACCGCCTGTCCGCGAGTCCACGCGGAATCGGAATGACCGGGCGCGGTCGCTTTGACGCGAAGATAAATAACGGTCCCTTTCGGCAAATCGGAGAACGTATAAGAACTGGGCTCCTCAAACGTAAGAATTTCGCTCTCGGCAAAGGTCCGGTCGGAACTGTATTCCAGAACGTATCCGGCCGCGCCGGCGACGGCGCCGAACGTCGCCGTAACCGTATTCCCTTCGGAAGTTACGGTCAAACTCGGTCTTGCAAGGCGGGGTTCGCCCTCAAAGACGTACTTGGCCGGCTTTTGAGCCAAATACGAGAAGTCGCGGAGGAAACCGAAGCTGTCTTCCCCGCTGTATCCGTACGTTTCAAAGATATAGCCGGTATTATAGCCGTTGTCGGATTCGGGCGACCAGAAGATCCCGTAATCCTGAAGTTTGCGCGCTTCCGACTGATAGTCGTCGGAGTCGGTTACGAACAGACGCGTATAGTAATTGGGATCGGTATTCTGCAGCGACGTATTGTACGTATACCCCCAGCATGTAATCGCGTGGCCGCCGCTGCGGACAATACTGCCGCCGCCGCAGGACGTGCACGTCCAGTCGATTCCAAGTCCGATCGCGTACCCGTTTTGAATGTGATCGGCAAGCGAGTTCATGCCGTCGACGGAAAAGTCGAGATCGACTTCGTCCGCGTAGGTCGTATAGCTCTCGCCGTAGGAGGACAACTGAGACGCGTAGAAGCCGGCGTTCTCCGTCGTGGGATCGAAAAGATCGTTAAAATAGTCGTAGCGGTTGCCCGCGATGAACCAGCCGTTCCCGTAATAGCTTCGTCCGCCCTCGTCGTTAAAGTTCTCAATAAAGACGTCGAAAACAATTTGCTCGTCCGGAAAAATGGACTGCGGAGCCCAGCCGGAATAATAGAGCATATTGGACGCCGTGCCGGCCCAGCAGAGGTTGTCGTCCCCGTCGTTCCTTGCACGCCCTTTATCGGCGTCGTAGAAGACGGACGTCTGATAGGAACCGGTTCCCGTCGTTATGAGAATCGCCTCTTCGGTCGAAAGACCGGCGAGAAAACCGCGCTCCGTTTCGCTGTACTGGAAGTCGACCGACCACGATTCCTGAACCGTCTCCTGACCGAATTCCTGCTGGTTCGAGAGCCCCTGAACCGCGTAGTAGTCGTTCGAGCCGATCAGGGTAAACGGAACCGCGCCGAATTCGTCCTGGCGGTCGGGCCCGTCCGCGTCCTTCTGAACGGCGAAGTCGTAGCCGCCGACGTTCGCGGTCGTGCGCGTGAGCAGGGTCAGCGAGTCGCTGACGCAGGACGCGCCGGCGTCGACCGTAATTAAATTCGCGGCCCCGGAGGAGGAAAAGCCGACCAGCGCGAATCCGGCAAGGCCGACGTCGCCGCACGTTACGTTAAAAACGCCCTCGGGAGAAGACGACGCAATCTGCAGCGCGCGGTCGCCAAAGCTCGCGAGCGACACAGAGCCGGAAACGCTCGCGTCAAAGTTAATCGTAAAATTAGCGGCGCCAAGGTCGAGCTGATAGCGCGCGCCGTCCGTTCGCAGAACGATCAGGTCATCTTCCGGGGTCGCCGCGGCGCGCTCAATGGCGCGCGTTACGGACTCGTAAGACAGATCGGACGGCGCGATTTCAAGCACGTTGATTTCAGACGCGCTTTTCGGAAGATCGAGCGCGGCGTACGCGTCGCGAATCGCTTCAAATTCGGCGGTAGAAACAGAAAGCAGACGCCGATCCTCCAGACCCTCGAGACCGAGTTTGCGGGATTTTGGCGTTTTACGGGACGCAGAATCCAATTGGGAAGAACGGGCGGGCTTAAAGACGGAAGGCAGGTTGCTAAATCTCAAAATAATTCCTCCACTGCGGCTAAGTCGTCAAGACGCGGCGCCGCAACGCTTGCCCATCGGCGCCGGGTCGTAAACGAAACTCAATTATAAACGAAACGTTCCGACAATTCAAGAAGAGCCAAATACAGAACGGCTTTTCGCTTGCTTCCCGTTCCGAACCGACCGCCGCAGCCCGGCTTTCGCAAGACGCGCGGCGCCCGGCGCCATAGAAAAGAACGCCCCCGCTTCGCGGCCAAAACTGCGGCGGGGGCGTTTTCATTACATAATCGCGTTTAGTTCAAGGGATTACTTAACGAGCGTCTCTTCGAGCGTTTCCCAGAATTCGTCGAACTCGTCGTCGAGAACCGCGTCTTCGTATCCGATAAACGCGTCTTGAGCCGACGCCGTCGACGAAGCCGCCGCGATCTTGCCGCTCGTCGTCTTAATGACCGTACCCTTGAAGTAGCCGGTTCCCTTGACCGATACTCTCAGGTACTTGCCGGCGTCCGCGTCGGTCGGGGTA
>CAMNJU010000217.1 GCA_946541595.1 uncultured Planctomycetales bacterium
ACAAGCTTCTCTGAAAATTCAATCTGGGGTCCTCCGCGCCCGCCCGGCCCGCCGCGTCCGGCCCGACCGCCGCGCGCGCCGGGATTCGCGCCGCCACGTTCCGCGCCTGACGCGGCCGTTTGCATGTCAGACTTCCCGTCCGGCTTCTCGCCGCCGCGCTTCTCGGCGTCCTTCGCGCCCGACTCTCCGTGCGGCGACTTATCGCGCGCCGCGAACGGCCCGCCGAATCCGCCCCCGCCGCCTAAGCCGCCCGCCGCGTCGGCCGCTATACGCAGGTCGTACCGGCCGAGGTAGTCGAGGTCCTGAGTCGCGGAGTCGATAAAGATCGCCTGAAAACCGCCGACCGTCCACACGATCAAACATGACGACGCGGCGATTGCCAATAAGACAAAGAGCAGCCGCGTCTTCTGCCGCTTCATGCGGGAAAGGACTATCTTCCATACGAATTTCATGATTCGTTCTCCTTTCCGATCAGCGGCTTGCCGAAGCGCGCGCGATTTCCTGATAACGCGCCGCAAGTTCCGCCGCGTCGCGGAATTCGCGCGTCGCAAATTCGCCCGCGATCTTGCCGTCGCGCAGAACGACGATCCGTTTCGCCCACACGGCGACCGCGGGCTCGTGCGTTACCAGCAGAATCGTGCGCTCTTCCTCCTTATTGAGCTTATCGAGAATGCGGCATATATTCTGACTGCTCGTCCAATCGAGATTCCCCGTCGGCTCGTCGGCAAGCAGCGCGACGGGCTCGGCGCACAGCGCGCGCGCGAGCGCCACGCGCTGCTGTTGGCCGCCGGAAAGCGCGTCCGGATACTGCGTTAACTGATTTGTCAGATCGAGTTCTTCCCAGAAGGCGCGCAGACGTTCCAGCAGAGCCGCGTCGATCGTGCGGCCGTCCGCGCGCAGCGGAAAAAGAATATTCTCTTCCGCAGTCAGGTGCGGTATGAGGTTGTAGCTCTGGAATACAATTCCCATGCGCCGGCGGCGAAAAACCGTCAGTTCGCGGTCGCTCATCTGCGAGATCGCCTTGCCCTCAATTTCAACCTCGCCCGACGTCGGACGCGCCAAGCCGGCTATGAGATGAAGCGCCGTGCTCTTGCCGGATCCGGACGCGCCCATAATCGCGACGAAATCGCCCTTCGGAACCTCTAAGTTCAGATGCGAGACCGCGTCGAACTCCGAATCGCCGCGCGTATACTTCTTCGTAAGGTCCGTCGCTTTGACGGCAAGCGTTGAAATAGTTTCCGTCATGATTCGTCTCCGTTTACTCTTTCTCGCAATAGGAAAGGACGGTAAGAACGTACCCCGTAACAAGGCTCGGATCCGTTTCAAACCACATTCGGTCGTCGTTCGCCCACGAGCCGTCCTCGTTTTCCGCAAGCGCCAGCGTCTCGACGAGCTCGGCGCGCCAGTCGCGTTTCACGCCCTCTTTGTCGGTAACGGTCGGATCGCCGATTACGTTAAGGCATTTGGATAGCGTATGATAGTAATAGTATAGACCGCGTTTGCCAAGACCGGGATTCTGCTCGAGCGTGTAGTTGTCGCGAATCCAGTTTGTCGCCGCCTCGACGCGCGGGTCGTTTGCGTCCAGCCCGGCGTAAATGAGGCTCTTAAGCCCCGCGTACGTCATGCTTCCGTAACTGCGCAGACCGCCGCTGACTTCCTGTCCGGCGGGGTTCTCCTGTTCCGAAACGAACGTATAGATAAACCCGCCGTCGTTCGTCGTCTTCGCGCCGGACTTTCCGGAGCCGAGTCCGACCGAATCGGTCGATTCCAGATTCTGACATCGCGAGACGAAAACAAGCGCGTCCTGAATCGCCGGATCGTCTTCTCCCGCGCCGACTTCGCGCAGCGCTTCAATAAAGAACTGCGTGTTTGAAAGGTCGGGCCGCGTCATACTGTCGGCGCCGTAGCCGACCCCGCCGAAGTATTCGTCGTTTTTCGTAACTCCGTTCTTTGAATTGAATTGCGAGCCGCGCACAAACTTTTCCGCGTTCTTAATGATTTCGTCGTACCGTCCGTCCCCGGCGCGCTCGTTCGCGAGCATAAAGCACACGAGACCGATGCACGATTCGTAGGTCGAAAGATGCATGCCGTCCGAATAGACGCCGCCGTCTTCGTGCACGGATTTCTCGAGGAATTTCATCGTCTTCGCGAGGACGGGCTCGTCCAGCTTCACGCCCGCGCGCAGGAGCCCCATTGCGGCGATAAGCGTCGGACCGATTCCGACGCGAGGAGACTCGGAGAACGAGCCCGACTCGCTCTGACGCGACGCCAGAAACGCCACGCCGTCCTGAATCATCTGCCGGCGCAATCCTTCGAGATTGTTCTTTTCGGCCTCTGAAAGCGCCGTTCGCTTTTTCGCTATGGCGCGAGGGGCGGGAATCTGCGGCCCGCCGCCGCGCGTTCCTTCGCCGCCTCGGGGCATATCGGGCCGCCGACCGTCGGAAAACCGGCCCCCGCGCCCGCCGTCAATCGCTTCAAAAAGCGCTCGCTCTTCCGCGGCGTCGAGACGCCCGTCTTTATTTTTATCCGCCGCTTCGAGCGCCTCGGCAAACCGTTCCGAAAGGATGTGAGACGGTATCTTGGTTATTTCGACGGCGCCGTCCTCGTCGCGATAGAGATCAAGCAGCGTTTCCGAGCGTCCGCCGCCAGTCTGACTCGCGGGGCCAAGTCCTCTATCCCCCTCCCTGGGGTTATCGTTTGGACGCTGTGCGAACGCGGCCGCAGTTGACAGGGCGGTTACGGCAAAGAATAAGCAGATATTGGAGATATGCCGATTCAATTTCATGATATAATCCTTCTCTTTTATTCCGGCGGCCTGGCCGCCGGACGGTTCGCGGTCTTCCCGCGTTAAATATTTCACATAGCCGCCGGGGTCTCTCCGCCCGCGCACGTCGCGAAGGCGCGCCATACGTTGAGCGCGACCGAGTCGGATATATTGCGAACGCTCCCGTCGGCAAAGCCCGTTACGACGACGCCGGCGTGATTCGACGCCGCGCCCTCGAAAATAAGCTCCGTTCCGCGAAGCCAAACGCCGGGAACTTTGGCGTTCGGAGGCGAGTACGCGGAGTAGCCCGTCGCGTAATGGCGGCCGGCGATCCACGGAGAACAGCGATGCGTAAGGGACGCCTGCGCCTTCATGCTCTCGAGATCGGGATCGATATAGTTCTGATACGTCCCCTCTCCGAGCACGCTCATGCGGTCCATCGACGCGTCGGCGTCGGAAAACGCCGCGGCCTGCATGCGCGCTTCGGATACGACCATCGTATTGGACGTTCCGTCGACAAGCGTCGCGTAGCCCGTCTGAACGAACCGGAACGCGCCGTCGTTCTTGCGGTTATTGAGATTGTTCCCTTCCCCGACGCCGGAGCCCGTACAGAAGACGTAGTTGACGTTGTTGGCGTAAAGACCTTCGTTGCGCGGCTGGAGCGCGCGCTTCTCCTGATCTTCGCTCGGGCACCAGAGCGTCGGACACGGAAAACCGCATTTGTCGTAGATCGCCTCGTTTAGCGCCGTCTTATTCGCCCAGAGGCGGAACCGGTCATAATCGCCAAAGTCGACGCCCTGCATAAACGCGCCCTGCTCGATATACGGCAGAACGCGCGCGTGAATCGAGTAGCCTGTGTCGAGCCCGGACGCGCCGGAGCTCGCGCTTTTCCCCCAGCTGGTAAACTGCGGGAAACCGTTCGACGCGTCGGCGTAGTTCGCGAGCGCAAGTCCCCACTGCTTAACGTTGTTGGAGCACTGCATACGTCGGGCCGCCTCGCGCGCCGCCTGAACGGCCGGCAAAAGGAGCCCTATTAAAATTCCGATAATCGCGATCACGACAAGCAGTTCGACAAGCGTGAACGCGGACCTTGGTTCATGATATTTCATTTTCTGTTTCGCATATTCAGTTACAAAAAGAATCCTCGCGCGGCCGGGCTGTATTACGGCGCGCAGGGAGCCGTTAGAAACGCGAAACGGAAATCAAATGAGAAGACGGGTCGAAGAAACCGCGGCGGGAAAACAGACGCGAAAACGGGAAGAAGAGAATAAGAAACGAAAGAATGCGAAAGGTTCCGTCAGCCGCGCCGACGCCGACAAGGCGCGTTCAAGGAGGGCGCGCAGAGCGCGCGCGGCGCGAGCAAGTCCAAAAACGGAATCAACAGGCGTTTCGCCGCGCAAGCCGCCGAGCAGACCGCCAAGCGTTAGAAGAAAGAAGAGCCTCGCGGACGCGCTGAACGCGCGGCCGGCCGCCTCCACAACGGCGGACGGGCCGAAATCGTCGCGCGTTACGACGCCAAACGAATCGAGCGGGTTGCCCGACTCCGGCGCGAACGACCACGCGAGCGCTTCCGCGGCTCCGGAGCGTTCGCCGCCCAAATCCGGGTCAAGTTCGCTCAAAAAGGCAAGCGCCGCGTCCAGTCCCCCGTCCGGATCCTCCTGCGGACTCGCGTCAAGTTCGGCAAACGCATCGGCGGCCTCAAAGGAAGCTCGCGCGTCGGCGTTCCGGCGTCGGGCAAAATCGAACGTTGCGCCCGCGCCGACGGTTTCGACGACGCCCCAAAACGCCAATCCGTCGGCGACCGTCTTTTCCGCCGCCGCGCCGCAGCCGGACGAGCAAAGATATTCGTCGGCGGCCGCGAGCATTCGGTCTTTGAGATTGGCGTCGGACAAATTTGCGGAGTCCGCGACGGGCCGCGCTTCCCCGGTCCTCTCATAACGCGCAAGCGCGCGCGCGACCGCTTCCGGCTTCAGCCGCGAACTCCAATAGAACGAATCCAACGCGCCGGCGGCAAGAAACGCAAACAGCGCGAGCGCGCCGAAGAATCCCCAAGCGCGCCTCGAACCGTTTGAACTTAACCGCAAAACTTTCCGCATGACTGACGACCGCCGAAAATGAACGCGGGCCTTTCCTAACCGCCGGTATGATAGACGTCTATAAGAAAATACGGCGCGCTACTGTGCATACGCCGCAATTTTTAGTATAATACGGCGTGCGAACGATGTAAAGGGGGACGCGAACGGCCTTTCCGGCAAGGGCAAGGCGCGCGCAATTTCGCCGGACGCGGCCCTTTAGATTTTCACAGGGAGCTTTGCATGCAACTTCAGACGCTGATCAATTTTCTGGAAAAGATTTTCCCGCTCGAACTCGCCGAAGATTGGGACAACGTCGGTCTGACGCTTGGAGACCGACGGCAGAAGATCAAAAAAGTCTTAACCTGTCTTACGGTCGACGCCGCCGTCGCCGACGAAGCGATCGAGCTCGACGCCGACTGTATTGTCTCGCATCATCCCTTCCCGTTCCGCGCCGAAAAAAAATGGACGTCCGACGACACGGCCGGAGAACTGCTCCTCAAACTCGCAAGAGCTGGGATTGCCGTATACAGCCCGCACACCGCGCACGATTCCGCCTTCTTCGGCGTCAACCGCCAGCTTGCCGAAGGGCTTGAACTTGTCGATGTCAAACCACTCTATCCTGGCAAACTCGTCGCGACGCGCGAAATGCTCGACGGGCTTGATCCGATCGACGCGCAGGAGATCGCGCGCGAATTCGACGCGCCGCGGCCCGAAGGAAAAGACAAAAAACCGGGTAAAAAGTTCGGCGCCCTCACGCACGACGACGACGCGGCCGGCCCCACGCTCGGAACGGGCCGCATCGGCAGATTCGCTAAGCCGAAAAAGTTTTCCGAACTCGTCGCCCAAGTCAAAAACATGCTCCAAATCGAACGCCTCCTCGCGGTCGGCGACGACGATAAGCTCATACGCAGCGTCGCAATCGGATGCGGCGCGGCCGACGACTTTATCGACCAGGCGGCAAAAGAGGGCGCCGACGCCATGCTGCTCGGAGAAGCGCGATTCCACGCGTGCCTCGAAGCGCGCGCGAAAAACCTTGGTCTTGTCCTTGCGGGCCATTACGCGACCGAACGTTTCTCCGCGTGTATTCTCGCCGACCGAATCGCGAGAAAGTTCCCCGAACTGACCGCCGTCGCGAGCGCGAAGGAAAGCGATCCG
>CAMNJU010000218.1 GCA_946541595.1 uncultured Planctomycetales bacterium
CAGCGGCCTCTTCTCCGTCCGCAGGGGCCGCCGGAGCGGGCGAGGCCGGCGCGGCGGCGGGCTCGGCGGTCTGGAGCGCCGACGGCGCGAACGGATCGGACGTCGGCGCGGCGCCGAACGGATCTTCCGCGTCCGAGTCGGCGGCGTCGCCGTCTTCGTCAAACGCGTCGTCGCCAAACGGATCGTCGTCCTGCGCGTAAGCCGCGACCGTAAAGAGGGACGCGCTCGACGGCGCTTGGTCGGGATTCGCACGCAGCGCGCAACAGGCGGCGCACAGCGCGCCGATCGCAAGTAAAAACAGATTCCGGGTTCGCATCATATCGTTCGCTTCTTTCCTGAAAATCCAACCGCGTCGAGGGGCGACTCTATCCCCGCGCTTAGCGAATATTAACTTCCATTCTTAATTATAGAAACGGGGCCCGCGAAACGCTATATAGCGCGCTCTGAAAAATGGATTTTTTTCGCAATAGAAGTCCGAAAAGACGCAAGAGTCAATCTATTAGAAAATACAGGAAAAGTAGGCGCGACGTTTACAATCTGCCTATCCCTTAAAGTTTATTGCGCGGCCCAATAAAAAACGCGCCCCGGAGCCGAATCGAACCCCGGAGCGCGAACGCTGTTCAGACCGTCGGACGCCGTTACTTCGCCTGACGCGCCTTGAAGAATTCAATGAGCGCGTTCGTCGAGGAGTCGTGCGCGGTCGCCTTTTCCGCAGACGTAAGTTCGGGCAGAACCGCTTTCGCGAGCTGCTTGCCGAGCTCGACGCCCATCTGATCGAACGAATTGACGTTCCAGATCATCCCCTGAACAAAGATCTTCATTTCGTACATCGCGATGAGACGCCCGAGCATAATCGGCGTGAGCTTCTCGAAGAAGATCGAGTTCGTCGGACGGTTGCCCGGAAAGACCTTAGAAGGCGCGAGCCGGCGCGCTTCCGCGTCGTCGAGACCCGACTTAACGAGTTCGGCGTACGCCTCTTCTTCCGTCTTACCCTTCATGAGCGCTTCGGTCTGCGCGATGAAGTTCGCAATGAGCTTCGCGTGATGATCGCCGATCGGATTCTGCGTCTGGACGGGCGCGAGGAAATCGCACGGTATGAGCTTCGTGCCCTGATGAATAAGTTGGTAGAACGCGTGCTGGCCGTTCGTGCCCGGCTCGCCCCAAACGATCTGGCCGGTCGAGTAGTCGACGCGCTGATTCTCGCGGTCGACGCCCTTGCCGTTGCTCTCCATATCGCCCTGCTGCAGATACGCGGGGAAGCGGCGCATATACTGATCGTACGGGAGAATCGCCTGCGTTTCGGCGTTCCAGAAGTTATTGTACCAGACGCCCAGGAGCGCCATGAGGACCGGGATATTCTCGCGATAGGGCGCGGACCGGAAATATTCGTCCATTTCGTGCGCGCCGGCAAGGAGCTGCGAGAAATTCTCAAATCCGACCGCGAGCGCAATGCTCAGCCCGATCGCGCTCCACAGCGAATAGCGGCCGCCGACCCAATTCCAGAATTCGAACATGTTGTCCGGATCGATTCCGAACGCCTCGACCGCCTCGCGGTTCGTCGAGAGCGCGACAAAATGCTTCGCGACCGCCTTGACGTCGCCAAGTTTCTCGAGGAGCCAGCGCTTCGCCGATTCCGCGTTCGTCATGGTCTCCTGCGTCGTAAACGTCTTCGAGGCGACGATAAAGAGCGTCGTTTCCGGATCCAGCTTTTTGAGCGTCTCGACAATGTGCGTTCCGTCGACGTTCGAGACGAAGTGCGGCGTGATATTCGTCTGGTAGGGCGTGAGCGCTTCGCAGACCATGCACGGACCGAGGTCGGAGCCGCCGATCCCGATATTGACGACGTCCGTAATCGCCTTGCCCGTAAAACCGCGCCATTCGCCCGAACGGACGCGGTCGCTGAAGCTCTTCATCTTGTCGAGAACGCGATTGACGTCCGGCATGACGTCCTTGCCGTCGACGTAAATCGGCGCGTTGCAGCGGTTCCGGAGCGCGACGTGCAAAACGGCGCGGCGTTCCGTCACGTTGATCTTCTCGCCGGTAAACATCATTTCGGCCTTCTCTTTGATCTGCGCCTGTTCCGCAAGCGCGACGAGAAGATCGACCGTCTTTTCCGTAACGCGGTTCTTGGAGTAATCGAAAAGGATCCCGCCGAATTCAACGGAAAACTTGCCGAATCGGTCTGGATCGGACGCGAACATCTCGCGCATCGTCGTCGACTCTAATTCCTTTTTGTGCGCCTCGAGATTCTTCCAAGCCGGAGATTGCGTTAATTGCGACACTGCTCTGTCTTTCCTCGTTTGAAGTGTGTAAAAGGGCGCCGCGTATGACGCGCGCGACATGCGCGCGAAAAACGGCGCGGCGGAGCGCGGCCCGCTTCGTTCGGAAACGCGCTCAATTTGCTCCTTCATTATAACCGCGCGCGCGAAAAATATCAAGAAGGGCGCTTGCGGCGCGCGGCTCAAAAAACGTCGAGCCGCCAGAAGATCGGGCCGTCTTTTTCGCGTGGATTCACGACCGGCAGAAAACCCGCGTTCGCGAGCGCCTTCTGCGACGCGAGATTGTCCGCGTACGTCTCCGCGACGATCGAGCGCAGGTCGGGCCGCTCTCTTCCCCACGCGGCGAGCGCGCGCAGCGATTCGGTCATGTACCCGCGCCCGCGATACGGCGCGTCGATCGCGTAGCCGACTTCCGCCACGCCCCCTTCCGGAACCCCTTTGAATCCGAGATTTCCGACCAGCGTTCTCGCGGTCCGGTCAAAGACGCCCCAGAACGCGCCCCACACGCTCGCGCCGGCGTCGAGCCGCAGCCCGTATTCGACGCACCAGTTCGCCGCGGCGCGCGTTTCCGGGTCGGGATCGAGCGGAGCGGCCGAGAGACCGAGCGCGCGCGCAAACGCGCGGACGTCCGTAAGATAGAGCTCCGTCTCGACGCGGGAAAGGGGCGTCAGCGCCAGACGCGGCGTCGGCAGGCAAAGAGCGCGCGACGGTAAGAACCCGCGCGAAACGAAGATTTGGCTCGGCATAGCCCGGTCCCGTCAGAAATTCGCGTAACTCTGCCGCCAGTCGAGATAATCGCGCAGCGCGGTCTTCCAGTCGGGCAGGCGGTAGACGTTTTCAAGCTCGCCGTATTTCTCCGACCGCAGCACGGTAAACGCCGACTGGGGCGCGGCGAAGCCGTACTCTTCCGACGAGACGCCGACGACCTCGCGATTCCGGTAGCCGCATTCCTTAAAGAGATATTCCGCAAGCTCTTTCGGCGTGCAGCGCGAGCCGCCCGAAAGATGATAGAGCCCGCGCGCGCCCGCGGCGATAAGCGTCTTGACCGCGCACACGACGTCGATCGACCAGAGCGGTTCCATAACGCGGTCGTCGAGAACAGAAATCCGGCGCGTTCGAGAAAGTGAGTTAAAGAGCGAATCGACAAGATTTCCGCTCGAATATTCCGACGTCTCGCCAAAGAGGGACGAAAAGCGCAGTACGAGCGACTTAGGCAATTCGAGCGCGACCCGTTCGCTCTCGAGCTTCGTCTTCGCGTAGACGCTCGCCGGATTGACAGGATCCGATTCCGCAAAGCCGGGCGCGTCCGGGGAAATCGCGAGCCGCTCGTCCTCCGCCGCGTCCGCGTCCGCGTTCGTAAAGACTTCCGGCGTCGACGTCGTAAGGCGTTTGCGATAGAACGCTTCTCCGCACCCGAACTGAACGAGAAGCGCGCCCGTCCGACGCGCCGCCGAAACGAGGTTCGACACGCCGTGCCCGTGAAGATTGAGAACCGTGTTCGGATGCTTCTCCGCCCAGTCGATTAGATTAATTCCGCTCGCGTTAATAACGACGTCGGGACGGATATCGCCGATCGTGTCGACGACAAACATGCGCGAGCACACGTCGAAGTCGGGAAGATTCAGGCCCGTAACGAGGTCGTTCGTCTCCTCCGGCGCGGTCCCGAGATTCGCCGCGACGCGCGCGTTCACGCGGGGATCGTTCCACGACTGCGTAAGCGCAAGTCCAAGCGTCCCTTTAGAACCGACCACGACGATCTTCATTTCTTCTCTCCCGCGTCCTTTTTCCCGTCGGAATCGCTCTTCTTCGCGCGCGGAGCCGGCTTTTTACCCGGCGTTTCCTCGCGATTGCGCCGAGCGCGCGGCGCGGCCTGAACGGGCGCGGGCTCCGGCTTCTTACTCGGGACGGCCCCGTACGCCAAAAGGAGCTCCGGCTCCGGATTCGGGAGAACGGCCGCGGACGTCAGGAAGCCGGGCCTGAGCGCGCTTTTACCCGTCTCAACCGCGACTTCAACGTCGCCCAGACGGCCCGTAATGAGAAGAAGCCCTTTGCCGCCCATCGAGTCGGTTACGTTAATGCGGTAAAGAGTTACCTCCGCGGCCTTTCCGGCGTAGTCTGCGGCGATAAACGCCGAGACGGCCGTCGACGTCTCGATAATACCGAGCGCGCCAATCCGTTCGGTCGGAGTCGGAATCGCGCCCTCGAGCGCCGGAAAGATCGCCAGACATACGCTCGCGACCGTGAGCCAGTCGACGACGGCGGGACCGGCAAGCGAGCGCGCCGTCGTCATCGCGGCTTCTACGTCCGCGATTTTGCCGGAATAGACGATAAGATATTTGCCCGGACAGATTGGACGCGCAATATTGAGCTTGATCGACGCCGATTTCAGCATCGCGTCTTCGACCTGATATCCAATCCCGACGCTCGAGAGCTCGATCGCTCCCACCGCGATTTTTTCCGACATGGCCTCGCCCTCTGACGGTTCCTCTCAACACGCGCGCCGAGACGGTCGGCGCGCTAAACTCCGCGATTCGCTCCTTAAATTCTACTTGGCGCGGCCCCGCGCGTCAAGCGAACGGCGCCTGTGCGGCTACAGCAGCGATTCCAGCGAGCGGTACGCGTCCTCGACGACGTCTTCGGGCGTCGTAACGACGTTGACGGGCTCGCCGTCGGCCCAGTTCTCCAGCGCCCACGCGGCCTTGTCGAGCGTCGACTTCGACATATTCACGCAGACGGACGGTTTCTCCGCGGGGAACAGGATTGTCTTATCGGGATTCTGCCGCCGAATGCGGTCGACCAGCTTCCACTCGGTTCCGATCGCGAGCGTCGCTCCGGCGGGCGCTTTCGCCACGACGTCAAGCAGCTTCGTCGTCGAACCGTATCCGTCCGCCATTTCGACAATATCGCGCGGCGCTTCCGGATGGACCCAGAACTGCGCGTTCGGATACGTCTTCTTAATCCCCTTAATGACGGGCGCGCTGAAACGCTGGTGCGTCGGGCAAAATCCGTCCCAAAGAATAACGCGCGCGCGCTTAATCGCCTCGGGCGTCGAGAGGCCGAGCGGCTTGTTCGGACGCCACGTTACGATCTCTTCCGGCTTGACGCCAAGTTCAAGCGCGGTCGTTCGGCCCAGCCGCGAGTCCGGCATGAAGAGAAGCTTCGGGCGTTTCGCAAACGCGTCCCGAACGACCTTTTCCGCGTTCGCCGACGTGCACACCGCGCCCCCGTTCCGACCGCAGAACGCTTTCGTTTCGGATGACGAATTAACGTATGTTATCGGCGTAAATTCGCTAAAATCAACCAGTTCCGAAAGCTGATTTTTCCAGTCCTCCGCCTGCTCCGGCGTAATCATATCCGCCATGGGACAGCCCGCCGTGATATCGGGCGCCATAACGACGGCGCGGCGGCCTCCGCGAGCGGCGATCTTTTCCGGACGGTTCATGAGCACGTCCGCCGTCTCGAGCATGAACTTCACGCCGCAGAAGAGAACCGTGTCCGCGGGCGACGCGGCCGCTTTTTTCGCCAGACCCAAGCTGTCTCCGACGTAGTCGGCGATCTCGACGACTTCGTCCGGAACGTAATAGTGCGCCAGAATCGCGAGCCGGTCCCCCGCTTTTGCGCGGACGGCGGCAATCTTAGCCCGAAGAACGTCGGGGGAAAGCTTCGTGTAGTCGGTAATATCTCTCATTGTAATCTCTCCTGCGCCAA
>CAMNJU010000219.1 GCA_946541595.1 uncultured Planctomycetales bacterium
GCTCGCGGCGGCGCTCCGCGACGGAAAACTGGATCCGGCGCGCTAAATTCCGCGCCTGCGTCTTTAAACCGCCGCGCTCCTCCGCTATACTGGAGAGCGCGGCGGTTTTGCGTTTGCGCGCGTAAACGCGGCCGCGCCGGTCGTTGATTTGGAGTTAAGTTATGAAAAGCATCTTGTTACGACGTTCTTTTATTACCGAAGCCGCGGTTCTGCTCGCCGCGTTCGTTATTCTTTCCGCGTTCGGCGCGGCGCCGCGCGCGGCGAACGGCGAAGACGCGTGGCCGCCTCAAAACCGCTGGTTCTACGTAGTTCGCGGGCTCGAAAGCGACGCGGGAACCGACGGCGTTATCGATCTCATTACCCGCGCGTCGAGCGTCGGGCTCAACGGCATGCTCTGGTCGGCGGACTGGGACGACGCGGACCGCTGGTCGGAGGAGAAAATCGCGCGCTGCCAACGCGTTAAAGAGGCGGCCGACAAGGCGGACGTCGAGATTATTCCGATTCTCTGGACGATCGGTTACGGGACCATGACCGGCAAGAATCCGAATCTTGCCGAAGGACTGCCGGTCAAAAACCTGCCGATGACCGTAAAGGACGGCAAGGCGGTTTATCTGCCCGAAAGCCTTAAGGCCGTCAACGGCGGCATGGAGGAATGGAAGGACGAAAACACGCTCGTCGGAGCCGTCTTTCACGATAAGCCGGGCGAAATTTCTTTTCGGGACGACAAAGTCTTTCACGGGGGCAAGTCGTCGCTCCGCATGGAGAATTTTACCGCCGACCAGTACGGTCACGGGCGCGTCCTGTTTGAAGTCGACGTCGAGCCGTACCGCGTCTACCGTCTAACGGCGTGGCTCAAAGCGAACGACGTTCACGGACAGGTCATGGTTCAGGTGAACGACATGAACGGCGGCCAGCTCTCTCGGTACGAGGCGAGGCCCAATACGGAGTACGGCGCGTTTCATTCCGACTGGACGAAAGTTACGACGACGTTCCGCGCGCCGAACGACGGAAAAGCGCGTCTCTACGCGGGCGTGTGGGACGGCGGCTCCGGAACGCTCTGGATCGACGACATGCAAATTGAAGGCGTCGGATTAGTCAATCCGCTGCGTCGGCCCGGAACTCCGATTTCCGTTAAAAGCGCCGACGGAAAAACGGAATATAAAGAGGGAAAAGATTGGACGCTCCCGGAATTCAAGCTCAGACTCTGGGATCCGGACGCGGAAAGTCAGGCCCTGATTATTCCCGAAGGGAGCGCGATTCAAGACGGGCAGAAGCTAAGCGTCGATTTCTATTACGCTCCGCTCGTGGGCGCGCCGCAAATTGGAACGTGCATGTCGGAACCGGAAGTGTACGAAGAATTTGAGAAGTCGGCGGCCGCCGTCGTTAAGCTCATTAATCCGAAAAAATGGTTCCTGAGTATGGACGAAATCCGCTGCGCCGGATCGTGCAAAGCGTGTAAAGACCGCGGAATATCGCTCGCGGCGATTCTTGGAGACTGCATAACGAAGCAGCGCGCGATTATCAAAAAAGCGCGGCCCGACGCCGACGTCTATATCTGGTCGGACATGCTCGATCCGAATCACAACGCGCATGACAACTACTACGTCTGCGAAGGGGACTACTCCGGCGTCTGGGATCTCATCCCGAAAGATCTCGTTATTGCGTGCTGGTACTATGAAATCCGCGATAAGAGCATGAAGTTCTTCTCCGAACGCGGGTTCCGCACGCTCGGCGCGGCGTATTACGACACGGCCAAACTCGAGGACAACTGCCTCGGCTGGATCGAAACGTGCAAACAGACGCCCGGCTGCGTCGGCGTTATGTACACGACCTGGCAGAAGAAATACGAGCTGCTCGAGCCGTTCGGCAAGGCGCTTCAGAAGTAACGTTTTTCGCTTAACAACCTGTTTGAACTCGCGCCGCGACCGATATTTCGGCGCGAGTCCCCGATACCCTGGGAGACTGTGATGAAACGAATTCTCTCACTCGTTCTGGCGGCGTGTCTGGCGTCGGCCGCCGCGCCGTCGAGCGCCCAAACGGAACCGCTCGCGATCTTCGATCAGTCGACGGAGCTTGCCGCGATTCGGCTTCAGGACGTCGACGTCGAACGGCTTGACGGCGGCGCGCTCAAAATCGTCAATAAAAAGAAGGGTTCCTGGCCTGGCGTCCATTTCGAGAAGAAATTGGATTTAACGAACTACTTCGCGATCGACGTTGAGCTGACCAACGCGAGCGCGGAGGAAATTACGCTCTATCTTCGGCTCGATTCCGAAGGTTACGATCCGGGTTCCCTCCTGGGAACGACGACCCGATCCGTAACCCTCAAGCCGAACGAAAAGAAAGTCTGGCGCGTCGAACTGCCGAAATACCTCAATTTAGAGACGCGCAAAAAGCTCTTTGCCATGCGCGGCAAGCCGGGCGGAATCAAAACGGACTCCTATTCCGTCGATAAAAATATAGAATTTGACCCGCGCACGATCGTCGCGATACGGCCCTTTGAAAATCAGAACGGCCGCGGCGACTCGTGGATTCTCCATTCGATAACCGCCCTGCCTAAAGATCAGGCCGCCAAAGACGAAGAGTATCTCGCATGGGGGCCCGACAAGTTCTTCCCCATGATCGACGAATTCGGCCAGTTCATGCACGCCGACTGGCCCGGCAAGACGCATTCTCTGGAGGAGCTGCGCGCGCAGATCGAAATTGAAAACGCCGATCTCGAAAAGAATCAGCCGACCGAATTCAATCGCTATGGCGGCTGGACGAAAGGCCCGCAGCTTGAAGCGACAGGATCGTTCCGAGTCGAGAAATACAACGGGTTCTGGTATCTCGTCGATCCGGAAGGGCGGCTCTTCTGGTCGCACGGCGTCGACTGCGTCGGGCATTCCAACGCCATTACGCCGATCTCCGACCGCGAGTTCTACTTCTGCGATAAAATCCCCATGAAGCGAACGGATGAGAACGAACTCTCTCAGTTCCTTGGGACGAGCGATCGTTCGGTCAACAACTACTACGCCAATTACGGAACATTTTGGACTTACAACTTTTCCGCGTCGAATCTCTATCTGAAATACGGAAAAGACTGGGTTCAAAAGGAAAAAGAAAGCATTAAGCGCCGGCTGCGAAGCTGGGGGCTCAATACGATCGGGAACTGGTCCGATATGAATATCGCGGAGTTCGCGAAGACGCCTTACGTTACGACCGTCAACAGCTCCGGACGGCAGATCGAAGGAAGCCGCGGCTACTGGGGCAAGTTCACCGATCCGTTCGATCCGAAATTCGGCGCGAGCGTCGAACGCTCGGTTAAAGCGCGAAAGGGAACCGAGGCCGACCCGTTCTGCGTCGGCTATTTCGTCGATAATGAAATCAGCTGGGGCGAAGCCGGCTCGCTCGCCAAGGCGGCGCTCCTTTCTCCGAAGGATCAGCCGGTCAAAGCGGCGTATGTCGCGTGGCTCAAAGAGAAATACGGCGATATCGAGAAGTTCAACGCGGCGTGGCAGGTCAAGCTCGACGGCTGGGACGCGCTCCAAGAGCAGACGGTTGAAACGCCCAAAAACGACGCCGCCAACAAGGATTCCAACGCGTTCTATACGGTGATTTGCGAGAAATATTTCGCGGAAGTCGCCGACGCGGTCCATCGGAGCGCGCCGGGCAAGCTCTATCTCGGCTGCCGATTCGCGTGGACGAACGATCTGGCGCGCGCCGCGGCGCAAAAATACTGCGACGTCGTCAGTTACAATTTCTATAAGCGCGAGATCGGCGGCTTTAAGCCGGTCGAAGGGGAGGACAAACCGGTTATAATCGGGGAATTCCACTTCGGCGCGCTCGACCGCGGAATGTTCCACACGGGCTTGGTTTCGTGCAACGATCAGAACGGCCGCGCAAACGCGTATAAAGAATACGTTCAAAGCGCGCTCAGGAATCCGTGGATCGTCGGAACGCACTGGTTCCAGTACGGCGATCAGCCGACGACCGGCCGGTTCGACGGCGAAAACTACCAGATCGGGCTCGTCGACGTGTGCGACGTTCCCTACTATGAGACGATTAACGCGATCCGGGAAGTCGGCTACTCCATGTACGAAACGCGGGAAGCGGCGGCGAAAGCGGGCGCGGAGAAATAACCTCGCCGCAGACGCGTCGGACGCTGAAAAACAAAACCGGCGCGCGGTTCCAATTTGGGGACCGCGCGCCGGCTCTTTTTTTATTGCGCGCCTTCAGTCAGGAGCGCCGATTCCGATCATTTCTCAACGCCGAAGGTGTGGACCGTGGTGTGGCGGTAGGTGTCGCCCGGCTTAAGAATCGTGTTCGGGAACTGCGGTTGGTTCGGGGAGTCCGGATAATGCTGCGTTTCAAGGCAGAACGCCGAATGCTGTTCATAGACGTACCCGTTGCAGCTCGTGGTTCCGTCGAGCCAGTTGCCGGAATAGAACTGGACGCCCGGTTCGGTCGTTTCGATCTTCATGGTACGGCCGGATTTCGGATCTTTCGCGAACGCGCAGAGGCTCATTTCGCCCGGTTTCTTATCGGCGAGGACGAAGCAGTGATCGTAACCGCCGCGGAAGTGTTCTTCCGTAATGCCGGCGATGTCTTTGCCGATCGCTTTCGGGGAGGTGAAATCGAGCGGCGTGCCCTTAACGGATTCGACTTTGCCCGTCGGAATGAGCGTGTCGTCGGTCGGCAGATAGCCGGGGCAGTTGAGCGTCAGGACGGTGTCGAGAATCGAGCCGGAGTACGCGCCGCCAAGATTCCAGAACGTGTGGTTCGTAAGGTTGACCGGGGTCGACTTGTCGGTCGTCGCGGTATAGTCGATCGTGAGCGAGTTGTCGTTCTTGAGCGAGTAGACGACGGTAACGTCGAGTTTGCCCGGATAGCCCTGGTCGCCGTCAGGAGACGTATATTTGAGCGTCAGGTACGCGCCGTTATCGTCCGCGCTGCAGCTCGCCTGCCAAATCTGCTGGTCGAAACCTTTGAGACCGCCGTGAAGCGTGTTCGGCGCGTTGTTCGTCGCGATCGAATATTCTTTTCCGTCGACCTTAAACTTGCCTTTCGCGATACGGTTGCCGTAGCGGCCAATAAGGGAGCCGAAGAACGGGCGAATCGTCTGATATTCGCCGACCGTCGGATAATTGCAGGAAATGTTCGCGAAAACGCCGTTTTTGTCCGGAACGTTCATTTCATAGAGCACGCCGCCAAAATCCAAAATTTTAGCGGAAAGTCCGTTCGAGTTCTTCAGCGTATAAACGTTGACCGTCTCGCCTTCGAGCGTGGCGCCGAATTTCGCTTTTTCAACAGTAGGTTTCACGTTGGTTCCTCCAGAAGCGGCCGTTGCGTCGCTCGTTACGGTCGCAAGCATAGCCAAGCCGACGAGGGCGCACAGAAGCGTCGATTTCATCATCGTTAAAGATCCCTTAACTAAAAGTTGCCCGACTTAGCCGATCGAAACCGCAAGTCGGCGTAGCTTGCGCGTTCGCGCCGTCGCGACGCGCGGAACTTGACAAACGGCGCCGACGTCCGGCGCGCGCTTCCAATTGCGCGTTATTATAATTCTTTTACCGGCTAATTCAACGCCCGAAAAAAAACGGCGCTTTTTCCGGTCCGGGCCGTCTCCGTTTCCGGTTTCACAGTTATTGAGCAAATCTAAAACTGTGAACAGTGAAATACTTATGAAAAGAAAAATCCATAAAAAACACTTCTTTTAGACAAAAAAATCGCTCAAACGGGTTTCCCACTCTTTACAAAATTAGAAAAAGTTGCCAAAATACACGCCAACGCAAACGGGTCGAATAGTCAGACATGCTTCGGAACACGTTCTACACATTCGTCGACGCGCGCCCAACACGGTATATGCGGTCGGGCGGCGCGCGTGTCTAAAGCGTTAGGGATTAACTTTCAGACAACTCGCGAGCCTGCGCGCCCCGAGTCAAACATAAGGA
>CAMNJU010000220.1 GCA_946541595.1 uncultured Planctomycetales bacterium
GAGATATTGAAATTTCAGATACCGTTGTTGATATTTTCGACAATGCTTTTAGGAATTGTCAGAATCTCACGATACACGCGCCTTCAGATTCTGTCGCAAAACAGTACGCAGATAAACATGACATAGCGTTTATCCAGTTCTAAAACAACTGGATGAATGAGAAATGATGTGTAATATAGACTTCAAGGCCTCTTGTGGAGCTGCCTCAATCCTACGACGAATACGCGTGTTATTGTCTATCAATCAAATCCCTCACCCGCGCCCGTGTCAAAAGCGGGCGCGCTTCCGTTAAGTATTCCTTTTACCCAGCTCGAAACCCAAGAAAGCCCCCAATGCCCGGCGACAAAACAATCATGCCCAACGGCGTCAGCGCCGATGGAACGACGTTTGTCAAGTATCAGGGCGGCGCCGGCGCGACGGAGTTTTCCGTACCGGACGGCGTCGTTAAGATCGGCCGGGCCTTTGCCGACTGCAAGGGGCTGGAGACGGTCGTTATTCCGGCGAGCGTTGCGGAAATCGACGTCAACGCGTTCTACGGCTGCTCCTCCTTAAAGCGAATTGAAGTCGCGCCGGACAATTCCTCGTACCGTTCGATCGATGGCGTTCTTTTTACCGGAAACGGCAAGACGCTCGTTAAATATCCGGCAGGGCGAACGCAGACGGAATACGCGGTTCCCAAGGGGACGGCGACTCTGGAAACGCGGTCTTTTTACGACTGCCCGTCGTTAAAGTCTGTCGCGCTCCCTAAAGGTCTCAAAAGTATCGGCGACTGGTCTTTTGCGGGCTGTTCTTCCCTGACGGCGGTCAATTTCCCGCCGGGCGTAAAATCTGTCGGCGCGAACGCGTTTCTTAACTGTGCGCAGCTCACGTCCGCCGCGTTTGAGAAAGGGCTCAAAAGTATCGGCGCATGGGCGTTCGGCGGCTGCCGGTCGCTCGCGTCGCTTGTTCTTTCGAGCGGCGTCAGGAGTATCGGAGAGAGCGCCTTTCAGGACTGTTCGTCGCTGACGTCCGCGCTCCTGCCCGAAGGCTTGAAAAGCGTGGGCAAACGCGCGTTTCGCGGCTGTTCGGCCCTGACGTCGATTACGGCGCCGGAGGGTCTGAAGAGTATCGGAGAAAGCGCGTTTCAGAAGTGTACGGCGCTGAAATCGGCCGTTCTGTCCGACGGGCTGAAGCGGCTCGAAAACGAGACGTTTGCCGGCTGCTCCGCGCTGGAGACGGCCGTTCTTTCAAATGGAATTAAAAAATTGGGGAGCAAAGTCTTTGAGGACTGCTCCTCTTTGAAATCGGTCAATATTCCCGACGCCGTAACTCGACTGGACTTCATGCCGTTTCTGGGCTGTCTTTCGCTGAAGAATATATCGTTGCCAAAGGGAATGAAGATAATCGACCGGCTCTCGTTGGCTCACTTTCCCGGTCTGGAATCGATTGGCGTCTCGGAGGAGAATCCTTATTTCCGTTCGGTCGACGGCGTTCTTTTCAGTAAGGATATGAAAACGCTTGTTAAATATCCGGCAGGCAGGAGCGCGAAGCGATATTCGGTTCCCGACGGCGTAGAAGAGATTGCCGAAGACGCGTTTGAAGATGCTTCTTTATTGAAGTCGGTCGTTCTTTCGCCGAGCGTAACGGCTTTTTACAGGAACGCGTTTCGCGGCTGCGCGGCGCTTACGTCGCTTATTCTCTCCGAGAACGTAACGAATATTGGCGGCGACGCTTTTGTGGACTGTTCGCGCTTAACGTCGATTTTTATTCCTAAGAACGTCGTGGGGTTTGGAACAGATCCGTTCGACGGCTGTCTCTCCTTGAAGGCGATTGACGTCTCCGAAGAGAATCCCTGTTTCTGTTCCGTAGACGGCGTTCTCTATTCGAAGGATCGGAAAACGCTTATTCGCTATCCGATAAAGAAGGACGGCGAAACATACGACGTTCCCGACGACGTAAAGGAAGTTTCCTATAACGCTTTCAAAGGCTGTTCGCAGTTAAAGTCCGTTACGATTCCTAAGAGAGTCAAGCGAATCGCCGCTTGGACGTTCGACGGCTGCTCCTCGTTGGAGAGCGTCGTTATTCCGCCCGGAGTTAAAGAGATCGGCTTCAGCGCGTTTGGCGAGTGTTCCTCGCTGAAATCGCTCGTTCTTCCGGACGGCGTAAAGAGTATCGACATGAGCGCGTTCGTCGACTGCTCTTCCTTAACGTCGATCGTCATTCCGGAGAGCGTCGTTGAAATCGAGAATACGGCGTTCCGCGACGCGCAGTCGGTTACGGTCGTCGCGCCAAAGGGCTCTTTTGCGGAAGAATTTGCCAAAAAAAGAAAAATGAAGTTCAAACCGCTTGAATGAGTTCTTGTTCTGTTTTGCGTCAGAATCCTATTTGACCGACGGGCCGCGCTCCGCCTGAGCGGAAGTGGGCAAATAACCGTTAATCGTTTTAGCGGATTGACGTCATATCCCCCGAAAATGAATCCGCCCTGCGCCGCGTAATATTTTTTGTCGCAAAACGGATATTTTTCGCTTTTTTATCTCCCCGTCATTGACGCAGGCTTCCTCTTGGTCTACAATCACAATCGCCGTGGGGCGGGATACTTCCTTACGTTCTGGTTTCGATTTCTCGGCTCCGCGGCGACGTTTTAAAAACGTCTCTGCACATCGTCTGTTTAATTTCTACTGTCAAGCGTTTTTCACACATTTGTACTGCGGGCTTTCCTTTGACGGGACGTCTTCGCTTTCCTATCGAAAGGGGATTTTAGTTATGGACGATATCAACAAATATTTTTGGAGCGTCGACTTCGGCAATATGGGCGATAAACGCAAATCCGCAGCGGGCCCGAAAAGGGGTTTCGGCTCGTTTACCGTGAAGTCGCCCGATTTTCCGAATATGACGGATTACATTCATGACGGCGCCTACTTGCGCGACTCCACTTTGGCTTCGATTGTTCTTTCGGGCGGGGTCGCTCATATAGGAAAGAGCGCATTCGAAGGATGCTGCTTTTTGACGTCGGCCGAGCTTTCCCAATTTCTCTTGAGTATTGGCCCGCGTGCGTTTGCTTACTGTATTTCTCTGCCGTCGATCGTTATTCCGAGAAGAGTCGAAACGATCGGGGACGAGGCCTTTTTCCGCTGTTCAAGCTTGAATTTGATTAATATACCAGCCAGCGTGTCGAGTATCGGAAGAGACGTTTTCAGGGGCTGCAGTTCTTTGAAATGGATCGACGTCGAATTAGATAACGACCGCTACCGTTCCGACTACGGCGTTCTCTTTACCAGAGACGGAAAGAGACTTATTGCGTATCCCGTGGGAAGGCCCTGCAAAAGGTACGCCGTTCCCGACGGAGTGACGCATATCGACGCCAGAGCTTTTGAAGAATGCCGCGAAGCAACGTCGATCTTTATTCCCGCGAGCGTTACGGAGATCGGCGAGGACGCTTTCTTTAACTGCCGCTCTTTAAAGAATATCCAGGTCGACAGGGACAACAGCCGTTTCTGTTCTGTCGGCGGCGTTCTCTTTACGAAAGACGAAAAGACGCTTATCGCGTATCCTGCGGGAAAAACGAGGAAAAAGTATACGGTTCGCGACGGAGTCGAACGCATTGAAAAAAACGCTTTCGGCAACTGCCGGTTTTTAACGTCCATTAAGATTGCCAAGAGCGTGCAAGAAATTGGCGCGCGCGCGTTCCGTGGCTGCGCTTCGCTGGTTTCGGTCGCAATAACGGGCGGTGTCGAGACTATTCGAGAGGAAACGTTCGCCTACTGCGATTCGCTGTCTTCAGTCCTTCTTTCGCCCGGCTTGAAGTCTATTGGCGCCGGCGCGTTCACATACTGCGAGTCGTTGACTTCAATCAGTCTCCCGGACGGCGTTGCGTCTATTGGAGCAGACGCGTTTGTGGACTGTCGTTCGTTATCTTCCGTTGATTTTCCGAATAGCGTGACAGAGATCGGGGAAGGCGCGTTTGCGAACTGCCGTTCGTTGTCTTCGATCGCGCTTCCGCCCGACGTGGCAATAATCAAAACGACGACTTTTTCCCGCTGCAGTTCTCTAACGTCGGTTCTTCTTCCGACGGGCGTTCGCAGAATCGACGGGTTCGCTTTCAGAGACTGCAGCTCATTAACGTCGATTACGATCCCTGCCGGAACGAAGGAAGTTGGAAACGCCGCCTTTTGGTATTGCCGCGCGCTGACGTCGATTCAGATTCCCGACAGCGTTGAGTCGATTGGCAAATACTCGTTTGTCCGCTGCGACAGTCTCACGGTATACGCGCCGTCGGGCTCGTACGCGGAACGGTACGCGAACGAGCACGGAATTGCGTTTAAACGCGTTTCTAAACGCCGCCAAGCCCAGCCCCGTCAATAGGTTTTGTTCCTCATCGTGAACCGGCTTTGACGAATCGATATAATACCCCGCAAACGAATCCGCGCGGCGCGCTCCTTAGAGGCCCGCGCCGCCGTACGGTTCTGAGATAGTCCGTTCTTCTTAGAACGGTTCATATATTTCGCGTCTTTGGCCGTGAAATATTTTTAAAAATCTTTTGTGTAAGTTTTATCTGTAATTGAGGGAAAACATGATTAAGTCTAACAAGCGAACAGCTTATATCCTGTTGGGAACCGGCGCCGAATCGCCGAATTCGCTCGAGCAGAACGGCGTCGTTCTGGACGGCAAAACGCTTAAAAAGTACCCGCGCGAGCGCAGGAACGCGACGTTTGCCGTGCCCGACGGCGTCCGCGAGATTAGCGACGAAGCCTTTGACAACTGTCCCTATTTGAAATCGGTTCTCATTTCAAAAGACGTCGCGATCTGCGGTTCGGAGTCCTTTTTCTACTGTCCCGAGCTGACGACGGTCAACGTCGCGCGTGAAAATGTGAATTTCTGCTCCAAGAAGGGGGTTCTCTTTACCAAGGACGGCAAGTCGCTTCTCATGTATCCGGCCGGTCGTACGGATTCGAAGTACAAAGTTCCGGAAGGCGTGGAACGGTTTGACGACCTGGCGTTTCGCCATACGCGTTTTTTGAGAACGCTTGTCCTTTCAAAAAGCGTTAAGGATCTTTCTAACGACGTAATCTTTTTTCTCAACTCGATCAACGCGATTGAAGTTGCGCCGGAAAGTCCGTATTTTACCTCGAAAGACGGAGTTCTTTTCTCAAAAGACGGCAAAACGCTCGTAAAATATCCTGATCAGAAACTTGGCGTCGAGTATAACGTTCCCGCAGGGGTCGAGCGAATCGAAAAGGGCGCGTTTCACAGCTCGCTCGTCGAGTATGTGAGGCTTCCCGACGGCTGCAGGGAAATTGGTCGGGACGCGTTTGGCAACTGTCCGCGCCTGATTGACGTAGAAATTCCGGATACCGTAACGGACGTCGACTACAGCGCGTTCAGCGACTGTCCGTCGCTCGTTTCGATCTCGTTTCCGCGAGGGATTCGTGAAATTAAAGACGAAATGTTCCTGAACTGCCCTAAACTCAGCGTCTTTTCCGTGCCGAAAGGCGTTACGAGCATTGGCGTGTGGGCTTTTCTCGACTGCCGATCGCTCTCTTCGATTTATATTCCCCGAGGCGTTGAAGAGATTCAGACGGAAGCGTTTCAGCGATGTCTCTCGTTGAGAACGGTCGTCTTGCCGGAAGGACTCAGAAGTATCGGCGAAAGGGCGTTCGATCTCTGTTACACGCTCTCCGCGATCGAAATTCCGTCGAGCGTTAAATCTATTGGCGACCGGGCGTTCGGAGACTGCGATTTTCTGAAGATTAAAACGCCCCGCGGCTCCTACGCGGAAGAGTACGCGAAAGCGAACGGAATTATGTGCGAGCCGTATGATTTAGATCCCGACGGGGATCGCTGAGCGCCGCGTCTTTGTTCGTTTGCGGACCGTTTGCCGGGGCGGTATAATATCCTCCGACGCGCCTGTTCTGAACGGCGCGTCAAGAGAACGGAAGGTTG
>CAMNJU010000221.1 GCA_946541595.1 uncultured Planctomycetales bacterium
TTCCTCTGCGGGGGATTCCGCGGCCGGTTCCGTCGCGGCTGCGGCAGCTGCGGCGGGCTCTTCCGTTACGGGCGCAGGCGCGGGCTCGACCGGAGCAGGAGCGGGTTCTGCAGGCGCGGGCGCGGGCGTGGGCGCGGGTGTGGGCGTGGGCGCGGGTGTGGGCGTGGGCGCGGGTTCGGCGGACTCTTCATCCTGAACGATTCCGCCGTCCCCCTTAACGACCGTTACCGGATTATCAAGCTTCCAGTTTTTAACCGCTTCGCTAACGACTTGCGCCGCGTCGACTCCGTCGAGAGAAAGCGTGCGCATTGGGCCCGACTGCTCCTTAACTTGGAGCGCCGGATTCTGCGCCGCGATCGGCTGCGTTTCGGGCGTTTGCGCCGAAAGCGCCTGCTGTAAATCTTCGGCCGTGAGCGGCTGGAGCGATTTCAGATCGACCTCGCCGGAATTCGCGCCTTTCGCGGCGGCGTCTTCCGCCTGACGCTTCTCATTGTCGCGCAGATAGATGCGTCGTCCGTCGGTCGAGGAGCCGCCGTACGGGGTAACCTGCGCGAACGGCTTAATCTTCTGGAGCTCTTTTTCGCCCATCTTGATTAAGACTTGGCGGATTTCCTCAAGCTTGGCGGGCGTGGCGCGCACGAGGAGCTGATTCGACGATTGGTCGAGCCGCGCGTCGACGTACGAGCCGTCCGTTTCGATCATGCCGAGCGCCTGACGGACCGTCGAAGGATCGCAGTAGAGCAGGTCGAAGACGAACAGTTCCGTCTCTTCCGGCGCGACGACGTCGAGAATATCCTGAACGAGCTTGTGCTCTTCGGGACGCCCAATGACGATGAGCTTGCCCGTCGAGTAGTCGCGGTACATATTGATGTCGCGGCCCTGCTCGTAGAATATCTGGTAGAGCGACGTAAGCGCGGAAGAATTCGACAGCGTGTACGACTGCATGTAGGCGTCCGGATCGGCGAGGCCGCCCGCGCGTACTTCTTCGATAAGATCTTCCACCGCTTTGTGTTGGATCGCCGTGCCGCGAACGATCAGGCATTGACTCGAGGAGTCGAGCTGAACTTGGAACGCGGGGTCGTTGTAGTAGAAGTTGCGCAACGACGCGACGAGACGCTGGAAGTTGAGCGAACCGATATTAAAGACCTTAAACGACGTATTGCGTTCGGGATCTTTCTCGTCGATTTCGACGACGAGCTGTTCGATCTTCTTTTGTTCGTCTTCGTACGCTTTAACGAGGACCGAGCGGGACGCCTGGTCGATAACGACGGTCGCCTGCGGGAACATCGTCATAATGGCGGTTCGCGCGACGGAGAGCTGCGAATTCTTCAGGCGGTAGACGCGCGAGGTCATGCCGTCGTCGTGCTCCTCGTTGAGCTGATTGACGAGCTGCGCGATCTTGTCGTGTTCGTCCGGTTTCGCGAGAATGACAATTTGATTCTCGCTCGTGCCCGCGCCGATCTTGATATTCGGATAGAGCGGGAGCAGGAGCGCGGAGAGTTGCGGGAGCGTCATGCGCCGAACCGTATACGCGACAAGCCGTTTCGTCGCGCCCGGACGCTCTTTAATCATTTCGTCGACGAGCGCGCGAATCTTCTTCTGTTCGGCGGGCCGCGCGTAAACGACAATGAATCCGGGCGTCGCCGTCGGCAGTTGGACCGCTTCTGTCGAAATGGCCGCAATCGCGGACGCCGCGTACGGAAGGGACGCGACCGGAATATCGCTTATATCGTACGCCACGGGCGTATAGCGCGATTCTTCCGGCTCTTCGACGTCAAATTGCGACAGCAGTTTGACGACTTCCTCTTGCACGCTTTCAGGCGCGGAGACCATAAGGTCGCCGGAGGTCGAGGAGAAGAAGTAGCCTTCGCCCGGGAACGCGTACTGGCAGTAGTTAATGACGTCGGCCAGACGCATGTGGAGCAGCGGATAGCGCTTTAAGACGCGAGGCTGGAACGCTTCGCCGATTGTTTCGAGCGCCTTGGCGACATATTCCTGATCGGAAGCGCTCCCCCAAACGATAATGCGGTCGTGCGTTATGGGATACATAACGACGCCGGGCAGCTGCGGCTGGAGCAGCTCGATCGCGCTGGACGCCGCGCGCGCCGACGTCTGATAGATCTTCATAGCGATTCCGTTGGCGTCTTCCCCTTCGGGGACCGTTTCGAGCTGCGAGAGCAGCATGCGGAATTTATCGTGATTGAGCGGGGACGCGACGACGAAGATTTCGTTCGCGCCTTTGCCGGGGTAAAGCCCGACGGCGGGCAGAACCGCGGGGACGATCTGCACGACTTTCGTGAAGTTAACTTTGTGCAGATAATAAGTTCGGAGCTGAACGCTTCTTTCAGCCTGGTCCTTCCGGCGCATTTCGAGGTATTTGGCGATTTTGCCCTGAAGATCCTCCGAAGCGGTAATGACATATTCGTACAGTCCCGCGGCGGGTACGATAATCGCGCCGAGCGGCTGGAAGTGCGCGTGCAGTTCCGTGTAGACGGGCCAGTAGGAATCGACGGCGTCCCAAGTGTACGTCGCGAGGCAGAGCGCGGCGTCGCCCTCGGCGGGCTTGTCGAACTCCTTGAGCGCGGCGGCGACCGTCGCGTGCTGGTCGGGCGTTCCGTAAACGACGACCGAGCGTTCTTCCGCTTTGGGCGTAATCACTATGTTAGGACATACTCTCGCGAGCAGCGACACGGCGAGCGCAACCGTCGTATGTTCGATGGAATACGTTTTATACGTTTCTTCGTTCGGCGTCGCTATGAGTTCGTCGATAAATTTTTCGACGCGGTCAAGGTTTGAGTCAATACCCCAAGAGATAATTTGATTACTCATAACGCCTGCGTACGAGGAGACGCCAATGGCGCTGAAATTCGTATTCAGAACTTGAACGAACCAATCGCGGCTGTATCCGGTTTTTTCCGGAATCGTAAAGAGACGGTACTGGCCGAGCGTCTTCGCGTACTGTTCGCCGTCTTCAATCGACTTGACAAATTCGTCGAGTCGATCCATCTCTTTCTGCGGACCGTACGCGATGACTTCGAATCCGGACGTCGCGGTCGCAACGACCGACGGGCAGATTTGCATCGCGATTTGAGCGACGGTCATAGCGAGCGGTGCGCCCAGACGGTAGACCTTCGTGCAGGACTTCGCTTCGTTCTCCGTCAGGACGGAGAGCTTTTCGACGGCGGAGCGAATCTGTTCGTGGGCGTCCGCGGTCGCGAAGACGGCGACCGTCTTCGTCGCGTCGTCTATGCGGTAGAACGGAATCGGCGCGTTCGGATTGCCGTACGGGTTGTTGGCGCGCCGCTGCTGACGCATCTGCGTCAGCATATTGCGCGGCGACATGCCGTATCCGAACCGGCCCATGCCCGAAAGGGAGGACGACGGCACGGACATGGCGTCCGGAATGATATTTCCGACGAGCGCGTCGACCGCGTCGGAGTCCACGTCGCCGTACGGGTAGATCGCGAAGAGCAGCTCTTCGCTTTTGGCGTCGGAGAGCGATTCGACGATCGCGGCGATCATCTTCTGCTCGCGCGCGTTCGCGAGAACGGTTACCTTCTGTTTCGCGCCTGACCGCGCGCCGTAAGCGTAGGCGCCAGAGGAGGATCCGCCGAACACTTCGACTTCCGGGAACAGGCTGGTAACGACGCCGCGCAGCTGCATGGCGATCATCGGCGTGTCTACTTCATAGACGACGACGCGCGGACCGGGCATATTTTCGGGCGCGTCGGGATTATTAGGGTTTTCGGAATTGGGGTCCCCGCTTTCTGAATTAAGGCGCGCGATTTCTTCGGAAATCTTAACGTGATCTTCGAGCGTGGCGCGCGCAATAACTCTGCTTCCGCGCGTGTCCGCTTCGAACGTCGCCGAGGGATACGCGGCCGTCATCGACTTAACGACGTCGGCGACCGCCATGCCGTAAATCGGATAGGGAATCATGCGCAGATCGGAAGAGCCGTACGTCTTGGCGAGCCGTTCGATATTGTCCGCGACGATCTTCTGATCGGCGGGCGTCGCGATGACGAGGAGCTGCTTGTTCTTGGCGTCAATTTTGACAAGGCCCGCGTTCGGAACGAGCTTCTGAATCGCGGTTACGAGATCGCTCGTCGGGTCGGCTCCTACGTCGTAGTACTCCAGAACCGAGTCAAATTCCGACTGTTCCTTCGGATCGAGGAGTTCGAGCAATTCCTGGACGGCGCCGAGCGCGACCTGATTGTTCGTGCGGACGATGAGCGTGTGGGACGCGGAATCGTAGACCGGCGTCGCCGCGGGATAGACCGCGGCAATTTGCGACGTCAGGGTCGAGTAATTCGCGCGGCGGATCTGCCAGCGCAGAATCTTTTTATCGACCGAATCTTTTTCCGCAAGGTTGGAGACCGCCTTTTCGACGATTCCCTGTTCCTCTTCGGTTCCCCAGACGACGAGCGCCTGGTTGTAGTAGTCGTAGGTAACGCGCGCGGCGGGCACAAGCCGTCCGATATCGCGCACGTAGTACGCGGGCGAATAATACGTCCCCACGCCGTCGTAGGTATAGAACCCCTTGATCGGGTAGGACTTAAACGTCCTCACGACGCCGTCTTCCTCAAGCGCGTCGACCGTGGCGAGGACGCTCTTGGCTTCCGCAAGTTCTTCAGCCGAACCGCGCAGAATGAGCCGCGCGTTAACAGTGTCGTTCGTTACCTTTAAGTTCGGATGAAGGTCTTTGAGGACGGTCGTGAGCGTCGCGGCGTCGACGTGTTTGGGCGTATAGAGCGCCGCCGTTTCTTTTTCGCCCGACTCGAGCGCGGCGAGCTGATCGAGCAGCTTCTTGAGCGCTTCATGCTGAGCGGGCGTACCCCAGACGGCGAACGAATTGTCCGCGTCGTCGCGCAGAATCTTGATATCGCCGTACTGCTTGACGAAGTCGTCGCGAACCTGATCGAACCGAGCGCGCAGCTCTTTCGTCGTCTTATAGGAAACGAATTCGTTCTGATCGTTGTACGGGTAGTCCGCCTTGATCTTTTCAATTTCCGCGGCGATAAGTTCGTGCTGGTACGGTTTCGCGGTAACGCGCAGCATCGTTTCGTCGTACTGATCGCGCTCGATGCGGCGAACGCCCTTGACGAGCTCGTTAAGCTCGTCGATCATGCGCGACGGAATCCGGCGCTCAAAGTGGTAATAACGCGTTTCGTCTTCCGGGGGCAGATTCGCGACGGCGTCGGTGATGATCTTCGCGGTCGCGAGCTGTTCGGTCGGCGTCCCGATGATGGTGAACCGGCGCGCGCCGTCGTCGTATTTCAGTTCGACGCCCGGCACGGCGCGGCGCGCGTAATCCTGAATTTCGCCCGGTACGCTGCGTTCGACGTCGAGATAGTAGACGCCGTCTTTTTCGTCGGTCGTCGATTCGAGAATTTGCGCGAGGTACGCTTTAACGCGCGCGACCACGTCGCGCTGTCCGAAGACGAGCATGCGCTGATTCTCTTTGTCGTAGGTCGTCGTCGCCTGCGGCTCGATGCGCGGGAGCGCGGAAATGACTTCGGTCGGCAGTTCTTTCTTAACGGGAATGATTTCCAGAGTTACGTCGAGCTGACCGTCGAGGCGGGACGCGAGTTGAATCGCCGAGTCTACCGCCGTTTTCGATCCGTAAACGATAATCGTGCGGGAAATTGAGTCCGGAATCGCGTCCAAGCCCGGAACCGTGTTGATCAGGATGCTGTTCGCGACCGAAAGGGGAACGCGCTGGATCGGAATGACCGACATGTACGCGTTTGTATTGCCAACGGTAAATTTATTGTTAAGACCGGCTTGCAGCGTCGTCTCTTCCGCCGATACGCTCGGCGCGGGCTCGGCGGGAGCCGGAGCGGGAGCGGGTTCAGCCGGAGCCGGAGCGGGTTCAGCCGGAGGCGGGGCCGGTTCAGCCGGGG
>CAMNJU010000222.1 GCA_946541595.1 uncultured Planctomycetales bacterium
ACGAGTATTATGTCCCTTTAAACGTTGCTTACGATGAAAACGGGAATGAAATCCACACGACTCTTTCTGAACCAAGCGGGGATAAGGCATACTTTCGTCTGACGCGAAGCGACGACGGAAGCTGTCGATCGGGCGATCTTTCCTATCCTGCCTCCGTCAGCCTCTGTTTTACCGGACAGGCTGACTCCAGCGATTTTAAATTGATTTATTACGATTCCGCGAACGTTCAGACGGAGGCTCAGCTTGGCGCTAACAGTTCCGGCGCGTGTGTTTCCGTTTTGACGATTCCTGCGTCGACCTCCTCAACGCATTTGTACCTTGAAGCGACAAATGATTCATGTGTCGAACGTTACGTTGAATCGCTCGTCGTTTCTGTTTCATCGGCTCAGAGTTCAGGTTCCGGTTTTTCGTACGGTCCTCTTTTTATCGACACGACCCCTCGCTTGCTTAATATATCAGACAACGATCTTTTTGTTCTTAGTTCCGTCTCTTTTAAGAATAATCTTGACTTGCTTTCCGACATGAACGGAACCGGAACAGCAGCCTTTGGCGCTCACTGGGGCAATGCGACGCATTGGACACGCAATAATCTTTCGGCGACGCTTCCGGTCGCTTATGCGTGCGACGATCATTTAGCCTGCCAAGCGTCAGTTGCCGGTTTAAAAGACGGATCGGTTACTTTCCAAATTCAAGCCGTATGGGAACATGGCGAATCGGAATGGGCGACCTTAACAAGCGGCGCGGCGCTTGCGTCTTTTACGGACACGATCTTGTCGCAGCTTGGAAAACGTCAAGCGCTTTATGACGAGGATTTTACGCTGACATGGAAGTTTAGGGCGTTAGGGGAAGTGGAAGGAAGAACTTTCGGCGAGAGCGTCAATCCTCTGTACGTTACTTATAAAACGCCTGTTTCGGGAACCAACTTGTATCATACTGTCGTTCACATCGGGTGCGCCGCCGCCTCTGGAATTGTCCCAGAGGATCTTGAAGACCCAGAAGACCCCGAGAGCCCAGAGAACCCTGAGAATCCTGAGAATCCTGAGAATCCTGAGAATCCCGAGAATCCCGAGAATCCCGAGAACCCCGAGAACCCAGAGGATCCTGAGGAAGAGACGGAAGAAGAGACTGAGGAGGAAAGACTTGCGCGTGAGGAAAAAGTGATTTTTGACGCCATATGGGAGGAATTTGCCAATACGTCTATGCATAAAGTGAAAATGGAAAACGGAGCGGTCGTAGAAGAAAACGATTTGCTGACGTATTACGGCAAAGATGTTGAAGTTAGCTCCAGCAATAGCGAAATAAAACAGCTCTTGTCATATACGGATGACAGCGGAAATATAGCTTACGATCAATCGCCTTCACGCGCTCGAGAATTTACCATTAATAATGTGGACGAATGCTTTGAAACAATCGGCCTCCTTAAACATTCCGACGGCACATGTGACGCTTGGATGAATTTTGCGCTCGACGTCTTTAGATCGCAAGGAATGGACGTTCAGGGGGGTGGAATAGTATTAAGCCCTCAGGGGGGCTCAGGCCTTTACCAATTTAAAGTTTGTCCAACTCTTCACGGTCAAGGAAACGTTACGCCGCGTGAGAACACATGGGGTGGCCATGCTATTTTTACATACCAAAACACTGTTTACGATCCTTCTTACGGTAACGTCTACGGTGCATATGGCACAGAAGCGCTTGGTAATTTCATCGGGAATTTAGACAGCATTGGAATACGTCAGGTGGCAACCCCTGTATTAAATGGATATGGATACAAGTATACTCCCACAAAAGATGCTGCTCAGATTCAGGTTAGCGACGTATATTTTAATTAGACGTCGAATAATTGTATCAGGTCTTGACAGGAGCTTTGATTATGAAAAACACTGTTTTAACCTCATTGAAGTCGACTATAGCGGCCATACTAATACTTTTTACAACAAACGCTTACGCGATTGACTGGAAAGCTTTCTCAGCAGAATGGAACGTCGTTCCCGATCCGTCCGCCACTTTGCTGGAAACGATTAAAAAGGAAGCTGCGGCGTCGGAAGTTTATCCTCCGATGTGCGCTTTTTATTCCTCCGCCTACGACGTTTCGTTTTCTCGTTATTTGCCATATTATCGGCTGAAGGCTAAGATCGCTCAGGCGACAGAGTCCGAAATTGACGAATGCGTTCATGAGTTTGATAATCTTAATACGAAAGAACAAGCGTATGTTTTGACGGCCCTTTTTATCTATGAACGAATCCATCGAAGGCCGATGGTAACCGATGAAGAATGGAACGCCGCGAGGGAAATTATTATCGACGGTTTTGGCAAAGAAGTTGATCCTGAACTCGCGACGCTTCCATTCCAACAGCAGCCGAACTGGCTTCTTTTACGAACAATAACGTCGAATTATAATATAAGCCGGTCTCAGTTCTGGCGAGAGATAAAAGAATTCGATTGGTTTCCGTATCGACCGCTTACCAGTTGGCCTGAAGACTTCGAGATTTGGAGCAAGCGCATCAGGTACCTGTCCCAAGGCTTTAAATTGAACGAACAACGAATGTTTCTGCTTCCCCCGAGCGATTTTCCTCCGGATAACCTCAACGGAACTGTAAGCGAAACTGTCTGGGAGCAGAGGGTAAACGTTATTAAAAAATGCGCGCACAGCGACGAGATCGCTTTCCCCGCCTTTCATCCGGAGGAAGCATACGAAGTCAGATTCTATTTCTCTGGAATCGACGGAAGTAAGTTGAAATCAAAGTGGTTGGCCGACCTTAATATATGCTTTCAGTCTATTGAAGATTCCGTGGATTTAAAAATATCTGTCGAAGACTTTAGTTTTAGATGGAGCTTCTCTTTGGATAGGTTAGGGGAAGGCCACTCCATAGAAGAATTTTTAAGAAGAACGGACGAAAAGGAACGAACAGCCTCTTCCGACTCGCCAGGACTCGCCGCTATCAGGGAATATTGGTTTTTATGGCAAAGTCCTGCCGACGCTTGGAGAACTAATCTTTCTCGTGGTCTTCCGCACGGCAATAGTTCCTCAAAGCCAAAGACGTTAGGTGAGATTGCCCAATTTCTCCTTGAAGGACGAATTCAGTATGACAAACCGTTCTTTGACGAGGAACTATTAAAACGAGGCGTAGATGGGGAAACCGGCGCAAAGTAAACGATCGCTTACAAAGCAGTCCCGCATCTTTGGTTAACAGTATTACCAAAAGGATCAAGCGACAAGCGTTCGCAAGTTTTAGGAGGGGAGGAAAAACTAATGAAAAACACTGTTTTAACCTCATTGAAATTGACGATAACGGCCATACTAATACTTTTTACAACGAACGCTTACGCGATTGACTGGAAAGCTTTCTCAGCAGAATGGAACGTTGCGCCCGATCCGTCCGCCACTTTGCTGGAAACGATTAAAAAGGAAGCGGCGGCGTCGGAAGTTTATCAGCCGAAAATTGCATACTATTCCACGGCTCTTGACGTCTCCTTTACCCAGTATCTGTCTTATTATCGGCTGAAGTGCAAAATAGCTCAGGCGACTGAGTCCGATATAGACGAATGCGTTCAGGAGTTTGATAATCTTAATACAAAAGAACAAGCGTATGTTTTGACGGCGTTGTTTATCTACGAAAGAATTCATCGCAGACCGCTTGTGTCTGACGAAGAATGGAAACTGGCGCAGGAAATTATCATTGAAGGTTTTGAGAAGAAAGTCGATTTAAACGAGGACCATCCGGCGCGACGGCTTTTACGAACACTAACGTCGAGCTACAATATAAGTCGGACTTATGTCTGGCGGGAGATAAAAGAATTCGACTGGTTTCCATACAGGCCGCTCACATTCTCATTAGTCGACGGCCTTAATGGAACAGAAGGCAGGCCCTTTGTCTTTAAGACGAACGAACAACGTATGTTTCTGCTCCCACCAAGCGATTTTCCTCCTGATAACCTTAACGGAACTGTAAGCGAAACTGTCTGGGAGCAAAGGGTAAACGTTATTAAAAAATGCACGCACAGCGACGAGATCGCTTTTCCCGCCTTTCATCCGGAGGAAGCATATGCAGCTGGATTCGATTTCTATGGAGAAAATGGAAGCAAGTTGAGAAAGAAATGGTTGGCTGACATTGATATTTGCCTTCAGTTTATTGAAGATTCTGAAGATTTAAAAATACCCACTCAAGAGTTTGAAAAAGGCAGAGAAGCTTTGAAATATTTGGGACAAGGGACGACTGTTCCATATGTTATAGAGGAATTTTTCAGGAGAACGGACGAAAAAGAACGAACAGCCGCTCCCAACTGCGACGTTGCAGCTGCAATCAGAGAGTACTATATCGTGTGGAATAGTACTTACTGTATATTTATTGCCAGAAGGATAAGCACTGCTTATGGCAATAGTTCCTCAAAGCCAAAGACGTTAGGGGAAATTGCCCAATTTCTCCTTGAAGGACGAATTCAGTATGACAAACCGTTCTTCGACGAGGAACTTTTAAAACGAGGCGTAGATGGGGAAACCGGCGCAAAGTAAACGATCGCTTACAAAGCAGTCCCGCATCTTTGGTTAACAGTATTACCAAAAGGATCAAGCGACAAGCGTTCGCAAGTTTTAGGAGGGGAGGAAAAACTAATGAAAAACACCGTTTTAACCTCATTGAAATTGACGATAGCGGCTATACTAATACTTTTTACAACACACGCTTACGCGACCGATTGGGAGACTTGCTCAACAGCGCCATCGTCAAAGGAAACGTTCGTATTTCCCGTAACTTATACCAAAAATCTGGAAGTCGGGGCCGACACGCAGGCTTCACTTCTGGAAACAATACGAACTGAAGCGTCTCTTTGCGAGGTCTTCCCTTACAGACTCCTTTGCGGGTGGGATGGATACATTTACCGGTACGAGCTAACCTTTGAGCGCTATCTTCCTTTCTATCGGTTTAAACAAAGGGTCGCGTCAGCTTCCCGAATGGATATAGAGCAGTGCGTCAGCGCGTTTGATGGGTTGAACAATAGGGAAAAGGCGTTCGTTCTGACTGCGCTCTTTATCTTTGAGCGTTCGCGCCGCCTACGCGACGTCCCACAGAAATCCGTGACTGACGGTTCCAAAGAGCAGGAATATTGTTATCGTATGGAGCTGTCAGACCCCGTTGATCTCCGTAGAATCAGCAAATTAGCAGAAGACGGCGACGCCAGTGGTCTTCGCAGTCTTTTTTCAGAAAGTATTTCTGTTTTTCCCGCTCAACGTCTTTCTGAATATATTCAAGAGAGGGCGGCAAGTGGAGAGTACGTACCCGCCTATTGTTACAATCCAGAATTTTGCGGAGTTTTTACGCCGCTGCTTTACCCAGATTACGCGCCTGACGAACAGATAGATTCGTCTGTCTGGCGGCGTTGGCGGGACGTGATTGCAGGATGCGCGGACGTTAATGAAGTCGCCTTTGAGGGGTTCCGATCTGACGATCTGCTCTTTCCCATGGAGAAAGTTACAAGAGAAAACGCTCGGAGTCTTGGAAAATTAGCCGTTGACTGGATCGAGAATCTTGATCTCTGCGAAACGATTATTGAGCAGAACCTTGGGTTCAACGTTTCAGACGAAGATTTTTTGGCGGATTACGGCTTTGCATATCCGGGCGCGCCGGACGACAAAGTGAAGTCCCCTTTTATGGAGAACTTTTTAAAAGGGATTGAAGAGTTGGAAAAGTCAGGCGGGAACGAAGTTTCACTCATGAAAGCGCTGAGAGAATATTGGTTTGCGCTTCATGTCGTACCGGCGTCCCAGAGGTGGACCGAGGAACTTTCTTCCTCCGGCGTCAGCTTCCCCTTGCGGGGAAATAGCTCCGCGCGTGACGTTACGCTTCGGGACGTTTCTGTCGCGCTCATGTCGAATCGTCTTCCGTATA
>CAMNJU010000223.1 GCA_946541595.1 uncultured Planctomycetales bacterium
CGCTCTACGGTAAACTTCTGGAGTCGGCCGAACGGCTGGAAAAGGGCGTTCTAACAAATAATGCAATCGCTGAAACCGAGCTTTGGGCCGCCTATGGGACGTACCAAAAGGGGATCGTCGACGTCGACGCCGCGTTGGAATCTTCTGAGGAATCGATTTTTTACGCTTACGAAGACGCGGCAAATCTAGCCGAGAAGACATATTATCAGGCGGAAATCGCCGCAGACGGCGCCTACGAAGCGGCGCTGCAGGCGGCCGACGACGCTCAGGACGCGGCCTCGACAGCGCTGACGCTGTCGACGCTTCAAAGCCAGTATGGCGCGTATTTTACCGCGCTCGAGGACGCGTGTTCCGCATTGACGAACACGACGGTCGGTTCCTATTACGAAGCGGTCGTCGACTCCGTTCAGACGCAGTTTGCCGCAGAGAACAACGCGTATTCGACCTATAAAGCGTCGACCGCTCTCAAAAGTTCTACTTTTGCACAAAACGTCGTCGATATAACGACGTCGTTCTTTACGACGGTTCTCGACGCAATTTTCGACTCGGGCGAGCGCGCTTCCACGGCGACGCAGCAGGACGCCGCCGTCCTTGCTAAAAAAGCTGAAATTGACGCGGTCGTAGCTCTTCAGCAAGCGGTTGTCGCCGCGAACTACAGCAAAGAAAAGACGATTGCCGAATCTGCCGCCGACGCCGTAGAACGGCAGCTGGCGTTCACAAAGAAATACGGCGTCTACGAACTGAACCATTACTGGTATCCAGGGAGTATCGACGTCTCTATGCCGTTCGATTACTCTGCTTACAAAGGATTATACGACCGGGTTGGCGTCAGTTCGTCGCCGTCAGGCGTGTCATTAGGCGCCAACTCGGCCAATATCCTCGACAACCTGTCGATAATGCACATGGCGTCGCCGTTCCCGCCCGCAACGAACGGAGCATGGACTGAATTTAATCCTTTAAACGCCAATATCTGCGCAGTTCAAGTAAATAAGGCAAACCTGAAATTCGAATCGGACGTCGCCGCCGCGTACGGAACGTACGTCGACGATTATTCGGGCGCGATCCGGAACGAAACTGTCGCGGCGCTGGCTAAGGCGCGAATTGAATACGAAGACGAACTTAACTGGGAATCGGCGCTCAATAACGCCGAGTTAGCCGCGCGCGAGGCGGCGTTCTCCGACTATGTTTCGGACCTTCAAGATTCGGACACGACCTCGGAATTATTGGACTACGCCGATTCAATCCTCAATTCAGAGTTGAACTGCGATTCCGATTTGGCGGACGCGTACGGCGATTTGCAAATTGAAAACCGTGAGAATATCCGGGACAGCGTAACGAGTTCTAACGGCCGCCATGGCGTTTACCATACCGGTATTTCGTGGGCGATTCAGCTGAAATCGCTGCGAAACCAGTATTATACCGCAACTTCCGACGCGGCGGCCGATTATTTCGACGACGTCTCGACGTCTCTGACGGCGTATCAAGAGTCGGCGTTGGACTTTCAGGCGAATTTAGCGCTCGGTTCGTTTAACGTCGCTAAAAGCCAATCGCAAAACGCGTTTTCGTCGGCGCTCGACTACGCGCTGGGAGAGTTCGACGCGTCGCAGACTTGGCGGCTTGCGGAACTTGACGCGTCGATAACGCAAGCGAGCTCGAACGCCGGAAAGGAAGCGGAGCTTGCGCTCGCGCGCTATTCCGCGTACAGCGCGTCGGTAGAGGCGCCCTTGTCGGCGGCTCTGGCCGCGCTTGCCGCCGTCGACTTTGAAGAATCCGGATGCGTCGCCGCGCTCGCGGCCGCCAATTCGGCGTTTACTGCGGCCGCAGAAGACGCGGCCAGCGCGGACGCGGCGCTCGCGCAGGCGAACGCGTCGGAACTCGAAGAGGAAGCGACCCTAAATGAAACCGCCTATAACGAGGCGCTTGCCGACGCCCTGAGCGCTTTTAAAGACGCGCTGCACGACGTCTGGAACAGTTCCTTTTTACAGAATCTTCTGGCCGACGCGGAGGTTAAAGACCTATTTTTACAGACGGCAAACGAGGAAAAAACAGCGATCGAATCCGCGTACGCCGACTACCGAGCGGACGTCTTCTCCAGCTATAACGCGGCCGTCGACGATCTCAATACGATCGAACGCATCGCTGCGTATCATCAGGAACGCGTCGATATGGGCGCGGTCGTCCCCGCGAACGTCTTTTCCGATCTTGACAATCCTAATTTCGAATATCAGGTTTGTTTTGTCGAGGGAACGCCGATCGCCATGGCGGACGGCGCGGTTAAGCCGATCGAAACTATCCTTCCGGGCGATTCGGTTCTCGCGGCCGATTCTCTCAATCCCGAACGCGAGCCGTTCTCCGCGCGCGTCGCGCGCGTCTTTGACAACGGACTTAAGAAGATTGTCCGCGTTTGCTTTGAAGGAGAAACGGAATTTACCTGCACGCCGGAGCATCGGTTCTACGTCGTCGGTCAGGGCTGGAAAGCGGCCGGTAAACTTGAATGGGGCGACTCCTGCCTGAGTTCGACAGGAAAGCAAATCGCGTTTATTGAACGAACCGAACTCGACGAACTCCGACGCGTCTTTAACTTCGAAGTTGAGGAAGCGCACACCTATTTTGTCGGCGTCGACGTGCGTCTGCTTGTTCACAACGAATGTCTCTTTGGCGCGATCGCAAGCGGCTTTTGTCAGGGTCTGGTAAGCGGATTCAAGGGCGTCGTCAACGGGCTGTCGCAGGCGGTCGTTTCCGCCGTTACCCTCGGACTCGTCGAGACAGACGGGCCGTTTACCCTTACCGAAACGGATCTTGCGTACGGCGCGGGAATTTCGCAAACGCTCGGAAACGTCAGCGGCACGATTCTTATCGGCGCCGCGACCGGCGGTATGACCAAATGGGCGAGCGTGTGCAGCAACGCTTCAAAAGGGACTTACGCGGTTGCAAGAGCGATTAATGCGTGGGACATGGCAGGAAACGTCGCGGGCGTCGCGACGAGCGTCTATGATATGAGCGAAAACGGTCTGTCCGTCGGCAACGTTTTGACTGCGGCAGGATCGGTTCTCGGCCTTTCGGGCAATATTAGCGGCGCGATCGCTAAGCGCGGGTGCTTTACTGCGGGAACTCAGGTTCTCGTCGGCGAAACGACCGAGACGGTCGCCGCGTCGGACGGGCCCTACTCGTTTGTAGTCGACAATACGACGGCGGCTCTGTGGATTGTCGTCGGAGTTTCCGCGACCGCCTCGTTCGCCGTTCGGCAATTGAAGAAAAGGCGGGAAGAAAAGACTGAGCAGAAGCGAGGCTCTGTGGCTGCGGCTGTTCGAGCCGCTCAGACCGACGCGGACGCCGGCGATTCTTTAGGCGGTTCTGCCAATAAAAACTCCGAAAGAACGGCAAAAAGATTTTCCGCATTAAGCGTCGTCAGCGTCTGCTTATTATTGATCTCATTGGCGGCGCTCTTCTTCGCCGTAAATGGCGCCAGTCGCGTAAAAGCGGAACCGGAACCGGCGAAGACCGCCGTCGACGGTCAAAAGCGGTACATAACCAAGAATATCGAAGATATTCGTATTGGCGAACGCACGCTTGGAACGAATCCGCAGGGCTCCGTTCCCTGCGAAAACGACGCAGTCTTTTCACAAGTTAAACATTACAGTTACTCGCTTTGTTATCGGAAAGGAAACGGAACGCAATGCAATATTAAATTGCTGCGTCCCGAAGATTGGCTCGATTACGAAGACGTTCGGCTGCGCCGCGAAGCCGACGGCAAAGTTTTCGACGAAAGCGATTTTCAGACGTCAGAAACGATCCCGCTCGAAACGGTCGACGATTGCGACGTCGAAGTTTGGCTGGAACTTCCGGAAATGGGCGTCGTCGGCTGGGCGAAGCTGATCGAAATCGACGACGAGGTAATAGTCCAACCCGGCCTAGGAAACGTCGTAACCGGAACGTTCGAACACATATCCGACGAGGTAGTCGATCTTCAAATCGAAGGCCAAGAGAAACCGATCGGTTGTACGGCGAATCATCCGTTCTGGTCGGTCGACCGTCAGGATTTCGTTGACGCCGGTCTTTTGAAGGAAGGCGAACGCGTCCAACTCTACAGCGGCGAAACGAAACGCGTTGTTCAGAGACTGCCGCGTCCCGGCCCGCAGAACGTATATAATCTCGAAGTCTATTCCGAGCATGTGTATTGCGTTGAAGACCTTGGGATACTTGTTCATAATAAATGTAATGAACGATACTATAAGCCCAACGGAAAAATACGAAGATTCGATGGGCATAAACCCGCTTATGAGGTTAATGAAGCACATGTTTTTGGGCCAAAGTATGTAATAGGTAAAACTCCGCTGCCGGCAGATGCACAAGAAGTATTTTCAAAAGCTATACCCAGCGACCCAGATAATCCATCTGTTTGGTTTGCAAAAAATGAAGCAGGCAAAATTTATCGTTATTCTCTTAACCACGATAAAACAGTCGCTCATTTTAGCGGGATATATTTAGAAGGCCCTGGAACAAGAAATATTACTGATTATGCAAGGTTGAGATTGGGGATTCTTAAAAGAAAGGGTTTAAAATGCCGATAGCATACAGCAAAGACACATTTGCATTTCAATTTGATATTAAAGATATAATAATTTCACAGGGCCGCAAATGGGTTTACGGTTCCTTTTTACTATGGATTCAAGGAAAAAGCATAGGAGATCCGTACGATTACGCAGTACTAGACCATTGCTATGGTTGGATTTGCGATTTTGAAGATCTTCATATGCATCAAGACACTCAGGAATTTTCCTCATTAAGCGCCCAAGAGATATGGACTTTGTATAACAAATATTATCTAGGCTCAGGAGACTACGCTTCTGTCGACGAAGCCATAGAAGCCGCCTTAAACAAATCCCCTGAGGACATATCGTTTGGTATACATATGGGGCAGGAACTAAATATTTCTGAATTTGGAATGTCTTCGTTTGACGACGTTACTCTGCTAATGTTAGACTACGATCCGTTATGTAAACGTATTATAGCACAGCAATCTTCCGAACCTCCAATGGAATTTATCGTTCGAAAAGACGACATATTAAAAGCCATTGAAGAATTCAAGAAATTATATTTAGCGGAAGTAGCGAAGTTTGAGAAAACACATGTTATTGATATACATTAAAAGGGCTTCTTCGAAAGGCGGCCTTTACTTGACGGACATAACGGCTCCGATATAAATAGTTGGGCGGTTCTAAAAACTCCAGCTGCGAACGATAAAAAAGGACGTCGTTTTTTACGCCCCAGCCGACTTCCTTAGGGCGGTTAACGTCGATTTCGGCGGGGCAAAAGACAGACGCGCCTACCTAACGGGCTTATGTTAACAGATGAAAAGTCCATGGTTACGCGCAATGCGGAACAGAATAAATGTCCGGAAAAACACCTCGCAAAAATCCGATTAACTCTTTTTTGGACGTCGTCAGCGTCTGTCTGGTATTGATTTCTTTAGTGGCGCTCTGCTTTGTCGTCACTAAGCCCTATCGATCAAAAGCGGAACCGGAACCGGCGAAGACCGCCGTCGACGGTCAAAAGCGGTACATCACCAAGAATATCGAAGATATTCGTATTGGCGAACGCACGCTTGGAACGAATCCGCAGGGGCGTCTTGATTCGGAACTTGACGAATCGGTCTTCCAGATCCTTCCTCACTGCGGTTTCTCGCTTCGCTATACCAGCGAAGACGGGTCGCGGTGCGATATCCGGCTGCTCCGCCCGGCAGACTGGCTTGACTGGGAACTCACGCGGCTTTGCCGCGCGTCCGACGGCA
>CAMNJU010000224.1 GCA_946541595.1 uncultured Planctomycetales bacterium
TCGACAGTTTGATATTTTTAGTTCGAATTAGAAACATTGCTCTTTGAAAGTTTCCCTGAATCCCTTATAATGGGCACAATGCGAAAAGACGCCCTTTGATTAGGCGTTTTTTACTGTTTTGCGTGATTAAATCTGAATCTTTGACGTTTTTCGGCGTCAAAGAGGACGTCGGAATAGCGTGAAAGCGGGGAGAATGTCGCAGTCCAATCGGCTTTTCTTTACGCCGTTTTACCATGCGGACGTTGATAGTGATTCTTTCGTACTTTCGGGTATAATTGGAATTTACGGTATTCCGTAGAGAGGTTTGCGAGGTTCCGGCTTGTTTTATCTCAAGATTCAATATTTTGAGCGACGAAAAAGTGAAAACCTCGGTTTGTTTCATGACGCGGTACGCTCGCCTATCGAGGCTGTCGGCCGCGCTGATTAGTCGCCTTTTCGCTTTGGGCGTAAATGGCGGCGGCTGTCGCTGACAGCCGGATAGCTCGCACAATTCCGATGGAGTCGCGATTGCGGCGGCGTCGGACCAGATTAAATGTTCAGTTTGTCTTTGACGCTTTTGCGTATTGAAGAAAGCGCTCGCCGATGGAGCGCCGACGCCGACGTGAGTCAAAATGAAGGAGAATAGGATGACGACTGGTTTCTTTCAGTTTTTTAACAGCAAAGCTCAACGAGCGCAAAAACGCGCGAATGCCGAGCAAAAGTCGCGTTCCCGGCGCGACCGTTCTCCTTTGAAGCCCCGTCGTCTTCTGACGGAAGCGCTCGAAGAAAGACAGCTTCTTGCGGTCGACGTCTTAGGTATGAGTTCCGCGCTTTTGCCGACAGAAGCGACGGCAAACGTCGTCAATATTACCTCCAGCGACTATTCGATCGACGCGCTTAAAGAAGCGATTAAAGTCGCGGCCGCGTCCCCGGAAGACGACGTAATTCGCATCGCCTCAGGAACACTGCAGTTTTCTTCGGCCTCTGACTCTATCGAAATTGACATTAACGCGGCCGCTTACGGTTCGTTGACCATCGTTGGAATGGGAGACGGCGTTACCTTTGACGCAAAAGATTTGGCGCGCGTGTTCGTGATTAAGAACGGCGACGTCAGTCTTGAAGGAATTACCGTTAAGAACGGTAAAGCCGATTACGGCGGGGCGATTGCCAACGCGGGCGATTTGACGCTGACCAACGTTACTTTGACTGGAAACGAAGCGACGAGCGCGGGCGGCGCTATTGCCAATAAGGGCGCGCTTGCAATCCAGAGTTCTATTATCGTCGATAACCAAGCTGCCGGGGATGGCGCGGCTATTTATTCGGGTGACTTTGATTGGCCTTCGGTTGTTGAACCGGAGTGGACTGCCGATATTGACGACGTTGTTGGGGGAACGGGTTCGACGCGTACAATTAATCTCCCTGATTATTGCTCCGCGGGCGACTGGACGTACTCTTTCACTTGTTCTAACCCGAACTCGTCGATTTTTGCCGCTGAACCGACTTTGGTAAACGGAGTTCTGACGTTACGGTTTATTGGTCAGGAAGATTACACGCCTGCAACGGCGGAAAGAGACTTCTCGTCTGTTGATTTCACCGTTACCGCAAGCGACGGAACGACTGCAGTTTCCCAGTCCTTCAACGTGGCTCACGAACATCAGACGTCTACAACCGTTGCGGCAATCCTCTCTAACATGGATTATGACGCTCTCAAGGCTGCCTATGCCGTAGTGCACAAGGTCGGTAAAAAGGACGTCCTTGACGGTTTTGAAGCAGATGTGATTCCTTCTTCTGAAATCGTCGATCTTACAAACGAAGATCTTTACGTTCAGGTATGGACCTCTGATTTTGACTATAACGACGGGGAAGGTTCGTATGCGTATGTTTGGGACGCTGGCGAGTACATTATTACGGGATATGATTTTATCCTGACTTTGACGAACGCGACAATTACTCAGACATTTCCTAACGACAAGCTTGCTCGCAGCGCTTACGGCTGCGAAGATCTTGGCGGTGGGAGGTATCACATTGCTGTAGCGTATACCGAGGGCTTGCCCTTTGGGTTATATGAGGACGCGGGTTTGCTTGACTACGTCAAGATTGCCCCTGTGGACGCTTCTAAGCCGGTAAGCGCTGAAGTCGCCCAGTATTCTACCAACTTCACGCTTCCGTCTTTTGTTCGTCTTTACGACAGAACCGTAACGAGCGACGGACGTACTTACACAAAGGTTAACCCGACGCAAATCCTTTATGTCAGCAGTATTTCTAATTCTACGGAGCCCCTTTCCGAGATTCCCGGAAATACTTTTACGACCCATTATTCCTCGGTTTTGGCCGATTCTGGAACCGGTCTTTCCACCTATTCGGTTACCGTTTCGAACTCCTTGATTGCCAATAATACGGCGTCCGGCAACGGCGTTATTTACGTGGTTAATGGCGGCGTTTTGAACGCGTATAATACGACGGTGGCGAATAACAGTTCCAGCGGAGCCGCCGTGTATGCGTTGGGGACCGCGACGGTCGCTAACTCCATTGTCGTCAACGGCAGTTTGGCCCCGGTTTCGTCCGGAATTGGCGGCTCCAATAACTTGGTAAACGCAACGTGGAGCGGTTCTGCTACTTACGATTCCGGTCTTCCGCTTTTCAAGAACGCCGCAAACGGCGATTATACCCTCGCCGTCGGTTCCCAAGCTGCGAATATTGGGGCTGTCGATTATGCGCTTGACATTGCTGGCGAAACGTTGGTAACCGATCTTGCAGGAGCTCCCCGTTTTTCAGCTACGGTCGACGCCGGCGCCTATGAATACCAAGGAACGGTCCCGTCTGCGCCGACGAATCTCGCTGTTTCCGATTACGTTGAATCGTCAAAGAATCCTACGCTGACTTGGAAAGCGCCGAGTTCCGTCGACGGTATCGACGGGTATTATGTATACGTTGGCGCCTCTACGACCCCGATCGCCGTTGTTACCGACGCCACCTCTCTTGCTAATTTGGCTTCTTTGGTAACGTTTGAAGACAACAGTTCTTATCAGTTTGGCGTGGCCGCGTATAACGTCTATGGCAAGTCTGATACGACTCTTGTTACGCTTGATACGACCGTCGCCCCGGTCGCGCCCACAAATCTCGCGTTTGGCGTATATGCCGGCAATTCCGCCACGCTGACGTGGACCGGCGTTTCAAACGCAACTTCCTATCGGATCGCGCTTACTAATGTTGACGCCGGAACTTCGGAAACGTTTGTAACAAGCGACGTTGCCTATACTTTTACGGGGCTTGCCGACTATACAAATTATTCTTGCACGGTTACTGCGGTTAATACGCGCGGCGAGGCGACTTCTGCGGCGGCTACGCTCAATACGACGGTGACTCCGGCCATTCCAACCGGTTTAACCGCGACCTCTTATACGGGCGACGGTACGGAAACGGTATCGTGGAACGCCGTCGACCATGCGGAAGGCTACATGATAGCCGTCAATGTGGACGGTAACTGGCAGGTTGTCGGTTCCACCACAACAACGTCGTATCAGTTCACTGGACTTACGGACAATACTTCCTATACCTTCGGCGTTGCTTCTTATGCGACGAAAGACGGCGAGCAGCTTGTCTCCGATTTTGCGAGCATTGCCGTTGTGACGACCGTTGCGCCGGATGCGCCCACTGATCTCGAGTGGATTTCTGAATACGCGTCTAACGCCGCAACTTTGCAGTGGACTGCGTCAGAAGGAGCCGTTGGCTACACGATCGCGCTTTACCAAGACGGCGGTTGGAACGTGCTTGGATCGACGACTGGTTTGCAATATCAAGTTACCGGACTGGCCGACAATCAGGAATATGTCGTTGGCGTCGCGGCCTACTCCCTTTTGGACGGCGTGCGGCTTTATTCCGATTACTCTTCGATTGAGCTTAATACGGTAGTTGCGCCCGCAACGCCTTCCAACGTTCACTTCCTTGATTACTCTGGCGGAACGAACGCCACTTTAACGTGGACCGCTTCTGTCGGTGGCGCGACTGGCTATGTTGTCGAACAGGAAGTTGACGGAACTTGGACTCAGGTAGGCTCCGTTATCGGCACAGACTATACTGCAGCCGTTGAGGAAAACTCCTTCTATACCTACCGCGTTATTGCTTACACTACGGTTGGATCCGAAACGCGTTATTCTACGCCGAGTTTGTCCGCAAGCATTGACACGTTGGTTCCCCCGACGGGCGTTATTGAGGTTAAGGCCGACGGCTACGACTATACGACTGGCGCGGCCACGCTGACTTGGACGAACCTCGCCCATGCGAGTTACTACACCGTCGCCCAAAAAGCGGAAGGCGAGTCGACCTACTCGATTATTGCAAGTAACGTTCCCGCAGGCTCTGAGGCTGCAGTTTCGTACGGTCTTTCCGGATTGGCGGCTCATACAACCTATCAGTACCGTGTGACCGCCTGCAACAGCAAAGGCGAGGGAAGCGTCGGATATTCCGATGAATTCTATACCGAGGCTCCGCCCGCCGCGCCTACCGCGACTTATGTTTACTTCGTACAGTCCGCTTCGGCGATTCTCTCCTACAACGCCGAATACGCGACGTCTTATATTGTTAAAGACGCCGACGGGAACGTACTTTACGAAGGTTCCGACGAGTCTTATACTGTTACAGGGCTGCAAGAGAACGAAACGTACCTGTTTACCATTGCCGGCGTAAACGCCGCGGGCGTTTCCGAGGAAACGACTCTTACCGTTCATACGGCCGCGGTCCCGCAAGCTCCGACTGGCTTGGCGTTCGGCGAGTATGCTAATCATTCCGTAACCGTTACTTGGAACGACGTTGAAGCGGAAACGAAATACACGTTGTATCGTCTGCAAGACGGCGATTGGGTTAAGATTGCCGATTACGCCGCTAATGTTACGGAAGCTCAGTTGACAGGATTGGCTGATTATTCGACCTACACAGTTTGCGTTACTGCTTCTAACGAAGTCGGCGAATCCGCTCGTTCTGCGTCAGCGACGCTTAATACGGCGGTTGCGCCCGCAGCTCCGACGAATTTGACGTTTACGTTTGGCGAGGCTGCATCCTACCAAGGCGACGGCAAAGCTACCTTTGCGTGGGACGCCGTCGAATATGCCGCCGGTTACGATATTGAACAGAAGATTGACGGAGTCTGGACCGTTATCGCGTCGACAGCGGATACGTCGTATGACCTCTCCGGTTTGGAAAACTATAATGTTTACGAATTTGGAGTCGCCGCATACTCGCTTCGCGATACCGAGCGTCTTTATTCCGAGTTTGCTACCGCCGAGCTCAGTACGAATTGGGTTCCTACCGCCCCGATCGAGGTTTCTGTCGGGGACTACGATTCTATCTCGAAGACGGCGGTTCTCTCTTGGGATTCGGTTGCAGAAGCTACTTCTTACCGCGTCGATCAATACGTTGACGGCGCTTGGAAGTCTGTCGGTACGACGACTGCGAACGAATACACGCTCACGGCTCTTATCGATAATACAAACTACGTCTTCCGTGTGGTTGCGAGAAACGAAATTGGCGACGGATCAAGCGGTTCTGTCGAACTCTTTACCGCCGCCGCGCCCGCGGCTCCGACCGCTGCGTACGAATACGATTCCGAGTCGCTTTCTGTGACATTCTCGTACAGTTCGGATTTCGCGACTTCTTACACGATTACCGACGAAGACGGCGAAGTTCTGTATCAGGGCGCCGACAAGAGCTTTACTGTTACCGGATTGGAAGAAAACGTTACTTATAAGTTCGAGATTGTTGCGAGCAACG
>CAMNJU010000225.1 GCA_946541595.1 uncultured Planctomycetales bacterium
TTACCGTTAAGTTCATGATCGGTGAATTTTTCGATCCCGTCGACTCTAATAACGCCGCCGTATTCCATACCGGTAAGGTCGTTGAGCGCGTATGTGCCCGGATCGTTCGCAAGACCGACCGTGTCGAGATCAAAATAGACGCCTTTTTTGAAGTATTCCTTCATTTGGTCGCGCGAGTGATGGTTCAGGAAAGAACGCGAGAGAAGGAATACGTTGGAGTCGTCTGGGGAGTACTGGTACGCGACGGGAACGCCGGTTTCCGCTATCCCGTTCGTCAGGACGTCGATGGGAGTTCTGTCCCCAAAGTTGGCGTCGGTTCGTTCCCAAAGGGGAAAGACGCCGACGTTAGGGACGCGCCCGAGATTTTGAACCGCCAAGTCAAAGAATGGCCGACGCTTTGCGACGGTTGCAATCATGTGTTCGTACTCGTCGAGCGGTTCCTCATTCATGGTTAGAACGTTGAACGCCGCGCCTGTGCACCCTGCCGCAATGTGCGAGACTGCTTCGAGCGTCGTTATATTGGCGGACTTCGAGAGGGGCTGATACGGAAAGTTTTCGATTTCCGACTGAACTACGACGACTTCCTGAGGAAGAAGCGATATCTGCCGCCCGAGCTGATGCGACTTTTCAAAGAGCGAACTCATGAAATCCTGACTGTAGAACCCCCCGCCCGGTCGCCAGTAGACTTCTTTATCGTGATTTGGGCCCGAAAGCGTGATCGCCCAGCGATTAAAGTCATATCCTTCTTCGTAGCGTTCCCCCGTCATGAATCCGAGAGGCACGTCGGGAAGCGTTTGGTGAACCGTCTTTTCAATGAGCGCAAAAAGATCGTTGATCGAATCTGCGGAAAACTGTCGGACTTTGGCAAGTACGCCAGGCTCGCCAAATTTTGCCCCAAGTTCTTCGCGGGTAAGTTTGGTTCCGAATCTTTCGGACAGAGCTTCCATACAGCGGTCGCAATAGCAGATAGAACCGGACGCTCCGCTGGAATCGATCATATGTGAGACGCGCACGTCATCGTCGATCCAGATATAATCCGGGTTTGCCTTGGCGAGCGCCGTAAAGATGCGGCGAATACGCTGTCGGAAAGCGTCGCTATTGGGACATAACGTCCCTTGCGCTTCAGCGCCGTTTATTGTAATTCCTCGCGGAATCTCAGGTCCGATAGCGTGCGGAAGATCTTCGGGATGGTGTCCCATTGTGCACAGAATATTTATGCCGGCACGGTAGCCTCTCGCTTTCGTTTCTGCGATTCGTTCTTTTAGAATAACGCACCGTCGTTCCAATTCATCGTCGGGAATCGGGGTATGCGTGGTTTGAGTAAAGAACGTAACTTCGTCCGTCGCATTTGGATATTTGTCGAAAAGATCAAGTAATTGCCGAAAACGCGCGTCATTAAGCCAAATACTGGTTCCTACTCTAAAAGAGACGGACGCTTTTACCGGATTGGCGGCGTTTACGTCGAGCGCGCGGATCGCTAACGCTGCAAAAAGCAGCGATCCTAAAAGGAAGCCAATAGTTGTAAAACGCTTCATAGGATCGTCCTTGTTCAAAGGTTAGAATAATAAAGAGCGGGCGGAGTTCTTGACGCCAGCCCGTCTGACAGAAAATTACGCTTGGAATGTTCCCTTGCGTAAATACGGTTTGAGCGCGGCAAATCGGACGTCGATTTCTTCTTTTTCTTCGTCCGTAAGCGGCTGGTCTCTCAAAATGGGCTTTTCAGGAATCGCGTTGTTGGGCCCGTATTCGCGAGAAAATCTGTTTTTGCAGACTCCGCGTTTTTGCCAGACGTAAAGGTGGTATCCCCGCAATTCGTTGCCGGAGATAGATTGCTTTAAATTCAGCATGAGCAGTAGCTTGCCGTATGCGTCTGCGGCGATTACCTTGTCGCCCATATCCACTTCCCGCCAAATGAACTCGAGCAGGTCGGCATAGACCGCCCGCTCAGTAATGAGACCTTCCGTTCCGATTCGACATTGACGCAGCCAGCCGTAACCGCCCATAGCGGAGAATACGCGTTTGATTGTCGGCTTCGCCTCGACAAGGCTTCGCATGCGCGCTTCTATCGGGGACGTCTCCTCTTTAACGTAACCGAAGTGCGGAAATTCTTTCGCGAGTTCAATGAGCATTTTGAGCGACGGCGACGGCCCCTTGTATTTCGTTCCGCCCGAAGTTTGGATGATTACGGGACATTCGACGGCGCTTGCGATCGCGCGAAAATACGCGTACATATCGTCTTCCGTCTTGCCGTCGTCAGGAGGACGCGAGATAATCGCATCGGCGTCGAGCTCGTTTGCGTGGCGCGCATAGACGAGTACGTCGTCGGCGTCTTTGCCATTAACGCCGAGGCATAACGCGGATTTTTGCCGGTTCTTGAGCGCGTCCTTTAACACGGTCATTCCATGAAGCTTTTCCTCGGTTGTAAGAAGATCGACCGCGTCTCCCGCCTGTGGCCAAATCATACCCGAACAGCCGCACCAGTCGACGAATTTCGCCTGACGACCGAGCGTGTCGAAATCGACTTCGCCCGATTCAAGAAAGGGCGTCGAGAGGATAGGGAAGGGACCGCGGATTCGTGGATCGCCCGTAATTTCGCGCGCTGCCGGTTTCGGCGCGTCTTGACCGTTCGTTTTCGGCGTCAGCGCGCCGTTAGCGGCGATTCCGACTGCTCCGAGCGTTAAGGCGCGCAACATATTGCGTCTGGATAATTCGTTCTTCATTTTTCGTTCCTATTGTCTGTGGCGACGTCTTTTCAAGTCTAGTTAAATTGCCGTAAAACTATTAAAGGTCAATCTGCGGAACGGCGAATTCTTCCCGATATTCGATATCAAGCAGCGACTTGGCTTCGGCTTCATATTCGCCTTTGACGGAGTCGTTTTCGTAGTCGATTTCGAGAAATTGACTCAGTTTGAACGTATCTGCGTTCATTTCGATATTCTGATTGCGCAAATGCCGTTCCAAATCGGAGATCGCGCCGGTCAGCACGCCGCGGGGCGTGTCGTCCATTTTGAGTGTCTCTTCCTTTGAATAAGGCTCGGCGAGCCGATACGCCAAATTGGCGCCGTTGTACCAGAACGACGTGTCGAACGCGATTTCGACAGGCGCGTTGAGGAGGCCGGCGTCGCGCGATTTCACGGCGTCGACGAAATTCTGCAGGTGCGGTCCGGCGCCTTCGTATTCGCCGGTGCCAACGAACTCGCGTATCTTTTTTCCGTTTGAATCGAACGCGACCGCGCCGCCCCAATGCTTTTCGTAACGTCCTCCCTCGCCGTAAACGACGTAACCGCTCGTGGGACCGGGACATGAACCCGCGTATTTCTTATTGTTGGCGTCGGCGACGTTCGAAATACAAAAGACTACTGGAATCGACCCTGTGTCGAAGTAAACGAACATGGAGTTCGGCGTTTCGCCGGCGTCGTTGTAACCGACTCGACCTCCGCCGCTTAGTACGCGTCGAGGAGCTTTGACGGCGTCGCGTAAAACGTCGTTTCGACAGTCGTCGAGCAGATGCGCGCCCCAGTTGCCGGTTTCTCCGTTGCCCGTGCGCCACATCCAGTGCCAGTCGTAATGGAGATTTGAACGGTAGAGCGGGACGTCGGGAGCGGGACCGAGCCACAGATTATAGTCTACGGTAGGAGGCGGAACGAGCGGCTGTTCCGTTTTGCCGATTGAAAAACGCGGAAAGAAGCGATTGACACGAACAGACCGGATTGGCCCGATTTCACAGTCTTCGTGCAGGAATTTTTTTACTTCTGTGTGGAATTCAGGATCGGTGCGCATTTGCGAGCCGATTTGACAAATCTTTCCGTATTTTTTAGCTGCGTTGACAATTTGCCGGCCTTCCCAGAAGGTTATGCTCAGCGGCTTTTCCAAGTAGACGTCTTTGCCGGCCTGCATCGCCCAGACAGCGGCAAGCGCGTGCCAGTGGTTGCACGTGGCGACGACGATCGCGTCGACGTCGGGCGACTCGATTACTTTGCGTAAATCCTGCGTATCAGCCGCGTTGGGAAACGATTTCTTGGCGTTGGCAAGACGCTGCGAATCGGGATCGCAAAGCGCGGTAACGCGAACGTTTGGATTTTCGGATAAGAACTTGAGCAAAACGCCGCTGCGTCCTCCGCAGCCGACGACGCCGATGCGCAGCGCGTCGTTAGCGCCGGCTTTCACGACGATTTCAGGGGAAGAGAAGAATGGCGACGCGATTAACGCGGCCGAACTTGCCTGAATAAAACGTCGGCGATTAAAACGTTTGTTAATGATTGACATGATCGACTCGCTATGATTGCTGACAGGAAAAGGTCAGGTTGATTTCAGGAGATTATATATTGTCGAATTTCTCATTTCAACTTTTGTTTGCCGCCGCGGACCTGTTTCCGCATATTTTAGCGCGCAACTTCCGCTTGCTTTTTTGACAAACCGGTTGAAACGGAGACTTCGTGAAAATCGCCTTTCCTTTTATGCTTGAATTTTCAGCGCGAATCGCGTAAGATAGATCGCGTTTACCTGTACGAGGATACGCGGGCGCTTGGCTGGCGAATTCAGCCGTTTGACCTGTCGACCAAAATGACGTTAGGAATGGATTATGAAAAAATCGTTTGAGCGGTCAAAAATCTTGTGGATATCCGTCGTTGTTCTGACGGCGTATTCCGTTTTATTTACTTCCGGCTCTTTCGGACGCGAAACCTTGAACTTCAACGACGGCTGGACTTTTGCTCCGGTAGCCGACGGCGACGTTCGCAACGAACCGATTCGCTCTTTTTCTATTGGCGATAAGGTTCCGCTCGAAAAAACAGGCGCAAAAACTCCAGTGCGTCTGCCGCACGACTGGGCGATTCAGGGCGGATTCGACCGAAAGTACGATACCAATACGGGCGCGTCTCCATGGCGGGGCGTCGGAATCTACACAAAAACGTTCCGCATGGGCGCTGACGACGCCGATAAACGGTTTGTTCTGAGTTTTGACGGCTGTATGTCGTTTCCCGAAGTGTCGGTAAACGGAATCTACGCAGGCGGATGGGATTAGGGTTATCTCGGTTTTCAAGTTGACATAACCCCGTTTTTGAAAGCAGATTCCGAGAATACGGTCGCCGTTCGCTGCGATACGCGGGAGCATCATTCTCGGTGGTATCCCGGCGCGGGCGTTTACCGCTCCGTCGAACTTATTGTCTGCTCAAAGGACGTCTGGCTTCCGCAGGGCGCCGTCGTCGTACGGTCGTCGAACGTCGAGCCGAAATCGACCGTTTCCGGGTCGGCGTCTCTGCATGTCGCCGTAACGCCGGAAATTGCAAACGAAGTTAAAGACGCCGGAATTGCGCTGACAATTTTTGATCCGGACGGCAAGGCTGTTTATGAAGAGACGAAAAAACTTAATCTTGTCGCTAACGGCGCGAAAAACGAACGCCTTAATTCAAACAACCAATTTCCCGCTTATGAGGACGAGCCCGTTTGCGAATGGACGGTTTCCTTTGAAAACGCCGTTCTTTGGGACGTCGACGCGCCTAAGCTCTATAAAGCGGCGGTTGCCGTTACCGATTCGCGAGGAAACGTACTTGACGAAACCGTCGCTCCGTTTGGTATTCGTAAAGCGGAGTGGACGGTCGACGACGGATTCTATCTGAACGGAAGACGGCTGCAGCTGTATGGCGTCGATCTGCATCACGACCAGGGGATTATCGGCGCGTGTGCCCATCCGGCAGCGATAAAGCGTCAGCTTTCGATTATGCGCGATATGGGC
>CAMNJU010000226.1 GCA_946541595.1 uncultured Planctomycetales bacterium
CAGCCTTTCAAGCTCCGCCGACTCGCGCGCGCGTTCTTTGGCGACGTCGCGCAGACGCTCTTCGAGTTGGCGACGCGCGTTCGCTTCTTCGGCGGCGCGCCTCGTTTGTTCGTCCCGCTGCGCGCGCAGCTCGTCGGCGGCCCTGTCGATCAGCCGGAACGTCGGATTCCCCTGTCCGTCGGTCGTTTCCGCGATCGCCGATTCGACGTCGCGCAGGAGCGCTTCCCGACTCGCGTAGTCGTTGAAAATATTCGACATAGATTCAATCCTTTCTTGTTGTCGGTTACCGTGGACGCGTCGCTCTCGTGCGCCGCGCGCCGCTTCATTATTGAATCTTGCCGCGTTTGATACTTCTAATTTGTCAGAATTCTTTTCTAAAAAATACGAATGAGAAAAATCGGATTCGCAAATATAGGGAGAACGGCGCTTTTGGGAGTCTGTTTAGGCGCCGCGAACGGCTGACATACGATAGGAGAACGTTCTATGCTTGAAGAAATCTTTTGCGGCGACGCCGGGCTCGCGGCGCTCTTAATCCGGGCTTTTGGGGGCGAAGGGGCGGCGCTCGTCGCGCGGAACGTCGGCGGCGCTCGGCCGCTTGGCGACGGCTATGACGCGGTAACCGTCCCGTGCGCCGTCTTTTCCGACGCGACGCGCGAGGGCGTCTCGAAAACGCCCAGCGGACGCGGCTGGGATACCGACGCCGCGACGAACGCGCTCCGGCGCCGCGAGCGTACGGCGGTCGTCCTCGTGCCGGCCGCGCCGCTCGGCGCCGCCCCGCGCGTGGGCGTCGATCTCTTTGCGTTCGAGGGCGTTAACTATCGCGTCGACGGCGTGGAGACGATCCGCGCGGACGGACGCGCCGCGTATTACCGGCTCGCGTGCGCGCGCTCGTAACGGAGCGCGGCGCCATGAGATCGAAGTTCCTTCTGGATATTTTAGAGGACGCGGCGCGCGCGCTCGGGCTCGTCGGAATCGGCGAGGACGCGTACGTCCGGCCAAACGAGCTTGCGGAGCCGACGCCCGACCCCGTCCGGTTTGAGACGTTCGTTTCCGACTTCTCGACCCGGCCCGACGCCGAAGAGAGCGCCGTTACCGTATGTTCCGGCGGAATTATCATTTCCGGCCCGCGCGGCGAGGGAATCGTGCGCGTCGACGCGGTCGCGCAGGCGCTCGCCGATCTGTTTGCGCCATACGGCGCGTTCGGCGCGCGCGGCTGGACCTTTCAGGAACCGCTCTTTGGAACCGACGCGCGGCGCGTCTCGCGCGTCTACGCCGCCGGCGTCGAACGGTCGAACGGAACCGTCGTCGACGGTAGATATAAAGTCAAAATAACGGTTGCTTTAGAAATTTTCGAGGAGAAAACGCTATGACTGCGGTCAATCGCTGGATTGAAGAGGGAATCGTGCGCAAAAACAGTCTTCTGCGCGCGAAGCTCACGCTCGCGACCAAGAGTACGTCGAGCGCCGCCGACGCGCAAGTCGGCGATTATTACGAATTTAACTGCAAGAGCAAGACGCTGCCCGCATGCTCGCTCGCGCCGATCTGGTCGGACGTTACGGACAATCCGACGGAGCCGACCGGGTACGCGTACGCGGGCAAATCGGAACGGCTCGAGACGATCGAGCTCACGACGCGCACGCCCGTACAGCTGACGTACGACGCGCTCGTGGAGCATCAGAAGTCGGGCGACGTCTTTACCATGACGTACGTATACGACGATCCGCACGAGAGTTCCGTCTATACGATTACGCTCACGAACTGTCAGATCGTGGGCGTGGCGCCGAGCGCGGGCGGGAACGATTCCGGGTCCCAGACGACGATTCGCATTTTGCCCGAAGGGGGCTCCGCCGCCAATATGCCCTCGGTAACCGTTGCGGCGCGCGCGGGCGCGTAGCGGACGGATTTGCAGTTTATCTTTGTCAAGTTTTAACCGCGCCTCGGCGCGTACCGAAAGGAGTCATTCCATGTTTAACGTAGCTGAATTTTTAAGCGCGCCTTGCGTCGACGACACGACCGTCGTCAAACGCGGCGCGGAAGAGTTTCGGATTCGGCGCCTCAACGGCGCGGAACGGCTTCGATTCAACGATTTGCAGAATCAGTACGAGCGCGTCCGTCACGCGCTCGCGCACGGGCTCCTTTCGGGAACGCCCGCCGCGTCGATCGGAGAAGAGAACGCCGCCAAACTTATCGAGCGGCACGGCGCGCTCGCCGAAGCGCTCTTTGCCGATATCTTTGACTTTACGCAGGAATCGCTCCTTAAAGAGTGCGAGATCTGGGACGACGTCAAAAAAAAATAGCGGCGCGCGACCGTACCGACGGCGAGTTTCTGGCGCGTCAGTACCGCCGTCGGTACGCGCTTGGGCCCGGCGGCGTTCCCACGCGCATGGAGGCGCTCGTCGACGCCGCGTGCGCCGAAGCGGAGGCGGAAGGCGCGTTTGCGCCCGACCGTGAAGAGGCGGTTCTCTCGGCGCTCTATTACGCGCTCGGATGGCTCGCCGAACGCGCCGGCGTCGATATGGCGGACGTCGACCGAATCGCCGGCGATCCTTATAAAACGCGTCCGCGCTTGCGGTCCGACGTAACAGACGAAGCGCGGCGCGAGCGGGACGACGAGGAGACGCGCCGGGATTTCGCGCCGATACTCGCGCGCGCCAAGGCGGCCCTTAAACACAGCGGAGGTCAGCATGAAATTCAAACGATTGGAGACGCGCTGGACGGCCGCGCGGCCGGGCGCGCTCAATAACCCGCGGCGCCGGCGCAAGTTCGCGCCCTTTCATCGCCGGACCGAGCGCTCGCGCCGCTGGCGTTCGCGTTCCGAAGAGGAGCTCGTACCGCGCGGCGAGGAGACGCGCCGTCAGAACGCGCGCCCGGCCTCCGCGCCACGCCGACGGGGAGCGCCTCGCAAACGCGCGCGGCCGCCCGTTCGAACCTTTGCGCCGCGCGAGCGCGCCGAATTCGCCGCGTTCGAGGACCGCCGGCCCCGATCCGAGTTCGCTCTTGCGCGCCGGTTTGCCGACGCGCTTTCCGCCCCGATATTCGCGCCAACGCCGCGCGCCGCGTGCGCTTCGCCGCAGCCTGCGCCGGTTTCGCGCGCCATGGCGGCCGCTCCGCGTTTTCGCTCGCGCTCGGACGCAGGCTCGCGCGTTCCTGACTTCGCGTCGCGTCCCGTTTCGCACGGGGGGCGGGCTCCTCATGCCGAAGTTTTCGCTTCCCGTTTTGTTTCGCGCAAGGCCCCGGCGCCGTACGCCAAAGAGACGCGCTGCGTTTTCGGCGTTCCGGAGTCTTCCGCGCGTCGGCCGGTCCGCGCTTCTCGCGACGGAACCGCGCCCGTTCGGAACTCCTCTTTCGCGCGCGGGTTAATGGCGCCTGCGCCTGCGTCCTTTGGTTCGGACGCTCCCCGTCCGGTCGGGTTCGCCGCGCCCGAATCCGCGCCCGAATCCGCGCCCCGGCGGCGATTTGCCCCGTATGCGCGGCGTCTCGCCGTTCCGCAAGCGTCTTCGGGCCGCGCTTTCGCGTCCGAACTTCGCGCCGCGTTTGACGTTGCGCGCGCGTCGGAATCTGGCATGCCGTTCGCGGTCGAGCCGCCGACCGCCGCGCACACGCGCCGTACGCTCGGACTGGAGCGCGCGAGGCGGCCCGTCCCGCGCGCGTCTGAGGCGGCGTCCCGCACGCTCTGGCGCGAAAGGGACGCCAGGCCCAAACGCGCCCGAACGGCGTTTCCCGGAGCGTTCGCCGCGCCGTACGCCGCCCCCGCGTCCGCGCCGCGCGTCGCGCCTGCCCGCCGCACGGAGCTCCCGGCCGCAGTTCCGCAGTCGGCGGCAAGGGGCGTTTGGACGGTCGGATCGGAACCGATCCCCGACGCGCTCGGCGCTCTTTCGGGCGGATTGAGCGCCCGAACGTCCGCGGACGAATCCGCGCGTTCGCTCGCGGCGCTCGAACGGTTAGTCAAAGAGGCGCGCGACGCGCTCCACGCGCTGGTTCGCGGTCAGAGTCGCGCCGTAACGCTGGATACAGATTGGAGTTAAACTATGGGCTGGCGTCTGCTGTACCGAATTGAGAAGAGGGGCCGCGCGAACGAGAACTACGAAAAAGAGGTCGACGAGGTCTATGAACTCGATTCTGCGGACGACTTTAACGCGTTTCTCGTCTCGTTTAAGCGGAAAGGGGGAACGGTTGTCGAACGGCGCGCCGGGCTCGCGTTCTACTTTACCGTCGATTCGGTCGACGTGGAGCGTCGGCCGCCGACCGCGAACGGGCGCGTGCAGGCGGTCGCGACGGTTCGGCTCTCGCTCCTGAAAGAGTCGCGCGAACTTATCGCGCCGTGGGAACTTGCCCCGTTCCGATTTCGCGTAACGTCCGCGCTCTTTGAGGAAACGTCGACCCGGTTCTATCCCGGCGTCGGCGATCTGGTCTATCCTCGCGGGAGCTACGCGCCGCGTCCGCTCGTCAATACCGCGGGCGGGTTTCTGGGCGCGAAGACGACCTATTCGCTCGCGAAGATTACGTTCTCCTATAACGTGCCGGCCGACGCGTTCGATCCTCGGCTCGTCTGGGCCCCGCTTGGCAAGATAAACTTAAATACGACGGTCGTTTGCGGTATGACCTTTCCTCCGCGCACGCTCCGGCTCGACGCGCTCAACGCGGAGTTCGGATCCGAGCGCGCCGAGACGTACGACGAAAACGGGATTCCGACCGCCGTCTACTGGAAATTCTACCGCGTCGACGTCGCGCTCACGGCGAATCCGCGGTCTTACGATCAGCTTTACGCGAACGTCGGCGCGCATATCAGCGTCGGCGGAACTCCCTGCCGCGTCTGGCGCTGGACTGACCGAACGGACGGAACCGCGAGGTTCGGATCCTATCGCGAGTATCTCGCGAGCGGCGCGCTCGACGGCGAGCAGCTTTCGTCGAACGTTCCGCTCCTGCCCGACGGGACCGGCGTTTCGCCCATACCGACGTACCGCGTCGGATCGCCGTTCGAACCGGTCGATTTCGCCGCGCTCGCGCTCCCGACCGAGCCGCCGAGCCGGTGGAACGTCGCCGACTGACCCCGAATTCACCCGAAAAGGAGGTTGCGCAATAATGAAAGAACTCAAACTAACGCCAAGCGCCGCGCGCGCAATCGTCGAATCCGCGCGGCCCGAAACGCTCCGGTCCGTACATGACCCCGACCCGCTCCCGCCCCCGATTCCGCTCGCGCCCGACGTTCGGCTCGCGCGGCTCCAGACGGCGTGGCTGCGCGACGAGTCGGGCCTGTGGCGCGCGACGGCGTGTTTCGTCGTCGGGGACGTCGGGCGCGTCGATCCGAGTTTCGAATTCGAGGTCGTCGCGCCCATGGCGCGTTCGCAGCCGTACGGCAGCCCGAAGTCGGAGCGATTTTACGTCGTATGGCGCGGGCGCTGGGAGTCGCTGCAGACGCCCGCGCCCTATATTCCGCGCTATGTCTCCGGCGTCGCGACCGCCGTCTATACGAACGCCAACGGGGACTATCAGATCGACAACGTCGGCGTTCAGAACGTCAAAATCCCGGGCGATTCCTACGCCGACTGGGGAACCTTCTATCTAAGCCCCGCGCAATTCGAATGGGGATCCTCCTCGCTCGATATCGTCGGCAAAAAGGAGGCGCGGATTAAAACGACTCAGAAAGAAGTGGTAACGTCGGTCGC
>CAMNJU010000227.1 GCA_946541595.1 uncultured Planctomycetales bacterium
GGCGTCGGGCCCGGTCGGGAATTTGCGCGGCTCTTAGCCGAACAGGATCCCACGATCGCCGTCGGATTAGTTCCAACCGCGTGCGGAGGCTCGTCTATAGACGCGTGGACGCCGGGAACATACTTCAAGCAGACGGATTCCCATCCGTACGACGACGCGATTGCGAGAACACAGCGCGCGCTGCGAGACGGAACGCTCGAAGCGATTCTATGGCGACAGGGAGAAGCGGACGCCTCAGTAGAAAAAGCCGCGAAACACGAAGAAAAACTTCTGACGCTGTTTACGCGTTTCCGCGAGGAATTCAACGCGCCCAACGTTCCAATACTCGTGGGCGAACTTTTCCCCGCGAAAGAGACGGAAGGATACCGAGCCGTTCGCGAGGCGCAACTGGCCGTTGTTGAAAAAGCCCAACCGGCGGCGTTCGTTTCAGCACAAGGAACCACGCTCAATCCCGACAGAGTTCACTTCGACCGCAAAAGTCAAATAGAACAGGGCCAAAGGTTTTTCAACGCGCTGCAAGAACTAAAAAAGAAATAATTACGTGTTCCAATTCGTCAAGAAAAACAAAGAAAACGGTCGAATGAGCGACTCTTGCCGCTCAAACGACCGTTTTTCTACTCTGCTTCGGCGCTTCTTCGCGTTTTGACAGACTCAGCGATTGAGGAACCGCCAGAATCTTTCCGGGTCGGAGAAATCGGGCGCGACGGCGTCCGCGCCGGCTTCCAGTAAGAACTTGCGTTTGTGTTCGTTAACGCCCACGCGTTCCGCCTCGTTCGTCGCAAGTCCAACGGCGTATCCGCCCGCCTTCTTAATCGTCATAATATCGAACCCTCCGTCGCCAAAGCCGACAAGATCCTCGCCGGTCCATCCGTTCCGCGCGAGCAAATCTCGAACGACGGCGTCCTTTTCACAGGGCGTTCCGTCTTCGCGAGCGCCGTAGATTCCCTGATCAAAGAACGCGGTAAGCCCCAACATCTCGCATTCCTGCTTAACGCGTTTCTCGTCGGTCCCGCTCGCAAGACAAAGCGCGACGCCATTGTCCTTCAAAATCCGCAGGAAGTCAAACACTCCGGGCGTCGCAATCTCATCGGGCCGCGACGCGCCAGTAGCCAGCGCGAGTTTCTTCTTTTCAACTAACTTATCCAGCTCGACGTCGTACTGCTCTTTATAAACGATCGGCGGCTCAGGAGTCCCGCCGCGTTTCGCAACTTCTTCGGCAAGATGTTCGCCCAACGCAATCATCGGCCGCCCCGTCTCCTTTTCGATATACGCGCGAACGACCGGTTCTACTTCCTCTTTCGTCACGCCGGGAATCGCGGCGAGGGTTCTGCACGCGCATTCCGTTACGGCGTCCTGCCAACCGCAGCGCAGCGCGGCAACCGTCCCGTCGTAATCAAAAAACGCCGCTTTAAAGCGACGCCCCGGCGCGGGATAGTTAATCGCTTCAACGTCGAAGTTGAGCGGCAAGACTCTCTGCATTAAGGAGACGATCGCATGCTCGTAAAGCATGTGCATGTCTTCAAGCTGCTCCATTGAGTTTGTCGGCGCAATGAGAATTTCGTCGCAGTAATTCTTCATTTTCCCGCCGTCGCGGCCGCCAAAACCGACCGTCGTGAGTCCCATCTGACGGGCAGTTTGCAAGCCCTTAACAATATTGGGCGAATTGCCGCTTCCGCTGAAGACGATCAGAAGATCGCCGGGGTCGGCGTACGTCTGAAGTTGAATCGAATATATATCTTCATAGGCAAAATCGTTTGCCAAACAGGTAACAATCGGAGTACTGTCGTTCAGACAGACGGCGCGAAAACCTACGCGTCCGTGTACGCGCGCCCCCTTCATGAGGTCGTTGCACATGTGCGACGCCGTCGCGGCGCTCCCGCCGTTGCCCGCCGTGTAAATACGCTTTCCGGTTCGTTTCGTTTCAAGAATGAGACCTGCGATACGCGCCAACACGTCGAATTTGGTGCGTAAAAGATCGGACGCTACTTGCTGAGCGTACTTGGTCAGAAAGTCGGCGCCTGCGTTTTCTGTATAGTTCATGCTAGAGCTCGAAAGTTATATAAACACCGTCTGCGCCGTCGCTGGCGCGATTTAAAATGAGCGGTAAAACAACCGTTCCAGATTCAATTCATTGTAGCGGAATTGCGGAATCCTTCAATAACGACCGTTTCACAAGGATAAGGTTGGAAAAATTTTATTTTTTTCTCATTTTGTGTTTGAAAAAGGCATACCTGACAAGTATACTACAAGCGGCGCGCGGAATAAGACGCGCCGGTCGTTGTTATACGCGGCCTTTCGCGTAGTGTACTCGTTAGTCAATCAATCCAAAGGAAATTTATCATGGAATTTATGCCCGTCGGCGTTTTCGCCAGCATTGACGCAGGACTCGGCGTCAAACTAGAAGTCGTTCGCGATCTCGGAATCAAAACGATCCAGCTTCACACCCCCGCCAAGGCGTCGCGTACTCCTGAAAATGCGAAAGCGTTCCTCGAGAAACTGAGCGAATACGGAATTACGACGACCGTCGTCTTTTTGGGATTTGAAGGCGAAACGTACGAAACGATTGCTCGTACTGCGGAAACGGTCGGATTCGTTCCGGAAGAGACGCGTCAGGCGCGGCTTCAGGAAGCGCGCGAAATCGCCGACTTCGCTAAGTTGCTCGGCGTTGAAGCGATCGGTTCACACATCGGTTTCGTTCCACACGATACTGCATCCGACGCCTATAAGGGCATGGTCGCGGCCATTCAAGAATATTGCGATTATCTGAAGAAGAACGGTCAGCGGCTCCATCTTGAAACCGGTCAGGAAAAAGCCGAGAACCTGCTCGCGTTCCTTCACGACGTCGGTCGCGACAACATCTTTATCAACTTTGACCCGGCGAACCTCATTCTTTACGGAATGGGCAATCCGATCGAATCTCTTAAAAAAGTCGGCAAGTACGTTCGTTCGTGTCACTGCAAAGACGCGCTTCCCACGACGGGTACTCCCGGCGTCGACTGGGGTACGGAAGTCCCCTTCGGCCAAGGTAAAGTCGACGCCAAGCTCTTCCTTCAGACGCTCAAGGAAATCGGTTATACCGGTCCGCTGACTATTGAACGTGAGATCCCGGAAGATCCGGAACGTCAAAAGGCGGAAATCGGTCAGGCGCTCGCGCTCATCGAATCGATTAAAGCGACTCTCTGACGCAACGAAAAATTCAGCCGCGACGTCGTTTTTCGGCGGCGCGGCGCGAGCGTCTTACACGTGCTTTTGTCATATTGAGGCAAGTACTCCAAGGAAAAGCAAACATGCCGAAAATTACGAAAACTTTCAACCATAATCTTGGTAAAGACGAGGCGGTGCGGCGTCTTCGTGAACGTATTTCGACTGAAAAAATCAACAAGTCAAATGTTGCCACGGTGACGAAAGAGGTTTGGACCGACCCGTACAATCTTGATTTTGCGATGTCTGTACTCACCTACCGTATTGACGGCGCTTTGCACATCGACGATTCCGAAGTCAAGTTGGAGCTCAATCTCCCGTTTGGCGCCATGATGTTCAAAGGCATGGTTGAAAGTCAAATTGGCCAACAGATGGAGTTAATGCTCAATTAGCAAGCGTGTGGGCCCATCGAATAAAAAACACGCCAGACGCCGTTTTCTAACGGGGTCTGGCGTGTTCTTTTATTATTGCCGTACTAACTCTATTGCGCGATACTACCGATTCGGAGTCGAAACTTGCGACGGGCGGTAATAAATCGGGGCTGCGCCGTTCGTATTTCCCGAAGATTTTGCGGCGTTAGAGCGGCGCGCGGTGCCGGCGCCGTCGGCCAACGGATTCGTCCATCCGGAACCTTCAAGAGACTGCGGAGAAGCGGCCTGAGCCTGCTGCTGCCGCCCCGATCCCTGCCATTCGCCGGTTACGTTCGAACCGTTAATAGTCGAGACCACCTGAGGACGGTACGGTTCCTCATCGAGAATTGCGCGCGGCTCGACTGCGCTCGGACCAACGGGGCCGCGCGCGCTATTGCCGCCGCTAAGCCCGAACTTGCCGGGCCAGGAATTGAACGGGGAACGCGGTTCCGCGGGACGATCGTTGTTTTGGGCGCGCGCAAGGCGGTCGGCGTTCTGCGGGTCGTCCTGACGCATGAGACCGAAACCGCCGCGGACGTTGTCCCAAATTCTAGCGCCCGGTCGATAGGGAGCCGTCTGGTTGTTCGCAAGTTGATAATCGTTACGCGTAGGAACCTGAGGCGCCGACAAACGCTCGTTATGAGCCAACATCGTTTCCCTGTCTTGATAGGGATTAAATTCTGGCATTTTGCGCGTATCAGGCAACTGAGCGGGCTTATTCGCAACGTCCCATTTGCGCACCCATTCGACCCATTCGGCCTGAAGATCGCCAAGAGTTTCGCAATTATAATATTTTTTAAGAGCCGCGTCCCAATTATTGGAGTCGTAACCGGCCTTGGCAAATTCAATAAGACGGCGGCGGCCGCCGACAAGAATGAGATATTCGCAAACAGAAAACGACTGGGAATAGAAAGGCGTGAGGTCTTTGGGATATTCCTTCATTGAGATCATATCGTTGAACGGAATACCGCGTTTTGTATGAAGAAAATCAACAAGCATCGTGCGATAGCGCATGCGCTCAACGTCGGACTCGACCGACGTGGCCATTCCTTCGTCTAACCAGCGCGGCGCGGGCGCGCGCAAATACGACGCCAGAATAGTGTGCGTTATTTCATGCGGCAAAACTGAATCTAAAACGCGCTCCTCACTCCCCTGAAGAGTCATTTTCCAGTCGTAAACTTCGCCGTTCGAGAATGTGAAGACCGTTTCTCCGCCTGCAGCCAAGTCAGGCGCGGTCGTTACCTTAACGTCGCAAGCCTTCGACCATTTGGGCAGTTCCTGCCCCAACCAGGCCACGGCAAGTTCAGAACGAAAACGTTCCGCCGTTTCCGCAACAAGCTGCGCAAATGCGGGCGTACTGGCGTCGACGATAAAATTCGCGGTCTTATAGACGGCGGCATGAAGCCCGCTCTGTAAAGAAAAGAAGCCAAAAACGACGAAAAAAGCAATTAGCAACGGATGCGCACGTCCGACTTTGAAAGCGGAATGCGCGGGACAATGAACGCTGGGTCCTTTAAAGCGGCGCGTTACCTGTACGACCGACTGATAAAAAGATCTAGCTTCCTTGCTCACAACATCCTCCTAAACTACCTGTCCGCAAACGCGCCTCTCCGGCGCTGCGCCGCGAACCCCATGACTGTCAAATTTCTCTCGAATAAGGACCGGTTCCAAGAGCCGTTCCTCTAAAGCAAAACGACGCTCTATGCTACAAAAAAAACGCGTCCGAAAAAAGGGCAATTTTTCTTTTTTCGCCGCGACCGATTAATTCCTCCCGAGCGTTCGGCGTTTCAAGAGGCAAAAAAATTTGACTCGCTACATTAAACCATATTTTTCATATAAAGTCCAACCCCCGCTCCGGGAGAAGAAAGAAAAAAATAAAAAGACGGTTGACAAAAACAAATTCGAATGGATAATAGACGCAGGTTTGGCGGCGACCCACGCGTGTCGGCCGTTTTTCAGGCCCCCTTCGTCTAGTGGCCCAGGACGTCGGATTCTCAGTCCGTAAACAGGGGTTCGATTCCCCTAGGGGGTACT